>NZ_MQTS01000001.1 GCF_020532825.1 Arthrobacter sp. SO3
AAGAAAGGCTGGGACATCCCGGCCCACCTCGCCCACATCGAGTCCTCCGGCACCACCCGCCAGGAAGCCAGCTCACTTCTCGCCGCCCATGCCGGCGCCTGACACCCGTAAAGGACCAAAGATGTTCCCCACACGACTGGAAATCATCCCCTCCGAGGGCATCGTCGAAAAAGTCACGGCGGCCGTGCCCCTCGGCACAACACTCAGCATCACCTGCCTGCCCCACCACGGCATCGGGCGCACCATGCGCGTGGCAGTCCAGCTGGCACAACTGGGCTACACCGTGGTCCCGCACCTCGCGGCACGTGCCCTGCAGGAGCGCTCCCAGCTCGTCGGAATCCTTCGCGACTGCGACGCGGCCGGCATCAGGGAGGTCTTTGCCATCGGAGGGGACTCCCAGCGGGCCGCAGGACCTTACGGCACTGCGGCGGAGCTGATGGAAGACATCGCCCAGTACACCGGCGGCGGCATCTCCATCGGTGTCGCCGGCTACCCCGAGGGCCATCCCTCCGTGGGCGGGCTCGACCTGCTGGACGCCCTGCTGGCCAAGCAGCACCTGGCGAGCCGCATCGTCACGCAGATGTGCTTTTCCGCCCCGAAGATCGTGGATTACGTGGGCCTGCTGCGCCGCGAAGGCGTGGAACTGCCGGTCTGGGCGGGCGTCCCCGGTGCCGTACCCCGAACCAAGCTGGTCGCCCTTGGCACCCAGATCGGCGTCGGTGCCTCGCTGAAATTCCTCAGCCGCAAGGGCCCGCTGGCCCGCCGGCTCCTCAGCGGGGAACGCTACCAGCCTGCGATCTTGATTTCCGAGTTGGCCGAACACCCGGGCAGAATCGCAGGCATCCACTTCTACACTTTCAACCACCTCACCGCGGCCACCGACGGGGCAACCCCGCCCCCCGGCCCCGCGGCAACCGTACTCGCGTCAATTCGAGGAGCAGCAAAATGAAGACCCCGACTGAAACGCTGGCGCCGTCCCCCCACCTTGACCGGCAGCTCAGCAACCGCCACATCCAGCTGATCGCGATCGGCGGCGCCATCGGCACCGGACTGTTCATGGGCTCGGGCAAGACGATCTCGGCGGCCGGCCCCTCCGTCATCTTCGTGTACGCGATCATCGGCTTCATGCTGTTCTTCGTCATGCGGGCGATGGGCGAGCTGCTCTTGAGCAACCTGAACTACAAGTCCTTCAGCGACTTTGCCGCGGACCTGCTCGGCCCCTGGGCCGGGTTCTTCACCGGCTGGACCTACTGGTTCTGCTGGGTGATCACCGGAATCGCGGATGTTATTGCCATCGCCGGCTACTCGAAGGAACTCTGGCCCACCCTCCCGCTGTGGATCCCCGGCCTGGTCACCATCGCCATCCTCCTGCTGCTGAACCTGACCACGGTGCGGGCGTTCGGCGAGACGGAGTTCTGGTTCGCCCTGATCAAGATCGTCGCCATCGCGGCCCTGATCGTAGTCGGCCTGTTCATGATCTTCAGCGGGTTCAGCTCCGACGCCGGACCGGCCAGCTTCAGCAATCTGTGGAGCCACGGCGGCTTCTTCCCGAACGAATTCATGGGCTTCGTGGCCGGTTTCCAGATCGCCGTGTTCGCCTTTGTGGGAATTGAGCTCGTGGGCACCACGGCTGCCGAGGCCAAGGATCCGGAGAAGAACCTGCCCCGGGCGATCAATTCCATCCCCGTGCGTGTGCTGCTCTTCTACGTGGGCGCACTGATCATCCTGATGTCCGTCACGCCCTGGACCCAGTTCAGCGCCGGCCACAGCCCCTTCATCGCCATGTTCTCCCTGGCCGGTCTGGGAGCCGCCGCCACGGTGGTCAACCTGGTGGTGCTGACCTCGGCGATGTCCTCCGCCAACTCCGGCATCTACTCCACGTCCCGCATGGTGTACGGACTGGCCCAGGAGGGCGACGCCCCGGCCGCGTTCGGCGCGCTCTCGAGCCGCAAAGTGCCCCGGAACGCCCTGTTCCTGACGTGCGTTCTCCTGCTCTCCGGCGTCGTGCTGATGTACGCGGGACAGGACATCGGCAAGGCCTTCGACATGGTGACCACCGTGTCCGCGGTCTGTTTCGTCTTCGTCTGGTCCATCATCCTGGCCAGCTACATTGCCTTCCGCAGGCGTCGTCCGCAGCTGCATGACGCGTCCAAGTTCAAGATGCCCGGCGGCATCCCCATGGTCTGGGTGGTCTTCGCCTTCTTCGCCTTCGTACTCTGGGCGCTGACCACCCAGCCGGACACGCTCCTGGCCCTGCTGGTCACGCCGATCTGGTTCGTCCTGCTGGGCATCGCCTGGTACATCCTGCGCCGCCGTCCCGCACACCTGGCCCGCTACGCGGCGTTCCAGACCGAGCTCGCCCAGGACCTGGAACAGGAAACGGTGAAGTAATAAACACCACACGCGCCCTGGGTCCCCTCTGAAAAAGGGCCGCGTCAGCGCTTACGTTGTCGGCGCCGGCTCCGCAGCGGGCACGACGACGGCGCCGGTCGCCGTCGAGTCCGGGTTCAGCATCCAGCCGACCCGCTTCGCGGTGTTGAGCACCACCACACTTTCCACGAGCTGGATTCCGGGGATCCGCAGCTGGAGTGCCTGTTCGGCGCTCATAACGTCCGCCAGGGAATGCAGCCACATCAGGATCACGAAGTTGGTACGGCCGGTGGTGGAAGCGCTGAGCCGGACGTTGCGGAAGTTGCGCAGCTCGGCAGCGGCGGCTTCATGCTGGCCGGGCGGGACGTTGGCGAACCATTGGCAGCTGACCGGATATCCCGAGTAGTTCTGCGCGATTTCGCACCGGAACGAGAGAATCTGGCTGGCCAGCACACGGTTCAGCTGCCGTTGGACGGTGGCCGGGCTGCGTCCCAGGGCGCGGGCAATGTCGGCAGCCGCCGCGCGCCCGTCCATGGCCAGGAACGGGATCAGCTCCAGATGGCTCGGCGGCAGCGGCGGACCCTGATTGCCGGCCGGCGCCGGGCCGGAAGCCTCGGGTCCCGCGAGCGCCTGGAGCGCGGCCTTCTGCGACTTGTCCAGCACGTTCAGCCGCCACGCGTAACCGCCGGAGTGCAGACGCGTGCACAGCGACGTCTGGTACTTGGTCAGGCCCGGGATCACTTTGAGCTGTGCCAGCACGACGTCGCTGAACTGGTCCAGGGTGGGCGTGATGACGGTCAGCATGAGGTCACGGTTGCTGGCAGCCTCCTCCACGGTGACCACTTCGGGGATGGCCGCCAGCGCGGCTGTGACCTCGGCGCGCAGCTTCATCTCGCAGTCCACATCCACCAGCGCCAGGCACATCTGCTTCGGATCTCCCATCAGATGGGCCGTGCTCCAAGCGGCTCCGGAGGCTTTCAGCCGCTCCCAGCGGGCGGCCAGCGTGGTGGCATGGGCGCCCAGAATGCCGGCGGCATCCGACCAGCTGATCCGCGGTGCAATCTGCAGCGCGTTGATCAGCTGCAGGTCCTCCTCATCGATCTCCACCGGAACCTCCTCCGCCACTGAATGAATCCTGTCCCAACAATCATACTTGTGCACGTTTCCAGCCATTTCCAGCCCTGTGATCCCAGTCACCCCACAATGGGTACAAGGCACTTACCAATCGTTCGGAAAGCGGGAGCATATGTCGGTCACAGCGGATGCCAGGGAGCTGCACGGCGAGATCACCCGGCTGCGCCACGAGCTGCACCGGGAACCGGAAATCGGCCTGCAGATCCCCCGGACCCAGGAAAAAGTCCTCAAAGCCCTCGACGGGCTGCCGTACGAGATCACCCTCGGCGAAACGACGACGTCGGTCACCGCCGTCCTCCGGGGCGGCGCACCGCACACTTCGGCCAACAAACCCGTTGTCCTGCTGCGCGCGGACATGGACGGCCTTCCGGTCCAGGAGCGCACCGGCGCAGACTTCACCTCCCGGGTCGACGGCGCCATGCACGCCTGCGGCCACGATCTCCACACCTCGATGCTGGCCGGCGCCGCCACTCTGCTGGCCGAACGCCGCGGGCAGCTCGCCGGCGATGTGGTCCTGATGTTCCAGCCGGGCGAGGAGGGCTGGGACGGCGCCGGCCACATGATCCGCGAAGGGGTTCTTGACGCCGCGGGCCGCCGCGCGGACGCCGCCTACGGCATGCACGTCTTCTCCTCCCTGGAGCCCTACGGCCAATTCGCCACCAAGCCGGGCGTGATGCTGAGCGCCTCGGACGGATTGTTCGTCACGGTCCTGGGCGCCGGCGGCCACGGCTCCGCCCCGCACGCAGCCAAGGACCCCGTCACGGCAGCCGCCGAGATGGTGACCGCGCTGCAGGTCATGATCACGCGGCAGTTCAACATGTTCGACCCCGTAGTTTTGACCGTCGGCGTCCTGCACGCGGGCACCACCCGGAACGTGATCCCCGAATCAGCGCGCATCGAGGCCACCATCCGGACGTTCTCGCACGCCTCCCGAGAACGGATGATGTCTGCCGTCCCCACGCTCCTGAAAGGCATCGCCCACGCCCACGGCCTGGAGGTGGAGGTCGAATACCGCGGGGAATACCCGCTGAGCATCACGGACGAAAACGAGACCCTCACCGCGGAGAGGACCATCCAGGACCTGTTCGGCGACGCCAGGCTGACCCGCTGGGCCACCCCGCTCAGCGGGTCCGAGGACTTCTCCAGGGTGATGGAAGAGGTGCCGGGCACCTTCATCGGGCTCAGCGCCGTCGCCCCGGGGGCGGACCATACCTCCACTGCGTTCAACCACTCCCCCTACGCCACGTTCGACGACGGCGTCCTCGCCGACGGTGCCGCGCTTTACGCGGAGCTTGCCATTAACCGCATTGCCGCGCTTGCCGCCGGCCACCCCATTTCCGCCGCTTCCTAGCCCTACTTCCCGGAGAAAATCATGTCCACCATCACTAACCCGCAGCTCGCCACCCGGGCGGCCACGCGAAAGACCCTCCTCGGCACGGGCATCGGAAACGCCGTCGAATGGTACGACTGGGCGATCTACGCCACGTTCACGCCCTTCATCGCCAGCCAGCTCTTCAGCAAGGCGGATCCCGCCTCGGCCGTGCTGGCAACCCTGGCCATTTTCGCCGTCGGTTTCGTGGCCCGGCCGGTCGGAGGATTCCTGTTCGGCTGGATCGGCGACCGCGTCGGCCGCAAGACGTCCATGACGCTCGCCGTCGGCCTCGCATCACTGGGCAGCCTCATGATCGGCGTTGCCCCGTCCTTCGCAAGCGTCGGGGTCTGGGCGTCACTGACGCTGCTGGTGGCCCGGCTGATCCAGGGCCTGGCCCACGGCGGTGAGCTGCCGTCGTCGCAGACCTACCTCTCCGAGGTGGCCCCGAAAGAGAAGCGCGGCCTGTGGGCCACCCTCATCTACACCTCGGGCACGGTCGGAATCCTGGCCGGCACCCTGCTGGGTGCGGTCCTGAACATGACGATGAGCGCCGATGCGATGAATGACTGGGGCTGGCGCGTCCCGTTCCTCGTCGGAGCCGTTATGGGCTTGTACGCCCTGATCATGCGCTCCAAACTGCACGAGTCCGAGGCCTTCGAAGGAGAGTCGACCACCGAGAAGCGCGCCGCGATCTGGCCGCAGATTGTGCAGCACCGCAAGCAGGCCCTCCAGGTCGTGGGGCTGACCGTGGGTCTCACGGTGATCTACTACATCTGGGGTGTTGTGGCCCCGAGTTACGCCGCGACCGTCCTGAAGATCGACCGCGGGGAAACCCTGTGGGCCAGTGTCGTCGCCAACATTGTGTTCATTGCCGCCCTGCCCTTCTGGGGCAAGCTGTCCGACCGGATCGGCCGCAAGAAGGTGCTCTGGGCCGGAGCGGCCGGAGCCGCCGTCATGCACTTCCCGATGACCTGGCTGCTGAAGGACTCGGCCTGGCAGCTGGCCGTGGCCATGTCCGTCATGCTGATCTTCATTGCCGCCAGCGCCGCGATTGTTCCGGCCGTCTACGCAGAACTGTTCCCCACCAGCATCCGCACCATCGGCGTCGGCGTCCCGTATTCCATCTGCGTGGCCGTGTTCGGCGGGACCGCCCCGTACCTGCAGACCTGGCTCGGTGGCATCGGCCTCGCCAACGCGTTCAACCTGTACGCCGTGGTGCTCCTGATCGTCAGCGCGCTGTTCGTCTTCACCATCCCGGAGACCAAAGGCAAGGACCTGACGCACTAGGTGCACAGCGCCGGGGTTGGGGCAACGGTCCACTCGGTTCGCGGCAGCAGACTTCAACGTCCACCCATTCCGGGCAGTTCCGCCTTGCGCGGAGCTGCCCGGAATCGGTGCTTACCGAGCTTCGCTGATTCCGATTGCCCAGTGAGCTCTCCTTGCTGCTGAGTCCAGTCGGTACCGTGGCGAACAACATCTACCCGGTGCCCGGCACGAGACGCGGCGGTCGACATTCCGTCGGAGGCGGCCGCCATCGCCTACACGAGGGCATGGCGGGTCTCATCATCCACCTTGCCGGTCCCGAGCGTGCGGATTTGATCATCACCCCTTGGTGAGCGGCAGATTCGGATTGCCACCAGACGGGGCCCGGGGGCCGGCAGGTCCCTGATGCCATGGCCGGTGTTCCCGTTGGCCAGGGCCCGGTCACATAGCCTCGGTGTCGCGCCGTCAGCGGCCACCAACAATTCTTCGACGCGCGCGATTTAGACTGCACCCATGTCCGAAACTGAACGAACCATCACAGACCCGGTCTTCGAAGCTGCCTACGAGGCCGCACAAAAGAGCCTTCGAGAGGGCGGCATCCCGATCGGTGCCTCCTTGGCCCGCGGCGGGGTCGTCATTGCCAGCGGCCACAACCAGCGAGTCCAGCATGGCGATCCAATCGCCCACGGCGAGATGTCTGCGCTGCGGGCCGCCGGACGCCAGAAGAGCTACCGGGACACAACCCTCTACACCACCCTGGCACCGTGTGCGATGTGTACCGGGACCATCATCCAATTCAAAATTCCGCGCGTGGTGGTGGGCGAGGCCGAGACGTTCCCCGGCGAATTCGAACTTCTCCGCTCACGCGGCGTCGAAGTGGTGGTGTTGAATGACGCCCGATGCGTCGAGATGATGCGCACCTTCCAGGACGAACACCCTGAACTGTGGGCGGAGGACATCGCCGAGTAGTCCACGCACAAAAGGAGCACCGTTGAAATGGATCAGACCACTCCCCCAGGCCGGCGGCCAGACGCCGTCGTAGAGTCCATTCCTCCGACGGGTCCACCTGAGAGTCGCCAGGACGGACACAGCACCGGGCTGCGCGCCACTGCCCGGCCGATTCGTTGCTCTCCTATGCCGGGCGCCTCAAGGCCGACAGGTAGCCTTCGATGGCGTCAGCGGCCGCCGTCGGGCCTCCGGACCCACGGATGCGTTGCTTCATGGCCCGTACGTTGCGCCGGATTTCCTGATCGTCGCTGACTTCGGTAATCACCGTGCGGATCAGGGCCGGTGAGAGCGGTCCTGCGGGGAGCCGGCGCCCCAGTCCCAGCTCCTCGACGCGGCGGGCATTGGCTTCCTGTTCCGGCTGCAGCGGGAAGGCCACCAGCGGCACCCCGAAGTACAGGGCCTCCATGGTGGAATTCATCCCTGTGTGTGAGAGAAACACGTCGGCGTGGCCCAAAACATCCAGTTGGGGAAAGAACGCGCGGACTTCAACATTGTCCGGGATCTGCCCCAGCTCGGATACCTTGATGCGGTCGCCGACTGCCATGGCCACCTGCCACGGGCTGGCGGCGAAGGCCTCCAGGCACATCCGGAAGAATTCCGGGCGGTCGTTCAAGGGTGTGGTGCCCAGCGAAATGAAGACCAGCGGCCGGTCTCCCCCGCGGGGCTGCCAGGCCTCTTCGGTGCCTCTGTGGCCCATGCAAGGCCCCACAAAGTGGAAGCTCGCGTCAAAGGTCTCCCCCGCGGGCTGGAATTCCCGCGGGATGAAGCAGATGTTCAACGATGCCGGCGGCCCTTCCATGAAGTTGAATTGGGCCAGACCCTGTTCGGCAGCGAAATCATCGATCAGCTGGCAGATCTGTTTCCAGGCCTTAATCATTTCGGCCGGCGCGCGGGCCGGCATCAGCTCCCGTAGGGAGAAATATTCGTTGGCGGCGTAGGTCGGCAGCAGCGCAATGTCGGGCACGGCGAGCTTCATGGCGGCCATCTTCCCCGCCAGGGTCATGGCGTCGTAACACACCGCGTCCGGCGGGTCCGCGGCAAGCCGGGCCATTAGGGCGGGGAATTCCTCCCTCGCCCTCTCCAGCAGCCGCTCAAGGAGACCGGACATCATCCCTGATCCCAGGCCCGCCAACATCCCCGTCCGGGGAGACCCCGCACCGTCAGGCGGGCTGCCGACCCGCGGAAACTGGGAGGCGAGGTCCTCGCCGCTCTCAAAGAAGGCCGCGCCGGCGAACTCGACCGCCGCGGCGTACTCGGCCGAGGTTGCATACGTGACACGGTGGCCCCGCCGGACAAGCTCGGCAACAACCGGCAACGTGGGATTCACATGGCCCGCGGCAGGCAGACAAATGAAGGCAAAATGCATGTTCGCTGCTCCTCCGACGGGCAGGGACTACCCCGTCCACCGGCGAAGCCCGCCGGATAGCGGGTCTTCCATCATCGTACGTACGTGCCGTCCGGATGGCCATGAGTCCATTCCACCGGGACGGCTCGCACGGCCCCCACCGAAGACACAGGGCAGAACGCCGCCCCAAGGTCGAGCCGCCCCTATCCGCAGCTGACCGCTTTATTCCGGACTGGCATATCCCACGGGGCAGTTACCTCCAAAAACTAGCGTTCACTGAACTGGCGGCGGGCTGCCCTCGACCTCCCTGGCCTCGAAATGGCTGAGGAGGTCGCCTGTGCCTTGGGGCATCACATATCTGCCGCACATGGTTTTATTGTGCCCACGGGACCGCGGGAGGTCCATTGTCCTCATTGAGATCTGGCCCTTCATGAGCCGACGGGATGACGACGGCCCGGAGATCCGTTCCGGTCCTGCACCTTGAGGTCGCAGGAGGCCGGCAAGCGGTAGGACATCCTGCGGACGTAGGGATTAACCGCCTGATACGGCCGAAGGCTTCCTTATTTGTTGTCCCCACCCAGACCTTCGATGCCCCGGACCTGGGCCATTGCATGACACTAAGCATGCTGATAGAACCGTGCTTACGGCCGCCTTCGACGACCGTGAATCGAAAGGACGTGCAGTCATGGGTTTTCTCGCGTTTCTCATTCTGGGTCTTATCGCTGGCTCCTCTCCATCCTGGGTGCCGTCATAGTCCTCCTGATCGATGGCGCCGTTGCCGGCCGCAGAAGCAGGGCATAGAGGCCACGTCCGGCGCCGTCCTGTCCAAAGAACTACGCGGAAGCATGGTCCATTTGGATCTGGAAGCAACCGACGGGCCACGCATCGCCTTGATAGACGTGCCAGGAGCCCGCGTCAGCCCGCGCGAGGGAACCAGCGGCCGCTTCCCCGAGGCGGCCCACGTCTAAAAGCTGGCCTATGGCTTTCGCCCAGAACCGGTGGTCGCATCACCAGTGAAATCTCTCCGGAGGATGAGTCTCATGTCCCATATACGACGTTTCGACCATGTCGGCATCACTGTTGCTGACCTCAACGCGGTGATGGCGTTCTTCGTCGGCCTGGGTCTCGAGGTCGAGGGGAGGACATTCGTGGAGGGCGAGTTCCTCGACACGGTCATCGGCATCCCCGACTCCCGCACTGAGATCATCATGCTGCGGCCGCCCGACGGAGGTACCCGACTGGAGCTCTCAAGCTTTGCCCGGCCCGCACACCGGCCCGGATCGCCCGCGGCGATGGCCAATGAGCTGGGGCTGCGCAACGTGGCCTTCGAGGTCGACGATCTCCAGGCGACCGTCGACCAGCTTGCGGCGGCCGGCTTCGGGCTGGTCGGCGGCATCGGTCAGTACGAGCACGTCTGGAGCATGGCCTACGTGCGCGGTCCGGAGGGGATTATCGTGTCACTTGCCCAACGGATCGGCTGACCCGTGTTCAGCCGCTACTCCGGCCCCTCACGTGTTGCGGCGGTCAACGAATCGCCACCCCAGCCGACCTTCTGATAGCCCAGCACCGGTTCGACAAAAACGCATCCCGGGACGTCGATACATAGCCGCGCCGGGCGGGAAGCGAGCCCTTGTGCGCCTTGCGCCCTGGGAGGGTTCAAACTTTGCAGAGCTTTGATTCCCGCCAATCACGGCCATAAATCCAAGCCCCGAAATATTTCGGCAGGGACCTGGGCTGCCTATTTGCCGGCCGTCCTTTTCGTTTCGGCCGCCGGAGGAAGTTCCCCGCCTGCCCGGCCTGGAGGCGTCGATTCCTGCAACCTGACCCGCGCATGCAGGACGTCACCGATAAACCAGTCGTAGATCAGCACGCCGATCACGCCGCCGACCAAGGGTCCGACGACCGGGACCCAGAAATACCAGCTGAAGGCCCCTTCAACGGTGCCCGGCAGCGCCGTCTGCCCCCAGCCGGCCATCCAGGCAAACAGCCGCGGCCCGAAGTCACGGGCCGGGTTGATGGCGTAGCCTGCATTCGCGCCCACGGACATGCCGATGGCGGCCACCGCCATCCCGATCATGAACGGACCCAGGTTCGCCTGAACGGCCGTATTGCGCATGTCGATGATGGCGACCACGAACATGACAAGGAACGCAGTGCCGACAATCTGGTCGACCAGCGGGCCCACGGGATTGCCGTTGAAGTAGGGAGCAGGGAAAGTGGCGAAGATGGAATAGCTGGCAAGCCCTTTGGGATCAGCACGGCCAGTGCCGACGGCCTTGTTGAAGGCGTCGATAGCATCGTGATAAAGCAGGTACACCATCGCGGCCCCGGCGAAGGCCCCCAGTACCTGGGCCACGACATAGGGGCCGACCTTGCTCCAGGGAAATTTACGCCGGACCGCGAATGCCACGGTCACGGCCGGATTGATGTGCGCTCCGCTTACGCCACCGGCAACATAGATTGCCATGGTCACAGCCAGGGCCCATCCCCAGGTAATCAAGAGCCAGTCTCCGGCGGCCATGAAGATCGTCGTCGACGTCGCGGCCCGGCCCGATCCTGGCAGGGCGGCGACTGCCATAGCCACGACACCATCGCCGAAGGAGATCAGGACAAAAGTGCCTAGAAACTCTGCAAGAAGTTCACCCCAAGTCCCGCCCAATCGCTTGAGGCCACTGCCGTTGCGGACCGCATTCCTTAGCGGACTGATATCACTCATCGCGGGTGCCTCCCTTGAGTCATCTGCTTCACCTGCGTAAATTGACAACCCCAGTAGACATATGCTACGCGGGGCAGCTGCAGGATTCCATAGACTAAAGACTTGAGCTCCGGGAGCCACATCAAAGGCAGCGCGCCCGCACCGCGTCGGCTCCCCCTGGCTGGCAGGCCTCGTCAGTGCAAGGGCGATCTGTCGTGATTGCGTGGCCCCCGCTAGACTTAAATTGCGCCGCAGAAGACGCAGAGTTCGTATCGGGAGAGGCACGATCATGACCGACAACAGCGGCTTCGAACACACCCCGGATGAGGCAGGCCCGGAAACGAAGCCAGAAGAACCAGAAGAACCAGACCTGCGGGGCCGGTACGTCGAAGGCGACTTTGGCAAGGCCGGTGTAGAGCGCGGCCGTCATGCCGCCGACGAGGAAGGCCAGTATGTCGAAGGGGATTACGGGACGGCAGGAAGCGAAGGCGGCCTGCCCGAACCTTTGGGAAACAAGGCCAAGGCATCGGGACGCTACGTCAAAGCCGACTACGGGAATGCGGGATCGACTCCGGACCGCACCGCTGAGTCCGAAATCGGACAGTACTCCGAAGGCAACTACGGGACGGGTGGTGACGTAGATCCCCTCCGCAAGCCGGGTGCCGGTACAGAACCGATAGGCAGCTCAGATAAGTAAAAAGTTGTGCAGCAAGCGCCGGCATCGACTGACGAGACTCCTGTCTCACCCGATAGGCACGTCGCACCCTCCGGGAGCCACGACGACCTAAGCCGGTGCGAAGTCAGCGGTCAGCATGACTTTCGAGGCGGAAATAGCCACGGGACGGATTACTGATTCCAGCCCGGGTTTGCCTCGGCATCTGACGACCGGGGCCTCGACCCCACCCCGGCGTCGGCGTCATCGATATAGGGCCGGAGGGCCAACAAGTGTTTGGCCAGCGCGACTTCCGGTTGCCCAGGGTGCGCTTCCACATATGCCCTCAGTTGTTCCCGTTCACGCTCGCCCTCCGGATCGGGCCGGGCCATCAACGTCTCGATAACGTCTATGGCCTGCCGCCGAATGTCCGGCATCTGCTTGCCACTGGGAACCTCGACTGTCCTGAAGGATATTAGACCGTGACGTAAAGGCGGAGGTCCGCCCGGGCTCGGTTCCGGAAACGAAGACGGACTGGTCGACATCTGATGTCCCTTATTCCTGTTCCAGTTGAACCTGAAACGGATCCACGGCCATACGCGCTCCCAGGAGCGGGTGCTCGACGCGGAGGACTATAACATCAGTCTACGCTCGGACCACAAGGCCTGAAGGCTGCTTCTGGCGCCTCCGAGCCACGGTCCGGGATCGGCTCGGCCGGATCCCGGACTCCGACGCCGAAGCATGCGAGGTCGTGGATGGCACCGCCTGGTGATCGCCTGGCTAAAGCACTGTTGATAGCATGTGGGCGCGGGCTGCCAGCCGGTCGACGACGGATCCCGAAAGCCGGGCCGCGAAAACGTGCGTGCCGCCCGCGAGCCCGCGATGGTGCTTGCCCCGGTGCGGATGAGTGCCCCGAGGATGATGGCCGCGGCTTTTCCCGGTTCCAGCAAATGCAATTGGGCCTGAGCGATGAGAGCTAGGAACGGCACCACAATGATGTCTCCCTACATCCACACCCACGAACCCACACTCGCGGGCACCAGTATGGACGCCACGTAAATGCCTGCGGTAACACTCCAGAAGACCCTTCGTGCGCAAACGCACCGGAACACGCTTCACAGCGTTGGTATATGCCACCCGGGGTGACGCGCGACGCTGATTGCGTCAAGCTAGTTGAGACTTAGACCGCTTGGCCTAGAGGAGGTATCGGTGGACCGTGGCGGGACCGCATTGGCTGCACGCGGGCTGGTCAGTTAAGGAGCGTACCGCTCTTGACGACGTTGATCATTGGGGAAAGTAACTCCAGAAGGCTCAGCGCCTGATCATGCTCAGCGTCGCTCTGGCCAGCGCACGCATCCTCCACGACTGTCACATATCGACCTGCATCCGCGGCGCCCAGGGCGGTCGCGAGGATGCAGCAGTCCGTTGCCACACCGGTGAGGATAACCTCTTCCCCGACCGCAATCCGTCCGGCCAGCTCGTCCCCCCATTTGGAGAACGTCGGAAGGTCAATGGAGCCACGGACCTCAATGTCTGGAAGTTCGATATCCCAAAGGGAATCATCGGGATCCAGGCGCATGCTTCGCCAGCGGTCGTAGTACGAGGACCACGAGCCTATCTCCGCAGGGTCGGGGATAAAGCGCGTGATGATAGGTTCCAGCCCGGAGCCTGCCAGGCGGGCAATAATTCGGGCCGCTTCGTCGTACCGCGGGATGTGCCACTCCCCTGGCTGACGGAAGGCACGTTGCATGTCAATCACAACCAGATGGCGCTTGGCCTCGCCCGTTGAAGTCCTGGTCCTGCTAGCCATCACCATTTTCTGGCCTTTCTATCCGGCATAAGGATCGGCGATGCCGATGTATTGGGTCGTGGTGTACTCCGCGATGCCCTCGGAGCCGCCTTCGCGGCCGAGGCCTGACTGTTTGACGCCGCCGAAACGGGGCCGCGGCATTGGAGATAACGCCGGCGTTGAAGCCAACCATGCCGAATTCGATCTGTTCGGCGACGCGGAGGAGCCGGTTGAAGTCGCGGCTGTATACGTAGGAGGCCAGGCCATATTCGCTGGCATTGGCGAGCCGGACGGCGTCCTCCTCGGTGGTGAAGGTGGTGACGGGTGCGACGGGGCCGAAGATTTCCTGGCGGAGGATCTCGGCGCCATTCGGCACGTCACCCAGCACGGTGGGCTGATAGAAGTACCCCTCGCCCTTAATGGGAGCCCCGCCAGTGACCGCGGTGGCGCCGGCGGCGACGGCGGCGGTCACCAGGGCGTGGACGTCCTCCCGGGCACCGGCATCGATGAGGGGGCCCACCTGGGTTTCCGGGTCGGTGCCGCGGCCGGTAGTCAGGTCGCCCATGGCGGCGGCGAATTTCCGGGTGAATTCCGCCGCAACCGATTCCTGGACCAGGAACCGGTTCGCGGCGGTGCAGGCCTCGCCCATGTTCCGCATCTTGGCTGCCATGGCCCCTTCGACGGCCTTCTCGAGGTCCGCGTCCTCGAACACAATGAACGGGGCGTTGCCGCCCAGCTCCATGGATGTTCGCAGGACATTTTCTGCGGCAGCCGCCATGAGTCGTTTCCCGACGGGGGTGGAACCGGTAAACGAAACCTTGCGCAGCCGCGGGTCGGCCAGCAGCGGGCCGGAGATCCCGGAGGCGCTGGATGAGGCAACGACGTTGAGCACCCCGGCGGGCAGGCCGGCGTCGAGCATGGTCTGTGCGAAGAGCTGCGCCGTGAGCGGGGTGAGCTTGGCGGGCTTGAGGACCATGGTGCAGCCGGCGGCGATAGCGGGCGCCACTTTCCGGGTGGCCATGGCCAGCGGGAAATTCCACGGGGTGATTAGCAGGCAGGGTCCCACGGGTTTGTGCTGGACCAGGATCTTGTTCCTGCCTTCGGGGGTGGTGAGGTAGCGTCCGTAGTCGCGAACTGTTTCCTCGGAGAACCAGCGCAGGAACTCTGCCCCGTAGGCGACTTCGCCGCGGGCCTCGGACAGCGGCTTGCCCATCTCCAGGGTCAACAGCAGCGCGAAGTCCTCGACGCGCGCGGTGACCAGGTCGAATGCGCGGCGGAGGATCTCGGCCCGTTCACGAGGTGCCGTCCGGGCCCAGTCAGGCCAAGTCCCGGCGTCGTTGTCGCTCTGACGCGTTCCTGGCACAACAAGCCAGGGATGGTGTTGCCTGGCCCAACGTCGGGTAGCCACGACGTCGTGGCTCAGTTGCTCAGTCAGGGCGTGAATACTTGAAAAGTTTTGCTGCTCCCGAAGCTTGACGGCCAGAACCACGCTGAGTTTCCGTCCGTAGAGATCCTCGCTGAAGTCAAGCAGGTGGGCCTCAAGTAGTTTGATTCCCTCCTGGGCGTAACAAGTCCGTCGTCGCCCAATGGAAACTGCCGCGACGGCCCATTGTCCGGAGTCGATCCGGACCACTGCCGCCCATACGCCGTCTTCGATCTGGTCGTCGACAAGTTGAACGTTGGCGGTGGGGAAACCGAGCGTCCTGCCCCGTTCGTCGCCGTGTTCGACGACGCCACGAACCACTGTCATGGCCTTATTCCGGGGCTGGGCGTTGCCTTGGCCGCTTCGAGTACGTGATCCAGCCACGCCACCCGATTGCTGAATCGCCTGACCTTCGACGGCGCAGCCCAGCGGAAATTGTCATGTTCGTCGTTGATGGTCAATTTGCGTCGCGCGGTAACCGCCGTGAATGTGTGCACCAGCCATGGATTGCCCCCGTGGTCTGTTAGCAGAAGCGGTTCTCCGTGCCGGAAATCGATCAAGTCGTTTTCAGCCAGCCCTGTTTCCTCCTGAAGTTCCAGGAAGGCCTGCTCCTCGGGGGAGGCCCCGGCCTCAAGATATCCTGTGATGCAGTGCCAGCGTCCGCGGTCATGTCCGACGGACTGGCTTCGCCTGAACCCGAAGCCTTCCCGGGAGAAGCGGACGTGTCCGTTAGATTGGCGACTGGGCCAACATCGGCAATCAACCTCATCACCCAGCGCGCGTCCTGCACCGGGAATGTCGCCGTGGAACGCATCGATGGACCTCTGATCCCCCATTCGAATGCCGCGGCTCTGGCCCTCCTGGACGGCGCCGCATTGACGGATGACGGAGAGATTCTGCAACCCCTCGACTTTCTGATGTGCGGCCCGGAAACGAAAGGAATTCTGTTCAAGAAAGCTCTCGTGGCTACAATCTTTGTGTTCCCGAGATGACGCCGAGCGACGGCGATTCGCTGCTGACCAGCTGGACCCTCCGTCACATCACGGCGCAAATCGGCAACAACGCCCCGGCGATCGCCCGGCTCGTAGAGCCGGGCGATCGCCTGGGTTTATGCCTCCACCGCGCTCCGGCGCCAGGTTGACAGCGACCTGGGTCTGTCCGACCTCCACGCTGACGCCCTGGGTGAGGTCCTTCTGTCCGATGCCGGATACCTTCACTGGCCTCACCCTGTCCGTCGTGGGCGTCTCCAGCCTGGTGGGGACCTGGATCGCCGGCCCCACGGCGGATTCCCATCCGCGGCGCTCCGTGCTGTGCGCAGTTGCTCTGCTCGTGAGCGCCTGCGCCCTCTTGCCTGCACTGGGTGGCACGTGGGTGGGTGAACTCGTGCTGGTGACCTGTGGAGAACCGCTTTTGGGGCCATCGGCATCTACAATCAGGCAGCGATCCTCCGCGCCGGTGGTGAACACAAGGACGCGGCCAACGGGCTGACGGTCGTCACCACCCAACTCGGCATCGCCGTCGGCGCGGGGTACGGCGCCCTGGCCCTGACCACCGCCGGCGCCCAGTTCGTCCCGCTGGCAGCAGCAGTCCGGACGGCGGCAGCCCTTGCGATCATCATGGCCAGCCGCCGCGGCGGCTACCCCGCCGGCCCCCATGAAAAACCCGCCCACGCCGGGCACTCAACGACCCCAACGCCTTAGCCTCGATCCACCGGTCGGGTTGAGGTTGTAGCGGCGGTTTAAACGGAGAATGCCTGTCGGATCGGGAAAAACCGGGGCCGATTCTATCGATGACATGGCCTTGTTGCGGCACGGCGGGATGAAGAAACTATTCGCCGATGCATATGCCCCGTCGACTTGGGGATCGTTCCTGCGGGCGTTCACCTTCGGCCATGTCCGCCAGCTCGACGCCCTCGCCGCCCGGTGGCTGGTGAACGTCGCCGCCGTTGCCCCGATCGCCTCCGGTATCGATGATTACGTTTTGGTAGATATCGACGACACCATCAGGGAAGTCCACGGCTACCGGAAACAGGGGTCCGAAGCTCCGGCTCCCCGCGCAGGGCGGGGAAGTTCATCGGTGACATCCTTGCCACCGTGAAACGGCTGCGCGGCAAGGATGCCAGCGGGCTGGTGCTGCTGCGTGCCGACAGTGCGTTCTACGGCCACCCGGTCGTTGCCGCTGCCCACCGCGCAGGCGCGAAAGTGTCCATTACCGCCAGGATGGACCCGGCCGTCAAACGTGCCATCGCCACCATCAACGAGAAGGCCTGGACCACAATCCAATACACCGACGCGGTCCGCGATGAAACCACCGGAGCCTGGATTTCCTCGGCGGAAGTCGCCGAAACAGCCTTCACCGCCTTCGTGGGCCGAAAGAAGGCCGAACGCGTCCACGGACGCCTGGTCGTGCGCCGGATCCCGGAACTGAACGCCAAAGCAGGCGCAGGGCAACAGACCCTGTTCGACACCCACCGCTTCCACGCCTTCTTCACCACCAGCGCTCTGGCCACCGTCGCCGCAGACAAAACCCACCGCCAACGCGGCCTGGCTGGTCCTGGCGACCATCGCCTTCAACCTCTCGCGCGCCATCGGCACCCTCTCCGGCAACGACCTGGGCAAAGCACGCAGCGGCACCATCCGCCGAAAACTCATCACCGACCCCGCCAGGATCGCGACCTCGGCACGGAAGATCACCCTGCACCTGGCCGCTCACTGGCCCTGGGAAACCAGCTGGTCAAAGCGCTTCGAAGCCGCCTGCGGGCCACCACGGACCGCCGCCATCTGACCACCCAGCCGACTCGGCGCAACCAGGACCACGGAACACCACCGGCAGCAATGCCGGGAACCCCGTCATGCCCACCGACCGAACCCAGACCCAGATCAGAACGACCCCGCCCCATCAAACACAGCCGGTGGATCGAGGCTTAGGTGCCTCCAACACGGCCGGTTTCGCTACGTTGATCAGACGTTGGTCAGGCTGTCCCCTGGAGTGCTTCCGCTTTGCGATCCCAAAGCCTTCCCCGCATTGTGCGCCATGCGGTGGCCAAGATTCAAAACACGGAGAGACAAGTCCTCCGGCTGCAACTGCGCTGCCGCCAAGTCTCCAGCCGCCAGGACCCCTTCCTCCAAGCCGCCGGTGCGCGCGGTGGCGCCGGAACTTTCCGAAGCACCTGGGCCGTCCCCGACGCGATGCAGATCCGAAGACGCCGCTCCCGGGCTGCTTGGGAGAACAGCGGACCACAGCGCTTCCACCGTCGCGACGGCCACGGTGGCACCCGTGGGTCCCGAAACCAGCCAGCCGTCGCCGGTGGCGGCCACTTTCGGGGCCCCGGGCCACGACCGGCAGACGCCGTTGATCGTTTGGGCGACAACCAGGTGCTGCCGCATCGTCCGGACCGGCCCCAGTACAGGGTCGCTCACGACACTTCGTCCGCACGCACCGCACATGTGAGTGTCCCCTCCTCAAGGCATGACATCGCCGGAATTTGGCCCCAGCGTCTGACCGACATACAGGTTGCCTCCCGGATCACTGGCGAGAAGCAGCGCCGTGGGCGCGACCTCGGCCGGAAGACCGAAGCGCAGCAGCGGCAGTCCGGCACGCTTCGCCGCCTTCCAGTCCTCTGAAATGCTGTCAACCAGGGGCGTCTCGATGGGGCCCGGGGCGATGCTGTTGACCAGCACGTTGTCACCGGCCACTTCCAGGGCCAGAGCCTTGGTCAGTCCCACCACCCCGGCTTTGGCGGCGCTGTAGTGGCTGAGCCCGGTGCCGCCCTTGATGGCCAGCTGGGAGGCGATGTTGATAATGCGGCCCCACTTCTGCTGACGCATCTGTCCCACCACCTCCCGGCAACACAGGAAGACCCCCGTCAGGTCAACGGCAATCGTCTCGTCCCACATGGCCAGGGTCATGTCCTCCAGCGGTGATTCCGTCAGCATACCCGCGCTGTTCACGAGAATATCTATGCTCCCAAGCTCGGCGCGGGCGGCGTCGAAACCAGCCCTCACGCTCGCTTCGTCTGAGACGTCGACGGCGATGGTTCCCGCCGCGCCGGACCGGTCGAGAACCGCCACTCTGTCGCCGTTGGCGGTGAAGGCTTCGGCAATGGCCTTGCCTATGCCGCTGGCTCCGCCGGTGACCACAACAGCGCGGCCCTCCTCGTGACGGGAGGCGTCATGGTTGTTCATTCTTGTCCTTCCGGGGCGTTTTCAGGCGCGCATCTTGATGGTGAGGCCGCCGTCGACTATCAGGGATTGGCCCGTGACATAGATGGCGTCATCGGAGGTCAGGAAGCCGATCACGCTGGCGACTTCCTGGGGTCGTCCCACCCGGCCCCAGGGGATCTCCAGCCCGGCGCGTTTCAGCCCTTCGGGCCCTAGCGAGTTCACCGGGTCCAGGGATTGTGGCGTCTCGATGAGCCCGGGGATGACAGCGTTGGCGCGAATGCCGCGCGGTCCGAGCTCGGCGGCCACACTGCGGACCAACCCCAGGACGCCGGCTTTGGCGGCCGCGTAGTGGGCATGTTCCTCCCACCCGTAGACACCTCCGGCAATGGAGGACACGGCAACCATCGCTCCGCCGTCGGTCATTCTTGCGGACCCGGCACGCAGGGTCCGCAGCACGCCGGTGAGGTCGACGTCGAGCATGTCGTGCCACCGCTCATCGGTCATCTCGCCCAGCGGCGAGTTGCGGAGGATTCCCGCGTTTGCCACCGCGTAGTCCAGACGGCCATACTCTTCGACGGCGCGTTCGGCGAACGCATCGACGGACGGTGTGCTGCGGACATCCACTTCGTGGATAACCCCGCGGCCACCCGCGTCCTTCACCAGGCGGAGGGTCTCTTCCGGGTCGTGCGGGTCACCGGGAAAGGTGCCGATCACCGAATGCACGCCGCGGTGGGCGTAGTGGACCGCGAGGGCCCGTCCAATGCCACTGGCCGCTCCAGTGATCACAGCCACCCTTGTCTCCGTTGTCATACTTCGACCTCGTGCGGGTGGTCCTCGAGCAGTGCCTCTTCTGGCGGCTTGGCGGCGATCATCAGCAGGCCGGAGAACAGCGTGCCGGCCGCGCCGACCCACAGGGCCGCTGCGCCGGTTCCCGCGCTGGCTGCCGCCGCCGTGAACAGCGCGCCGCCAAGAATGGTGCCGGGCTGGCTCATGGCGCCAATGAAGGCGGTGCCGGTGGCACGGCAGCTGACGGGGTAGCACTCGGCCATGAAGTACTGGATTGCCGCGTACGGCCCGACCAGGAAGAACAGCCCCGCGCCGTAGGTGACGATAATCATGAAGGGGCTCGTGGCGATGGGGCTGAGCATGATCGAGAAGGAGATGCCGGACAGAATCCAGCCGCCGATGATGGTCCGCTTGCGGCCGATCTTGTCACCGAGCCATCCGTGGAAGACGTAGCCGAAGTAGGCCAGCAAGTTGATGACAATCAGCATCCAGAAGGCGTCCGAGAGTTCAACACCCTTGGCGTTCTTCAGGACGGAGCTGCCAAGGATGCTGAAGATCATGATGCCGAAGAAGTTGAAGATCCAGGCCAGCGAGAAGACGATCGTGTTCCGGCGCAGGTGCGGTTCCCAGATGCGCTTGAGCGGGGCCGCGGAAGAGTGTTCGACGCCGTAGGCGTGGGCCAGGGCATGAGCTTCGTCGGGCTGGCCGCTCTTCTCAAGTTCGGTCAGCTTGTGGTGCAGTTCGAACTGAGGGGTTTCCTTGAGCTTCTTGGCAATGACCCAAACGATGACCGCTGCCGGGACAGTGGCCATGAGGTACAAGGCTCGCCACCCGAGGGACGGGAGGAAGGCCAGGGCGAGTGCACTGGCGAGCAAGAAGCCGAGGGGCCAGCCGCCCTGGATGAAGGAGTAGTGGAAGCCGGGGCGCTTGCGCTTATCGGCGACTTCGGTGACCTGGTAGACCTCGTTCATGTAGGTCGCGTTGACTGCCTGCTCCGAGAATCCGAGTCCGCCGAAGGAACGGACCAGCACAAGCAGGCCGTTGCTGAGGAACGGGATTCCGGTGGGGATCAGGGCCGTCAGGCCGGAGACGACTGCGGTGCCACCGATGGTGGTCATCATGCCCTTGCGGCGGCCGAGCCGGTCGATGACGGGACCGATGCCGAAGCAGACGATCGCGGTACCGACGGCGATCCAGGTATTGATTGCGTAAGCTTCAGTCGCGCTCCAGCCAAACTCCTCCTGCATGGCCGGCAGGAGGGTGCCGAAAAGTCCGTAGTCGAACACGGCTACGGTCCAGGCCAGCAGGGCCAACACGGTGGCGGTGGTCGTATGGCGCTTGGAGAAGACCGGGAACCGGCGCTTCTCGTTGGGTGCGGGTTTCGTCAGGTCGACGGCGGGCTGCTGGATGGTCATTATTGGTTTTCCTTTCGGGGGCTGCGTGCGAGGAAGGAGTCCGCGATCTGGTCGAACGTGAGCCAGCTGACGCCCTCGTGAGAATTGATGTGTTCGATGAGGCGTTCAAGCATGAGCAGGACCTGGGGGCGGCCCGAGACATCCGGGTGGATGGTCATGGTGAAGACGGCCTGGTCCATCTCCCTGTACACCCAGTCGAACTGGTCGCGCCACATCTGTTCGATGTCCCGGGGGCTGACGAAGCCGTGGGAGTTCGGGGCGGCCTTGATGAACATCATGGGAGGAAGATCGTCCAGATACCAGTTGGCCGGGATCTCGACGAGGTCGGTCTCCTTGCCACGGACGAGCGGCTCCATCCAGGTCTCCGCGGCCTTGGTGTAATCGATCTTCTTCCAGCTGTCACCGACCCGCACGTAGTAGGGCTCGAAATCGCGGTGCATCAGGGAGTGGTCGTACTTGATCCCGCGTTCCAGGAGGATCTCGTTGGTGACCGGGGAAAATTCCCACCATGGTGCGACGTACCCTGTGGGGCGACGGCCGGACACCTTTTCGATGAGTTCGATCGACCGGTCCAGGATGGCCGTCTCCTGATCGCGGGTCATGGCGATGGGGTTTTCATGCGAGTATCCGTGGACGCCGATTTCGTGTCCCGCGTCCACAATCATCCGGGTCAGGTCCGGGAAAGTCTCGATGGAGTGGCCGGGCACGAACCACGTGGCTGGCAGGCCGTACTTCTCGAAGAGACGGATAAGACGCGGGCCGCCGACCTCGCCGCTGAACAGGCCGCGGGAGATATCGCACGGGGAATCCTCGCCCCCGTAGGAGCCGAGCATTCCGGCTACGGCGTCCACGTCTACGCCGAACGCGACTTGGATGTCCTTAGTCATGAGTTCAACCTTTCATTGCGTTTTTGCTGGGTTATCTTGAGGGGTTTTGGTTTCGGGGTGGTCCGGGGCCGCGCCCCGGAGGGTGAAGGTTTCCGCGATGCGGGCCGCGGGTGTGCCGAGCCGGAGCAGCAGGCTGAGGAGGACCAACGACTGGGATGGCCTGAGCAGCCCCGAAGAGATGGCACCCGCCGCCCGCAGGTCGTCACCGCCGCCGTCGCCATACAGGGGCACGACGGCGCCGGCCTCCACCCGGGTGCTCGTCACCACCACGACGCCGGCCGCGGTCGCCTGCGCGACCTCCCGGCATATCTCGCGGTTGGCGTTGCCCGATCCCGTTCCCTGGAGCACAATCCCCGCCGCCCCGGCCTGAAGGGAACCTCGAAAGAGGGCGGCATCCGCCCCCGGATAAGCCGCGACGAGGTCCACGCGCGGCGAACCGGCCCCGCTGCTAGGTAATGGAAACGGGGCAATTGCGGGCCGTGCTGGCTTCATACTGACCTCGCCCGATTCGCTCACCGATCCAGCCGT
Source organism: Arthrobacter sp. SO3 (assembly GCF_020532825.1). Lineage (GTDB taxonomy): Bacteria > Actinomycetota > Actinomycetes > Actinomycetales > Micrococcaceae > Arthrobacter. The sequence goes on from NZ_MQTS01000001.1 coordinate 22,831, forward strand.
TCCGATATCCGGGTTAGCGAAGGCATCAAGCCTCGTTGTGTGGCACTTCCGCACTCCAGCCGCAGGGAAGATGGTCCCGGCAAACACCAGCAGCACACCCTTCCCCCGGGACTCCGGGGAACCGGCGACTGCGATCGCACGGGCCAGATTGCTGGGACCGTCGGGGGCCCTGGAATCGGCAGCCTGCTGCGCTCCGGTGAAGACGACCGGGCGGGGATCATCATGGGTGAGATCCGCCAGATACGCCGTCTCCTCCATCGTGTCCGTGCCGTGGGTGACTACGACACCCAGAACCTGCGGGTCGGTGAAGGCCTCGCGGATCCTGGCGCAGATAGCGATCATGTCGTCGACGGTAAGCAGGTACGAACCCTTCCGGAAGACGTCGACTACACGGACCGGATGGGGCGCTGGCACGCCCAAGCTGGCGAACACCTGTTCCCCCGTGTCCGACGCCACCGCGGCCCCTCCGGCCCCGGAGCCGCGGGAGGAAATCGTTCCTCCCGTGGCGAGTAGCACCACATGGGTGCTGCCCGAATCTGTGACGGTCATTTTCGCTCCGTTGGTCCTGCATCTGCTCCCAGATGCTTACCCAATCGATTGGGTTGTTGGATAAAAGTATCTTCGCGATGTTTTCCCCAGATGCCGCACGGTGTTTCGGCGGCGTAAACACTTCGCCGCTTGCCGGCGCATGCCCACCTACCCAATCGATTGGGTTAGGGGGGTAAAATGACTATAGAATGTGAGCTGAGACACGTCAAGGGTTCTAGGGCCAGATATCCGCACCTTATCGGGCAGTCTTGACGATGACGTCTTCTTGAGCTGCAGCAGGGGAACTAATGAAGGAAATCACGGCCGATGGCCGCACAGTCACGCTGAAGGACCTTGCCAATGAGCTCGGCATCCACCCGTCGACCGTGTCCAGGATCCTGCACTCGGGCTCCGACGTGGCGCGGGGGGCCGCCTCCGTGGCGACGGCCGAACGGGTGCGCGATCTGGCGCGGAAGCGGGGCTACTCCCCCAACCCACAGGCCGCCGGCCTGCGGACGCGGCGGACCCGGCTCATGGGCGTGATCGTTCCCCGGCTTTCGGATCTTGTCCTCGCCATCATGTACGAGGGCATTGAGGAGGCCGCGGCTGAGCTCGGTTACTCCACATTTGTCATGAACTCCCGGGATGACCCGGAGGAACAACGTCGAAAGACGGACACCATGCTGGCCCGCCGGGTGGACGGGCTGATCATCGGAGACGCACATCTGGACGGCAGCCAGCTGCGGGAGCTGACCGCCCGCAAGGTTCCTTTTGTGCTCGTGAATCGCCGTGTTCCCGGCTACCCGTCGGCCACCTGTGACGATGTCCTCGGCGGCCAGCTCGTGGCCGACCACCTGTGGAGCAAGGGTCACAGGAACGTCGCCGTGATCGCAGGTGAGCCCTACGCCAGCACGGCCGTTGACCGGACAGCCGGTTTCGTGGACCGGTGGCAGTCGCTGGGCGGCAAAATTCCCCGGGAAGCTGTGGTGTGGTCCCGGTTCGACACGGCCGGAGGACGGGAAGCAGCCGAGACGATACTGACTGGCCGCAACCCTTATCCCACAGCCCTGTTCGCAGTCAACGACTTTGCGGCAATCGGCGCCATGGGAGCACTTCGCTCCCATGGCCTTACCGTTGGCGAGGACGTGTCGGTGGTTGGCTTCAATGACACCTCACTGGCCGCGGAGCTTCCCATTCCACTTTCCTCGGTCCGCTCGCCCATGCTGGATATCGGGCGGACGGCGGTGCAACTCCTGAAGCGGCTGTTGGACGGCGAAATCGTCGAGCCGGTCAGGCTGGAACCGACCCTCTGCGTGCGGGAAAGCAGCGCCTGAGGCAACACAGGATGACAGGCAGGGTCCTCCAGGCCCACGAGCGAGCGCGAGATCACGGCGGGGTATCCTCAGTGCGATGCCGCGACGATTCCCAATGCGAGCATGCAAGTGGCACGGACTTCGCCGTCGGACAAATCCAGTTTGAGAAGCTCCCCGATTTTCCGCAGCCTGTAGCTGAGCGTATTTCGGTGGATAAAGAGCTCGTCGCAGATCTTCGCGGAATTCCCGCTGTGGCGCAGGTAAGCGTCGAACGTCTCCCGCAAAGCACTGCCGCCGTCGGAGGCCAACGGGGCCAACAGCCGCTCGCACATTGCCACCAGGCCCGGACTGGGCAGCCCCTGAACAATCCCGGCGATATCGACCAGCGGCGCCTGGTGCACGCCGGGCCGCCCAAGGTGACGGCGGGCAAGCTGCAGCGCCAGCGGCAATTCACTGAGGCTGAGGGATTCGGAGACCACGACGGACAGTTCCGTGGCGTCCGTAAAAAACGCCCGCGTGGCATCCAGCAGATCGGCACCTCCGTGCCTGTGCTGCAACAGGAGAGTCGTGAGCCCGGCTTCCTCCATGAACCTCACCGTGCTGAACGTGGCCTGCAGCCCCACGCGTGCGCGCCAGGCGATGGCACGCAGCTTAGCCGGGGCTACTTCTTCCGAGCTGCCGATCAGCACCGCGACCCAATCGCCGTCTGGATCAAATCCGGATTCGAGGGCGTAGCGGCGCAACGGCGCCGACGGCTCACCGCGGTCCTCATACAGGGCCTCCACAAAGCGTGAGGCCTCCCGGGAATGCAGGGGCGAATGCGAGCCCAGGGTGTAGCTCAGCTGCATCGCGATGACTGCAGCCACAGGGCCAAGAATGGGCTGCAGCACGATGTCGCTCCCGATTCCCTCGATGGCAAGCCGGAATTGCTCTGATTCGCCGCTGGGCAGGCGCAGCGCGGTCCGCGTGGGCCCGCCGTGGGCCGCGCCCGCGGAAACAAGCTCGAACGCATTGTGGTCGATCACGGCCACCCTCGCGTTGACGGCGTCCGCCACCCGCTCTAGAACCTCAAAGAGGGAATGCCCGTCGGCCGCCAACCGGGTGCATTCATCTGCCAACTCCCAGCCCTTTCGCAACTCCTCATAGCGCTCGGCGGCGATGGCCTGCTCCACATGCCGCATGATCAGAACGAAGGGCACCTCAGGAGGGAGTTCCAGCAGGGGCACGCCGTGCGCCTCGCAGGCCTGGATAAGGCCGGCCGGCAACTCGCTGTGCGCGGCGCCCAGCCCGAATGCCAGCCCGGAGATCGGCACGGCCGCCAGCCGTTCTACGTACGCGTCCCAGATCCTGAAGTCCTTGACGTTCAGGCCCATGCCGTTGGTCAGCACAAGGGCATTCACGCTGAGGAAGGGCGTGGGGTCCATATGTTCCGTCGGGGCGCACCAGGTGATGGGTCGAGCCAGGCGGCCCTCGCCGCCCGCAACGCGCAGGCGGATATTGAGTTCGGCGTCGTCCGCCAGATCTGAGATACGCAAGGAGGCCTCCAAGGATGGCGGGAGTCACCCGCCGCACAGTGCAATAAGCATAATTCAAGCCGCTAGATTCAGCGACCTGCACAATATCGGCAACTCTAAATGCTGAGTAGCGTTGCACTCATGCAAACCACTGTGACCCCAGACACTCCAAGTCGTGTGCTCTTGAACTCCGATATGGGTGAAGGCCTCGGTCTTCACGAGTTCGGGCACGATGATGAACTTATGCGGATCATCGACGTCGCCAACGTCGCCTGCGGCTATCACGCCGGCGATCCGGACGTCATGAACCGGACCGTGGCTCTGGCCGCTGAGCATGGCGTGGCAGTGGGAGCCCACCCCGGCCTGCCTGACCTCGTGGGATTCGGACGCCGTCGAATGGTGCTGACCCCGGCTGAGGTCGAATCGATCATCCTCTTCCAGACCGGAGCCCTGACGGCATTTCTCGGCAAGCACGGGCTTGAACTGAACCACATCAAACCCCACGGCGCCCTCTACGGCATGCTGGCCGACGATGAGGAACTGATGCAGGCCGCTGCCAGAACTGCCGCGCAGTTTGGCGTCCCTTTCTACGGACTCGCGGGAACCGCCCACGAAACCGTGTGCCGGGCCATGGGGGTGGAGTTCGTGCCGGAACTCTATGTTGATCTCAATTACGGCTCGGCCGGCGGGCTGCTGATCCAGCGCCGGCCGGCTCCCACCGACCCCGACGCCGCCGCCGAGCGCGTCAGCCGGGCCTTGGCCGGCCAGCCGGTCCTTGCTGTTGACGGCACCGAATTGGACATCCCGTTCCGAAGCATCTGCGTCCACTCCGACGCACCCAACTCTGTTGCTGTAGCCACCGCCGTACGCGCGGTCTTGGGCTGAACCGATCTATCCAACCATCTGAAAGCGAGCAACCCGTGGCAACCATCGTTTCCCCGCTCCCCGGCATCTTTTACCGCAAGCCCGGCCCGGGCAAGCCGCCTTTCGCCAATGAAGGCGACACCATCGAGGTCGGACAGACCCTGGGCATTATCGAAATCATGAAGCAGTTCACCGAAATCCAGTCTGATGTGGCCGGAACCCTGGAGTCGTTCGAAGTCAACGAGGGCGACATGGTCAACCCGGGCGATGCAATCGTCGTCGTCCGCGAAGGATAACCATGAAGAAACTACTGATCGCCAACCGCGGCGAGATCGCCGTGCGGATTGCCAGGACCGCCCGTGAAATGGGTATCGAGACGCTCCTGGTGGCCAGCGAACCCGACGCCGAATCCTTGGCCGCTCTTTCCGCTGACAACGTCGTCGTCGTGGGTCCGGCTCCTGCCCCCGCCAGTTACTTGAACCAGGACGCCATCATCGCCGCGGCTTTGGACAACGGCTGCGATGCTGTCCACCCGGGCTACGGGTTCCTCTCCGAGAACGCTGTATTCGCACGGAAGGTCGCCGATGCGGGCCTGATCTGGGTGGGGCCGAACGCGGATGCCATCGAGATGATGGGCAACAAGTCCATGGCAAGGGAATCCGCCCGGAAGGCGGGAGTCCCAGTACTGCGCGGTTCAGACGGCCCCCTGGAGCCCGCGGCCGACGCCGTTGACGTGGCCCGCGGGATCGGCTATCCGCTGGTGGTCAAAGCCTCCGCTGGCGGCGGCGGCCGGGGCATCCGCTTTGTGCAAAGCGAAGACGAGCTCTTAGCGACGATCGAGATGGCGCGCGGCGAAGCGGCATCCGTCTTCGGCGATCCGACGGTCTATCTTGAACGATTTGTCCAGCATGCCCGGCACGTGGAGGTACAGGTCCTCGGCGATGGAAAGAGCTTCATCCATCTCGGCGACCGCGACTGCTCCATGCAGCGGCGTTCCCAGAAAGTCATGGAGGAAGCCCCGGCACCTGACCTCCCGGACGGCGTCCGCCAGACGATCCGGGAATCCTCCGTTGAGCTCGCCCGCGAATGCGGCTACAGCGGCGCCGGAACGGTCGAATTTCTCTATGACCCGGTCAACCAGGAGGCCGCGTTCATTGAGATGAACACACGCATTCAGGTTGAGCACCCGATCACCGAGCAAATCACGGGGATCGACCTCATCCGCGAACAGCTGCTGATCGCCTTCACCGGAGCGATGTCCTTCAGCCAGGATGACGTGAAGTTCAGCGGCCACGCTATAGAGTGCCGCATCAATGCGGAAGACCCGGACAACAACTTCTTCCCCAGCCCGGGCCTCATCACGGCGATGCAATGGCCCTCTGGCGTCGGCATCAGGGTGGACACGGGTGTCGAGGCCGGCTCCACTGTCAGTCCGTACTACGACTCCATGCTTGCCAAGCTGATTGTCCATGCTGACACCCGCGAATCCGCCATTGAGGCCATGCTGGCTGCGCTGGACGAGACCCGGATCGAAGGGGTCAAAACCACCATCCCGGTGCACAAGAGGCTGCTGGGCCGGCCTGAATTCGCAGCCGTCAGCCACCACTCGAAGTTCATTGAAACCGTCGCCGATCTGATGGGGGCAAAATGAGTAGCCCGGAACCCGCCGTGTTGGAGGCCCGCTACACCTGGGGAGGAGACGAATTCCTGTTCGTCGAGGTCTCGGAATCGATGAGCCTGGCCGCCAACTTTAAGGTCATGTCCATTGCCGCGAAGCTTTCAGCCATGGAGCTGCCGGGCATCGTGGACGTCTGTCCAGCCAACGCCTCACTGCTCGTGAGGTTCGATCCCGACGTCCTGCCGCCGTCGACCCTGGAAGAAACCGTCCGGACGGTTGAAGGGGACCTGACGCACCATCAGGATCAGGCTCTGGAAACCCGGATCGTCGAAGTACCGGTCTGGTACGACGATCCGTTTACGAAAGAGGTGGCGGAGCGATTCCGCGAAGGTTTCCATCAGGAGCCCGGCGGCACCGACATAGACTACGCAGCCAAGGTCAACAACCTCAAGGATGCCGCGGAATTCATCCAGCGCCACCACGAGCAGCCGTGGCTTGTATCCATGGTCGGATTTGTCGCAGGACTCCCGTTCCTCTTCCAACTGGTTGAACGGGAAAAGCAACTGGAAGTGCCCAAGTATTTGAGCCCCCGCACCGATACCCCCAAGCTGACCGTGGGCCATGGCGGCTGCTTCGGCTGCATCTACTCCGTCCGGGGTGCGGGCGGTTACCAGATGTTCGGAGTCGCTGCCGCGCCGATCTTCGACCCCACACAGTCCCTGGCCGACTTCAAGGACTTCATGGTGTTCTTCAAACCCGGTGACATCGTGAAGTTCAAACCGGTCAACGAGGCCGAATATGACGGCATCCAGGCCGAAATCACGGCGGGCACCTTCCGCTACCGGCAGGTGCCCGTGACCTTCGATCTGTCCAAAGCGCTGGCGAATCCCGAAGGCTACAACCAGGAACTCATGGAGGCCCTCAATGGCGTTTGACATCAAGAACCCCGGACTGGCCACCACGGTCCAGGACCAAGGACGCAGAGGCCACTACAACGTGGGTATCCCGCAGAGCGGGTCCATGGACCAGTACTCTGCAGAACTCGGCAATGTACTGGTCGGCAACACGGCCCAGGAAGCCGTTCTTGAATGCACCTATCTGGGCCCGGTACTGACCACCGATACGGATGCCGTCATCGCCGTCACCGGTGCCCCGGTTGAGGTCAGGATCAACGGCGAAGCCCGGCCGCAGTGGACCCGGCTGCAGCTGAACGCCGGCGACGAGCTCAGCTTCGGGGTCATCAGGGGCGGCACGCGTTACTACATTGCGGTTCAGGGCGGCATCGATGTTCCCGAGGTGCTTGGCAGCCGGTCCACCTACAGCCTTGGCGCAATCGGCGGATTCCACGGCCGCAAGCTGGAAGCGGGCGATCAGGTTCCCGTCGGGAGTCCGCTCAACGGCGGAGCCCTGCCTGACGCTGATACGGTGCCGGAGGAATTCCGTCCCGTGTTCGAGAAGGAACAAGCTGTCAGAATTGTCCTTGGCCTGTACGACCACCGCCTCACCGACGAAGGACTGGACAACCTTCTGAACGGCGAGTGGAAGGTGACGCCGGTGGCCGACCGGATGGGATTGCGGTACTCCGGCCCCGGCGTGAGCTGGAAAGAACGCGAACAGCCTTTCGGGGCAGGTTCCGATCCGTCCAACATTGTGGATGCCGGCTACGCCGTCGGGTCCATCCAGATTCCGGGCGGAACGCAACCCATCATCCTGCACCGCGATGCCGTCTCCGGTGGCGGGTACGCCATGGTGGGCACCGTCATCAGCGCCGACATGGATTTGGTGGCCCGCGCCGCTCCCGGCACATCCACCAGGTTCATCGCAGTCAGCCTGGAGGAGGCCCTTGTGGCGCGCAAGGAACTTGCTGAACGCAAGAAGAACGCGCGGGCTGCCCTCGGCGCGCACAGCTGAGGAGCAGCAAGGTGATGGCAGCGGCCGGCTAGCGGCAGGCACTCCACTCTCTCGGAAGCCCTTGGCAATCAGGGTCAACAACGCGGCTCCGGGTCCTGCTCGGCGCTGGTTGCGGGCCGGTCGGGCCTCGTGGCCGTGTGCGCACGCGCCGCCCGAGGTTGAAGGACGGCCGACGTCATCCGGTAGGCGCGTTTGCCCTCAAGAGGCCGGGGGTCCACCCAGACCTCATAGCCCTCTGCAGCTTCAATCAGCACGCGGTTTCTGGACCCGTCGCCGGCAATCCAGAGCGCCGATGAATCCGGCATGACGTCGTCGACGAGTCCTTCGCGGACGATCCTGCCGTCCTTCCGGACCTCCACGAGGGCCCCCATGAGGTGCTGCCAGGCGTCATGGCGGTAGAAGCTCATGAGCGCTCCCTCCCTTCAGCGGTGACTGCGGGGCGTATCCGGCTCACCGGGCGATGATGACGTCGAGCTTCCGGGGGCCGTGAACTCCCTCGACGCGTTCGAGTTCGATGTCGCTGGTGGCGCTCGGGCCGCTGATCATGGTGAGCGGCCGGGTGCCGTCGATCCGCCGCAGTGCCTCGGGCAGGATGCCGGCGATGTCGGCGGCCTTCACGACGCAGATGTGGTGGTCCGGGACGAGGCTGATGGCGCGGCGGCCCTGGTTGGGGCTGCCGTCCAGGATGATGGTCCCGGTTTCGGCGACGGCGACGGCGCTGCCGGTTACGACGGCGTCAATGCCGTCGAGCTCTGCGACACTCAGCGGCGCGGCGGTCGAATCCAGGCGGCGCCGGCTGTCACCGGACCCCTGGTCGAGTCCGGTGAGCCAGCCGGCGTCGATCCCAGTGGGCACAACGTAGCTGTGCGCGCCGGCGAGGAGTTCCGCGATCCGTGCGGGCACCCCGGCCGCGTCCACCACGGATACCTGTGCCTTGTAGTCGACGAGGCGGTCCACCAGCAGCTCGATCAGCGCCGACTCGTCCAGCGGGGATGTTTGCCGGTATTGGCGCGGGATCTGCGGCGCCTCGGGGTTGTCCTTCAGTGCGGTGCGGATCCGGCCGAGGATTTCTTCACGGGCGCTCATGGCTGGTCTTTCTTCTCGTGGGACGGCTCGGGGGCGCTGGACGTGTCCGGTTTCCGGTGCTCCTTGGCCCACCAGCTGCGGAAGGATTCCTGCGGGGGCGCCGGAATGTCCCGGCTTTGTGTCCAGCCGGCGGCGATGCCGGGCAGTTTGGTGATCTTCTGATCGGGGCCTGCAACCAGGCGTCCCAGCGGGAGCCCCTTTTCGATCAGCCCCAGCCGCTTGCCGGAGGACAGTGCCCAGGAGGCGGCCTTCATCCCGGCGTCCATCTGGCTGGGCAGTTTCTTCTTCCCCCGTTTGCTGTCCACATCCACGCTGCGCAGGTGCACCAGGATGTCGGGGATGTTGATCTTTACCGGGCAGGCGTCGTAGCAGGCCCCGCAAAGGGAGGACGCGTAGGGCAGCGAATTGTTCTCTTCTGCCTGGATGCCGGTCATCAACGGTGAGAGGATCGCGCCGATCGGTCCGGGATAGGTGGAGCCGTAGGCGTGGCCGCCGGTGCGCTCGTAGACGGGGCAGACGTTCATGCAGGCGCTGCAGCGGATGCAGTGCAGCGCGGAACGTCCCATTTCGTCGGCCAGCGCGGCGCTGCGGCCGTTGTCGAGCAGCACCAGATGCATGTTCTGCGGCCCGTCGCCTTCGGTGACGCCGGTCCAGAGCGAGGTGTAGGGGTTCATCCGTTCCCCGGTGGAGGAGCGGGGCAGCAGCTGCATGAACACTTCGAGGTCCTGCCAGGTCGGCAGGAGCTTCTCCACGCCCATCACAGTGATCAGGGTCTCCGGCAGCGTCAGGCACATGCGGCCATTGCCCTCGGATTCGACGACGGCGAGGGTGCCGGAGTCGGCGAGGGCGAAGTTGGCGCCGGAGACGGCGACTTTGGCGGAGAGGAACTTGCGCCGGAGGTGCGCGCGGGCGGCCATGGCCAGCACGGCCGGGTCGTCGGTGAGCTGGGGATCGGCCCCCGGCATTTCGCGCAGGAAGATGTCGCGGATTTCGGTGCGGTTCTTGTGGATCGCCGGGACCAGGATGTGGCTGGGCTTGTCGTGGTCGAGCTGGACGATGAGTTCGGCGAGGTCGGTTTCGAAGGCCGTGATGCCCTGCTCTTCGAGATACTCGTTGAGCCCGATCTCCTGGGTCGCCATGGACTTGACCTTGACGACTTCGGTTTCCCCGGTGTCGCGGACCAGTCCCGCGACGATGGCGTTGGCTTCGTCGGCATCGCGGGCCCAGTGGATGACTCCGCCGCGGGCCGTGAAGTTCTCTTCGAACTGTTCGAGGAGTTCGGGAAGCCGTGCCATCACGGATTCCTTGATCGCGCTGCCGGCGTCCCGCAATTGTTCCCAGTCCGGCAGCTCGGCAACCATCTTCAGCCGCTTGTCGCGGATGGTGTGGGTGGCGTGTCCGAGGTTTGCGCGCAGCTGGGCGTTGCCAAGCTCGCGGTGCGCCGCCGTCGGAAACGATTCGGAGGCGAACAGGTTGCCCGTGCCGTAGACGGGCAGGGAGGGCATGCCCAGGAAGGTGCTCATCGGGCTGCCTTTCCGGTGGATACGCGGACTTCGCCGGTGACGGACGCCGGTTCCTCCGCGGTGCTGGCGAGGATTTCGGCGAGGTGCAGGGTGGTGACGGCGCTGCCCTGGCGGGACAGGCCGCCGCCGATGTGCATCAGGCACGAGGCGTCCCCGCCGGTGCACAATGTGGCGCCGGTTGCCGCGATATTGGCCGTCTTGTCCTCGAGCATGGCCGAGGAGACGTCGGCGTTCTTCATGGAGAAGGTGCCGCCGAAGCCGCAGCACTGGTCTGCCTCCGGCAGATCCGCCAGGTCGATTCCCTTGACGCTGCGCAGCAGCTGGGCCTGGCGGTCCCCCAGCCGGAGCAGGCGCATGCCGTGGCAGCTCGGGTGGTACGTGACGCGGTGCGGGAAGAACGAGCCGAGCTGCGCGGCGGCGTCGGTGACGCCGAGCACGTCGACCAGGAGTTCGGAGAGCTCGTAAGTTTTGGCGCCGACGGCGGTGGCCCGGGCCTCCAGGGCCTTGTCCCCGCAGGAGCGGGCCACCGTCGGGTGCTGGTGCTTGACGGAGGCAACACAGGAGCCCGAGGGCGCGACGGCGACGTCGTAGTCGTCGGTGTCGAAGGCCGCGACATGGTTGGCGACGACGGGGACCGCTTCTTGGAGGTAGCCGCTGTTGACGTGCATCTGCCCGCAGCACGCCTGGCCGGACGGGAACACGACCTCGTGCCCCAGCCGCTCCAGAATCTTCACGGCGGCACGGGCCGTGGCCGGATACATCGCGTCCACGATGCACGTGGCGAACAAGGCAATTCTCATGACAGCCCTTTCGAGGAGCCTAGGAACGTGTGGTCAGACCATAGTACAGCACGTGATCCCCGCCACTTTCAACCCCAAGGAACGGACGTGAACCCGCTCACATTCGCGGTGGGATGTGCGCTACACTCTCTTGGTCCGACCACAGTGGTCTGACCATAGACCAGCCGTCTCTCAACGTGGAGGAACTCCGTGGACCACTTCACCCCCAGCACCGACCCGGTGCTTAACAGCGTGGCCTGGTCGGCCATCGTGGCCCTGCTGCCGCTGCTTACCTTTTTCATCCTGCTCGCCGTCGTCAAGACCAGGGCGCACGTGGCAGGGGCCTTCGCGCTGCTGGCTGCCCTCGTGGTCGGCATTGTTGCCTTCCACATGCCGCCGGGCCTGGCGATCCTCTCCGCAACGCAGGGAGGGGTCTTTGGCGCGTTCCCCGTGCTGTGGATCGTCATCATGGCCGTCTGGCTCTACCAGGTCACAGTGCTCAGCGGACGCTTCGAAGACCTCCGCCGCGTGTTCGACGTAATCGGCGGCGGCGACGTGCGCCTGCAGGCGCTGCTGATCGCGTTCTGCTTCGGCGGCCTGCTCGAGGCGCTGGCCGGGTTCGGCGCACCGGTCGCCATCACCGCCACCATGCTCCTCGCCCTGGGACTGCCGCCACTGCGCGCCGCCGCCGCCGTACTGGTGGCAAACACCGCCCCGGTGGCGTTCGGCGCAATGGCCATCCCGATCACCACCGCCGCCGGCCTCACCGGACTGCACGCCACGGACATTGCCTCCATCGTGGGCCGCCAGGCACCGCTGCTGGCGACGTTCGTGCCGCTGATCCTGCTCTTCATCCTCGACGGCCGCAGGGGCCTGAAGGACTGCTGGCCCGCCGCGCTCGTCGTCGGTTTCTCCTTCGCCATCGCACAGTTCCTGTGCTCCAACTACTTCTCCTATGAGCTCACCGACATCATTGCCTCCCTCACTGGCCTGGGCGTGGCAGTGCTGTTCTTCCGCGTCTGGACACCGAAGGGCAGCATCGCTGCACGCGAGCGTCTCGGCGTAGCTTCCGCCGCCGCAGCGCAGAACGCGGCCCCCACGCCCGCCGGAGGCTCACGCAGGGCAGCGGCCGTGGCCGTCACGGAAAGGCCCGCCGGCGGTTTGACGCCGACGCGCACGTGGCTCGCCCTGTTCCCCTACTTCCTCGTGATCGTCGTCTTCGGCATCGCGAAGCTGTGGAAACTGGGCGTCGATGTCCCGGCGCTCCTCGCCTCGACCGACGTCAAAATCCCCTGGTCCATCCTGCACGACGCCCTGGTTGACGCCGCGGGCAAACCCGTTTCCTCCACCATCTATTCCTTCCAGTGGCTCTCCACCCCCGGCACACTGCTGCTGATCACCGGACTGATCGTCGCCTTTGTGTATTCGAAGTACGACGACGGCGGCCGCTTCCGCGTCACGGTCGGCGACGCCGTGATGGAAATCGGGCGCACCATTTTCCGCATGCGCTGGGCAGGTCTGACCATCATTACCGTCCTCGCCCTGGCCTACGTGATGAACTTTTCCGGACAGACGGTCTCAATCGGCACCTGGCTGGCCGGCACCGGCACCTTCTTCGCATTCCTCTCCCCCGTCCTGGGCTGGATCGGCACCGCCGTCACCGGCTCGGACACCTCCGCCAACGCGCTGTTCGCCAAGCTTCAGCAGACCGCCGGGCTGAAGGCCGGAATCGACCCGAACCTTCTGGTGGCCGGAAACACCTCCGGCGGCGTGGTTGGCAAGCTCATCAGCCCGCAGAACCTCGCGATCGCAGCGTCCGCAGTAAACCTTGAAGGCCAGGAGTCGGTGATCCTGCGTAAAGTAGTCGGGTGGAGCGTGGCTCTGCTGCTGGTGCTCTGCACCCTGTCCTACCTGCAGTCCACCCCCGTCCTAAGCTGGATGCTGCCTTAGCCTCCGGCCCTCCCGCAACGGGGAGTGCGGGCGGGTCTCCCGCCCGCATTCCCCCGCCCCGAAGGAAACACCCGTGACCACCGCTGAAGCAGGAGCAACCCCCCGCCGTCGAACCCATGACGCACTCCTGAAGGACATCGAAGCGGACCTGCGCTCGGGCAAGATCAAGGTCGGGGACCGGCTTCCAGGTGAACGCACACTGGCGGAGACGTACGGAATTTCCCGGGCGTCCGTGCGGGAGGCCATCCGGGTCCTTGACGCCATGGGCGTGCTGCGCAGTTCGGTCGGATCCGGCCCCACGTCCGGGGCGATTGTAATTTCCGACCCGTCCGCGGGATTGTCATCTGCCCTGCGGCTGCATGTGGCCAGCAGCCGCCTTCCGGTCGCGGACATCGTCCAGACCCGCATCCTGCTCGAGACCTGGACGGCCCGGGCCGGTGCGGACCGGACCGGCGGAGATGAGGACCTGGAGCAGGCAGCCCGGTTGCTGCAGGCCATGGACGACCCGGAAATGGACCGCGACACCTTCCACGAACTCGATGCGCGGTTCCACGTGGCGCTGAGCTCACTCGCCGGCAACGCTGTGGTGGCCACCATGATGGAATCCCTCAGCGGCTCCATCGTCGGCTACGTCAAGGGGGCGATGGATGCGATGGACGCGTGGCCGGAGGTTCTGTCCGTGCTGCGGACCCAGCACCACGGCATCTTCGATGCCGTCCAGGCCCACGACGGGGAGCTGGCCGCCCGCCTTCTGCGCGAGCACATTGAGTGGTTCTACCGGCAGGCGCAGGAAGCGACAGCCGCCCAGGCCTCGCCCTGAAACAGGCCTGAGAAAACCGGGCCCCGGCCGAAGCACTTACTTGCCGAGAAACGTCCGATAACTGCTCAAAGACCCGGTCCCCGCTCCTGCCCATGCCGCCGGAGGACTTGTAGCTGGCGTCCAACCTTGGCCACATGGCCCAGCGGCGAGCCGGGAATCTGTCTAGACTGGCGCGATGAGGTCGAAGTGGGGGATCTTTCGCTCTGCCGTGGTGTTTATGGTTGCTGGCATCCAATGCCTGGCTGTTTACCGTCCGCGGCCCATTGCCGCACGAAGTGACAACCCGGGTGCTCGCCAACGACGGAAACCTGCTCGCCCAGCAGCAATCCCGGCTGGAATGGACGAGGGTCGGCGGCTCGGAGGAATGCGGCGGGCCCCTGACAACACAGCCCATCACCCTCCAGCTCTCCGGCCGGCCGCAGTGACCGCGCGCACCCACCGACGAAAGGATCACCCATGACCTTCTTCCAGGATTTCCCGGTGCCCCCCACCCCTCCGCGCGGACGGGCAGTGAAGTACGTGCCGCCGGTCTGGGCCGGCGCCCCGGAGTACGAGCTCCCGGCCGTCGTACACATCGGCCAGTTCCTGCACCTGAGCCCGACCATGGTGGTGGCCGTCAAGAGCGCGGCGGTGTTTTCCACGGGTTGTACGTTCGATGTGTCCTGGACCATCCGTCGGGGCGAACGGACCGACGAGGAGTGGGCGGACCTCAACGAAGTGTTTTTCCGGCCCGGACCCGGCCCCCGCAGGGGCTCCGGCGCGGGTTCGATGCTCCTGTTCGGCGCGGCTTTCCCGGACGGTTCAAGGTCCAGCACCGGCGCCCACCCCCACGGGTTCTTCGAGGGCACGGAGGAGCCCCCTTCGCCGGTCCTCCTGCTGAGAAACGGCGGCGGGAGCGGCGGCGACGATGGGTTCTCCGGCTCGGGAACACTCTGGCTCTGGCCGCTGCCGCCGGCGGGGGAACTCCGCCTGGTGGCGCAGTGGAAGGACTTCGGCCTGGAGGAGTGCTCCATTGTCCTTGACGGCGCCCAACTCCGGGACGCCGCCTCCGGCGTGCAGAAATTCTGGTGAGGGGCGTGTCGGGCCAATGAGCGGGGTCGCGGGATCACCGGGGCTTTCCCGACGCAGCCTGCTGGGGCTCGGAGCCGGGGCCGTGGCAGCCGCGTCGGTCGCGGGATGCACCGGCGCGACCTCCTCCGGCCACGCACCACCCGTCGCCATGCGCACCGGCAACTTCACCTCACGGTTCCGGCCGCAGGAACCGACAGGCTGGTCCATCGCCGTGCCGGAATCCGCTGGCGGGGCCTCGCCCGGCCCCCTGCCCGTGGCGCTCTTCCTGCATGGCACGGACGCGGACCACCGCATGGTTTTCGAGGATCTGGATGCGGCTCAGGTCTTGGCACAGCACATATCGCGCGGAGGGACGCCTTTCGCGATCGCTGCCGTTGACGGAGGCGAAACCTGGTGGCACCGCCGCGCGTCAGGCACAGATACACAGTCCATGCTGGTCGACGAGTTCCTCCCCCTGCTGGCCGGCCAGGGAGTCGACACCGGCAGGGTCGCCGTTTTCGGGTTGTCGATGGGCGGGTTCGGCGCGCTGCTCCTCGCCGCGCAGCACCGCCTTCCCGGTCTCCGCGCCGTGGCCGCGATGAGCCCGGCAGTCTGGAGCCAGTACGACGCCGGCCGGTCCGATAACTTTGACAGCGCCGCGGACTTCGCGGCCAACGACGTCTTTGCCCTGCGCCCGGAGCTGGAGTCACTGCCGAAAAGAATCGACTGCGGCACAGCCGACAACCTGCTCTTCAGCGTGCAGGACTACGTGAAGGACCTTCCAGGTGAACACGAGGGAGGCTTCCATCCGGGCGGCCACGACGGCGGGTACTGGCGCTCCATCCTCCCGGACGTCGTAGGGTTCCTGGGCCGGACCCTGGCGTGATGCAATCGCCGGGTGCCCCGGTCAGCTGCCGACGTAGGCCGCCAGGTGCTCCCCGGTGAGGGTGGAGCGGCCCGCGACGAGGTCCGCGGGGGAACCCTCGAAAACGATCCGGCCGCCGTCGTGGCCGGCGCCGGGGCCGAGGTCGATGATCCAGTCGGCGTGCGCCATGACGGCTTGGTGGTGCTCGATGACGACGACTGACTTGCCGGCGTCGACGAGCCGGTCGAGCAGGCCCAGCAGGTTCCGGACATCGGCAAGGTGCAGGCCGGTGGTGGGTTCGTCGAGGACGTAGACGTCACCCTTCTCTGCCATCTGGGTGGCAAGCTTGACGCGCTGACGTTCGCCGCCGGACAGTGTGGTGAGCGGCTGGCCGAGGGTGAGGTAGCCGAGCCCGACGTCCACGAGCCGGTCAAGGATCTTGTGCGCCGCCGGCGTGCGCGCCTCCCCGTCGCCAAAGAATCCCTCGGCTTCGGTCATCGACATTGCCAGCACTTCGGAGATGTTGCGGCCTGCCAGCTTGTATTCCAGGACTGACGCCAGGAACCTCCTGCCCTCGCAGTCCTCGCACGTCGACTCGACGGTGGCCATTACTCCGAGTTCGGTGAAGATGACGCCCGCGCCGTTGCATGTGGGGCAGGCGCCTTCTGAGTTGGAGCTGAACAGCGCCGGCTTCACGCCGTTCGCCTTGGCAAACGCCTTTCGGATCGGCTCGAGAAGGCCCGTGTACGTCGCAGGGTTGCTGCGTCGCGAGCCCTTGATGGCGCCCTGGTCGATCAGCACAACACCGTCGCGGCCGGCCACCGAGCCCTGGATCAGCGAGCTCTTGCCGGACCCGGCCACGCCCGTGAGCACGCAAAGCACGCCGAGCGGGATGTCGACGTCGACGTCCCGGAGGTTGTTTGTCGACGCGCCGCGCACCTCGAGCGCGCCCGACGGCGTCCGCACCGTCTCCTTGACCGTGGCCCGGTCGTCGAAGTGGCGGCCGGTGATGGTGTCACTGACCCGCAGGTCCTCCACGCTTCCTTCGAAGCAGACGTTGCCGCCCTCGGTGCCTGCGCCGGGACCGAGGTCAACGACGTGGTCGGCGATGACGATGGTCTCCGGCTTGTGCTCGACGACGAGCACCGTGTTGCCCTTGTCCCGCAGCTGCAGCAGCAGCTGGTTCATCCGCTCGATGTCGTGCGGGTGCAGGCCGATCGTCGGCTCGTCGAAGACGTAGGTGACGTCCGTCAGGGATGAGCCAAGGTGCCGGATCATCTTGGTCCGCTGCGCCTCTCCCCCGGACAGGGTGCCCGCCGGCCGGTCCAGCGAGAGGTAGCCCAGCCCGATTTCGGCGAACGACTCGAGCAGGTGCCGCAGGCCTTTGAGGAGCGGCGCGACGGATGGCTCGTCCAGGTCCCGGACCCAGATGGCCAGGTCGCTGATCTGCATCTGGCACAATTCGGCGATGTTCTTGCCCTGGATTTTCGAGGATCGGGCTTCCGGGCTGAGCCGCGTGCCGTTGCACTCGGGGCAGGCTTGAAACGTGATGGCGCGGTCGACGAAGGCCCGGATGTGGGGCTGCATAGCGTCGACATCCTTGGAGAGCATGGATTTCTGGATCTTCGGGATCAAGCCCTCATAGGTGAGATTGATGCCCTCGACCTTGATCTTGGTCGGCTCCTTGTAGAGCAGATCGTTCATTTCCTTTTTGGTGTACTTGGCGATCGGCTTGTCCATGTCGAAGCCGGCGCCGCTGAAGATGCGGCCGTACCAGCCGTCCATGCTGTAGCCGGGAATCGTCAGGGCACCCTCGCTGAGGGACTTGCTGTCGTCGTAGAGCGCTGTGAGGTCGAAGTCGGAGACCGAGCCCATGCCCTCGCACCGCGGACACATGCCGCCCAGGTAGACGGCGTTTTGGACGACGCTTTTCTCCACCCGGCCGCTCTTCTCGGTACTCATCACCCCGCTCGCTTTCCGCGTCGGGACGTTGAAGGAGAACGCCGTGGGGGGTCCCACATGCGGGGAGCCCAGCCGGCTGAAGAGGATCCGAAGCATGGCGTTGGCGTCGGTGGCCGTGCCCACGGTGGAGCGGGGGTTCGCGCCCATCCGCTCCTGGTCGACGATGATCGCCGTCGTCAGCCCCTCCAGGAAGTCGACGTCGGGCCTTGCCAGATTGGGCATGAAGCCCTGCACAAAGGCGCTGTAGGTTTCGTTGATCATCCGCTGCGATTCCGCGGCGATGGTGGCGAACACGAGGGAGCTCTTCCCCGAGCCGGAGACACCGGTGAACACCGTCAGCCGGCGCTTCGGGATCTCGAGGCTGACGCCCTTGAGGTTGTTCTCGCGCGCGCCCACCACCCGGATCAGATCGTGCGTGTCGGCAACGGGCACGGAGCCGGGTACGGAGCCGTCTGTGCTGGTACTGGCTGCGATCGCCGGGGTGATGCCCATGACGGTCATGCTAGCAGCGGATCAGGCGGCGCAGGCGGCCTTGCGAGGTCCTTATGAGCGCCTATTTCAACAGTGCAACATCGGAGACCAGGACAATGTGCTCCAGCATTGCGGCCGCTGCGCCCGGGGCATCCTTGGCCCTGATCGCATCGGCGATCTTGCGGTGCGAAGCCAGCGACTCCTCCGGCCGGCCGGGCTGCCCCAGTGATTCCAGACGCGTTTCCAGGATCATTCCGGCGATGAAGGTCATCAGCTGGGCCAGCACGCCCGAATGCGCGGCGGCGGTCACGGCCTGGTGAAACAGCTCGTCGCCCCGGGCACCCCGGGCGCCTGAGGCAACTTCCTCGGCCATGGCATCGAGTGCGTGGTCGATCGCCTTCATGTCGCCCCCGGTGCGCCGGGCCGCGGCGAGCTCGGCCAGCTTGACCTCGAGCGTGCTTCGCGCCTCGACGATCTCGGGCAGCCGGCTGCGGTGCTCGCGGAGGCCTTTGATCACGGACGGAACATTGGGGCGGTAGACCAGGACTGCACCTGTGCCGTGCTGGACGTCGATGACTCCGAGCACCTCCAGCGCCACGAGGGCCTGGGCAAGTGTGGCCCGCGAAACACCCAACCGCTCCGCAAGCTCCCGTTCAGCCGGCAGCGTGTCCCCCGGGCCCAGTTCGGCGGCCTCGATGAAGTCCATGATCTGTTCCACAAGTTGTTCGTACAGCCGGGGCCGCGAAACGCGGGAAATCTTGTCCGTTGCTGCCTGCTTTGCCATGCGCCCCCTTCCGGTGAGGTCCTCGGATCTAAGACTACCGAAGAACTATTGACAAAGACACCTAGTGTCTAGGAGGCTAGGCCACTAAGCCAGTCCCCTTAAAACCCATCAGTTCCCTTACAACTTCCAACCGGAGGAACAAAGATGTCCGCTCCCGTCCTGTCCATCATCATCCTGGTGGTGATGTTCCTGCTGGCCACCGTGCTGCCCCTCAACATGGGCGCCCTGGCCTTCGTGGGTGCATTCCTGCTGGGCTCCGTCGTGCTGGGGATGTCCACCAACGACATCCTCGCCAACTTCCCCGGAGGGCTCTTCCTCACCATCGTCGGGGTCACGTATCTGTTTGCGATCGCGCAGAACAACGGCACCATCGACCTCCTGGTCCGGGGCGCCGTCCGGCTGGTGGGCAGCAAAGTGGTCCTCATACCCTGGGTCATGTTCGCCATCACCGCCCTGATTACCTCAGTAGGCGCACTCTCCCCGGCCGCCGTCGCCATCATCGCGCCGATCGCGTTGAGCTTCGCGGCCAAACACAAGCTCAATCCGCTCATGATGGGCATGATGGTGATCCACGGGGCCCAGGCCGGCGGATTCTCCCCCATCGCGGTCTACGGCGTCACGGTCAACGGCATCATTGCCAAGACGGAACTGGACGCCAACCCCATGGCGATCTTCCTGGCCAGCTTCGTCTTCAATCTCGCGATCGCGCTGGTCCTGTTCCTCGTCCTGGGCCGCAACAAGACGCTGTCCACCCCGGCCGGGCGCCTGGTGGAACAGGCCGCCGAAAAGCGGATGTCCGTCAGTGTGGGCGCCCGCGCGGCCGGCGTGACGCTGCAGGGCTCAGGGTCCGACATTTCCCCGGCCGGCGTCTCGTCGAAAGGCACCTCGGAGGTCTCCAAGGAAACACCGGCCAGCGGCACACCCGTCGAAGGTGCCCGCGCCTCCGTGCCCCAGCTCGTCACTATCGCTGGTCTGATCGCCCTCGCCGTCATCTCCCTGGGCTTCAAAGTGGACGTCGGCTTCGTTTCCATCACCATCGCCATCGTCCTGGCCCTCGTCTCCCCTGCCGCGCAGAAGGGCGCAGTCAACAAGATCAGCTGGTCCACGGTTCTGCTCATCTGCGGCATGCTCACCTTCGTCGGCGTCCTGGAAGAGGCCGGCACCATCAAGTTCGTGTCCAGCGGTGTGGCGAATCTCGGCATGCCCCTCCTGGCTGCCCTGCTGATCTGCTACATCGGCGGCATCGTCTCCGCCTTCGCTTCCTCCACCGCCATCCTTGCGGCCCTCATTCCGCTGGCGGTGCCGTTCCTGGCCACTGGGGAGATCGGCGCCGTCGGCGTGATCGCAGCCCTGGCCGTAGCCTCCACAATCGTGGACGTGTCCCCGTTCTCCACCAACGGCGCCCTGGTGCTGGCCAACGCGCCCGAAGGCGTGGACAAGGAACGCTTCTACAAGCAGATCCTCGCCTACAGCGGCATCGTCGTCGTGGCGGGACCGGGAATCGCCTGGCTTGTCATGGTCGTCCCGGGCTGGATGTAGCCGCCAAAAAGCACACCCCTGGCATCACCGACCCTGCAGCCGCGAGATAAGCAAAGAAGGAAAATCACGATGAGCACTGAATCCACACGGCACACCGAAGGGCCCCTCACGGGGTACCTTGTGGTGGACCTGAGCCGCGCCCTCGCGGGCCCGCACGCCGGGATGATGCTGGCCGATCTGGGTGCGCGGGTGATCAAGGTCGAAAATCCCGGCACCGGTGACGATACCCGCGGCTGGGGGCCCCCGTTCGTCGGTCCCGACGACGATCCCCAAGCCACGTATTTCCTGTCCTGCAACCGCAACAAGGAATCCATCGCCCTGGACCTGAAGAGCGACGATGGGCGCCAGGTTCTGCGCGGGCTGCTGGAACGCGCGGACGTCGTCATCGAGAACTTCCGCCCCGGCGTCCTTGACCGGCTCGGGTTCTCCGCCGCGGAGATGCATGCGCTGAATCCGGCGCTGGTGGTCCTGTCGATCACCGGCTTCGGGCACGACGGGCCGGAATCCCAGCGCAGCGGCTACGACCAGATCCTGCAGGGGGAGGCCGGGCTGATGTCCCTGACAGGATCCGGGCCGGACGATCCGCAGCGGGTGGGCGTGCCGATCGCCGACCTCCTGTCCGGCATGTACGGGGCGTTCGGCACGCTGGCGGCCTTGCTGCAGCGCGAACGGACCGGGCAGGGCCAGATCGTCCGAACGTCCTTGCTCGCGGCGATTATCGGGGTCCATGCGTTCCAGGGCACCAGGGCCACGGTCGCCGGCGAGGTCCCCAAGGCCCAGGGCAACCACCATCCGTCCATTTCCCCGTACGGCCTGTTCCACTGCCGGCGCGGCCGGGTACAGATCAGCGTCGGCAGCGAGAAGCTCTGGAGCAAGTTCGTTGCCACATTCGGGATCGACGGGACGCGGCCGGAGTTCGCCACCAATGCGGATCGGGTGCGGAACCACGAGAAAGTCCTTGAAGAAGTGGAGCGGGTGTTCTCCGAGTTCGAGGCCGAGCCGCTGCTCGCCAAACTGAACGAGGCCGGGATCCCGGCCGGCAAAGTCAGATCCCTGGACGAAGTGTACGAATGGGAACAGGTCCACTCACAGGGTCTCGTCATCGACGTCGATCACAAAATTCTCGGCAACGTGAGCCTGCCGGGGCCTCCGCTGCGGTTCTTCAGCGCCGCCGATACCGCCGAAACCACACGGAAGGCGCATACCGCACCGCCGTTGTTGGACCAGGATGGCGGGCAGATCCGTCAGTGGCTCGGACTGGGGACCGCCGCAGGAGCCGGCCAATCCAAGGACGGGCGCTGAACGTGCTGGCGGAACAGAAGGTCCGGCACCTGGACGCCACCGAACTCATCACCGCGGTGCTCGATTCCGGATCGTACCGCAGCTGGGACGAAGCGGTGAGCCACCCTCATGCCGGCCCGGAATACCGGCAGGAACTGGCGGCCGCCCGCGCGAAAACCGGGGTGGACGAATCCGTCCTCACTGGAGAGGGGCTGATCCGCGGCCGCCGCGTCGCCGTCATCGTCAGCGAGTTCCGCTTCCTCGCCGGCTCAATCGGCCTCGCCGCGGCGGCACGCATCGTCAACGCCGTCGAACGGGCCACCCGGGAAGGGCTGCCGCTGCTGGCGGGACCCGCCTCCGGCGGCACTCGCATGCAGGAAGGCACCATCGCCTTCCTGTCCATGGTCAAGATCAGCGCAGCCGTCCGGTCACATCGCCAGGCCGGATTGCCCTACCTTGTCTATCTTCGGCATCCCACCACCGGGGGTGTGATGGCTTCCTGGGGTTCCCTGGGCCACGTCACTGTGGCCGAGCCCGGTGCGCTGCTCGGATTCCTTGGACCCCGCGTCTACGAGGCCCTGCACGGCATACCGTTCCCGGAAAATGTCCAGGTGGCCGAAAACCTCTTCGACAAGGGGCTCGTGGACGCCGTGGTCCCGCCGGAGCAACTGTCCGACGTCGTCGACCGCGCTCTCAACATTCTGGTCGCCCGCCCAAATCCGCAGGTCACCGCCCCGGCCACCCTGGCCGTGAAACCGTCCGATGCCGGTGCCTGGGAATCGATTCAGATCTCCCGGAACCCGCGGCGGCCGGACCTGCGGCTACTGCTCGCCCACGGAGCCATCGATGTGCTCCCGTTGAACGGCACCGGCCAAGGCGAAAAGGACCCCGGACTGCAGCTGGCGCTGGCCCGCTTCGGCCAGAAGTCCTGCGTAGTCATCGGGCACACCCGGCCCCGGCCGTCGCAGCAGACGGCGATGGGACCGGCGTCGCTGCGCGAGGCGCGGCGTGGCATGCGGCTCGCCGAGGAGCTGGGGCTGCCGTTGCTCACCGTCATCGACACCGGTGGCGCCGCGCTCTCCAAGGAGGCGGAGGAAGGCGGGCTGGCCGGCGAGATTGCCCGGTCCCTGCATGAGCTGATTGGGCTTCGCACGCCAACGGTGTCTGTGTTGCTCGGGCAGGGTGCCGGCGGCGGCGCCCTGGCCTTGTTGCCGGCGGACCGCACCATCGCGGCCCAGCACGCGTGGTTGTCGCCCCTCCCGCCGGAGGGTGCCAGCGCCATCGTGCACCGGACCCCCGATTTTGCTCCGGCCGTTTCCGAGGCACAGGGCGTCAACGTCGCATCGCTGCACGGCAACGGGCTGGTGGACCACATCGTGGATGAACGCTCCGACGCCGCGCTCGAGGGCAGGGCGTTTTGCCAGCGACTGGGAGAGGCTATCGAGTACGAACTGGCCAGTCTTTCCTCGGTGGGAATTGGGGAGCTGCTGACGCGCAGGCTGGAGAAGTATCACCGGCTGGGCGCGGGGTAGGGACCTCAGCCAGGCAGCGCCTGCCGCTGCGGCCACAGCGTCACCGACTCCAGCGCGGACAGTGCCCGGGCCATGGCCTGGGCCTCTGCGGTGAACAGATGCCCGTGGACGCGCTGGCTGCAGAGGCGGAGGGCCTGGCCGCGGTCCAGGCCGAACCAGTCCATCACGGTGTCGATGCCGTGCGGGCTGAGCCGCCAGGTCTTGTCCGCGTCCTTGACGATGGCGTCCTCGATGGAGAGGGCCTCGCGGCGGGAGTCGTGGCCGTCGATGATATCCAGGATGGGCGGCACTTTCCCGGCGTCGTACCCGGCCTCGGCGAGAATTCCGGCGGCGAGCCGGGCACCTTCCTTTTCGTGCAGCAGCACCAGATCCGGCCGGCCGCCGCCCGGCGCAATCGCTGCCAGGACCTCGGCCGGTGGCACCTGCGACCAGCCGATGTCGTGCAGCATGATCGCGGGGAGGACGACGGCGGCGTCCGCCTCCGGGTGCGCATCGAGCAGGGCACGGGCAAGCCCGAAGGCGTAGAGCGTGTGGGCGTCGTTGTCGCGGACTTTCAAGAACGGTGCCGCAAGGTTCCAGATGGCGGCCAGTTCCGGGTCCAGGACGACGACACCGTCGGGCTCAGCCTCGATGCCCGCGGAGACGTCCAGGCCGGAATGGTTGGCTTCGGGCTGCAGTTTGGTCATCCTGCCAGCGTGCCCGCCAAACCGGCGCCGGGCAACCACCACCTTCCGCCCAGCGGAACCGGGAGGGGCCACGCCGTGGGACATCAGCCCAGGGAATCTCCGAGAAGCAGGGTCTACCCTGTCGCCGTGCCGGGAGTCATGATGGAAAGGATCAAGAGGAGAGCAGGTCAGTGATGGTTGATCGGGATGTGGTGCGTCAAGTCACTGTGGCCGTGGCGGTGGGCGGAGGCTTCATCGTAGGGGTTTCCGGGGACTACGGGGACGCCGCGGCCGGCCCCAGTCTGGTGGTGCCGGCCAACTCTGCCTTCGGCATCTGGGCACCCATCTATGCCGGCCTCTTCAGCCACGCCGTTTACCAGGCGCTGCCGGCCCGGCGCCGGGATCCTGTGCTGCGCCGCACCGGGTGGGCCACGGCGTGCGCGGTCGGCCTGTCCGGGTTCTGGGTGTGGGCCCAGGACAAGCCGGGCTTGGAGCTGTCCTTGATCGCCGTGACCGTTGCAGCTGCCGTGACAGGCTACATCCGGGCGGAACCGGTCCAGCAAACCGAGATCGCCTCGGTGCGCGACCGATGGCTGGTGCGAGCCCCGCTGGGCCTGTTCAGTGGCTGGATCACGGTAGCGACGGTAGCAGGCGGCGCTGAGGCCCTCCTCGCGGCCGGCATCAGCGCCCCGGGCGCCGAAGGCTGGAGCACGGCGGCGCTGTTGGCCGCGGGCGGAGTCGGCGCCGCGGTGGCGTGGTTGCGGCCGGTCTCCTTGGCCTATGCCGCCGCCGTGACCTGGGGGCTGGCCGGGGTCGCCGTGCGGATCCTTCCTCAGCATCCGGTGCCAGGTGCGGCGGCGCTACTGGCCGGAGCTGCCGTGGCGGCGGCCGGGGTGGCAGGCGCACGACGTCGCCGCACGGCCCGGGCCGGACGGGCAGCCGGGACGGGAACTGCCGCTCAAAGAATGTAAGGGGCTACAGCGAGACTTCGACGGCCCGGCGGGTACCGTAGCGGGCGGCTTTGACACTCCTTGCCCACCGGACCGCAGTCTCGTACGTGGCCAGGAACTCGAGCTTCTGGACCGGGGTGAACGACCGTCGAGGCCGCTGCCCACCGGACCGCGGATTCCGGGCCCGGATTCTGCAATTGGATTACTTCAGGTTTACGTAACGCCGACTATCGGCTCTTGATTTGGGCCGGGGGAGAGGCCCCAAGAGGGTTTGCATGTCGCTTGACAGCGTAGTTGGCGAATTGCCAAACGATCTGGCGAATCTTGTCAGCTATCTGGCGAGTCATCCTTGGATT
>NZ_MQTS01000010.1 GCF_020532825.1 Arthrobacter sp. SO3
CCACAGTCAAGGCAGTACTGCTTTCGCCCCAGCGCCCGCTGGGGGACAAACCCCTCCTCGTGCTGGGGCCGTCCCTGGGCACGTCCACGCTGCTGTGGAGCCAGGCCGGTGCGTTGCTTGGCGATGACGTCGACGTCATCGCATGGGACCTGCCCGGCCACGGGATCTCGCCGGCCGCGAAGGAGACCTTTACGGTCGCCGAACTGGCCGACGCCGTGGTCGAGCTGGTGGATTCGATCGCGCCCGGAACGCTTTTCCACTACGCCGGTGTTTCGCTGGGCGGCGCCACCGGGCTGCAGCTGGGAATCAAGCATGGTGAACGGCTCAAGAGCCTGTCCGTGCAGTGCACCGGCGCGAAACTCGGCACGCCCGAGGGCTGGCTGGAACGCGCGGAAACCGTACGGACCCAGGGCACGCCCGTGATGATCCAGGGTTCGGCGCAGCGCTGGTTCGGCCAGGGTTTCATGGAGCGCCAGCCGGAACTCAGCGGCCGGCTGCTGCACAGCCTGCGCGACGCCGACCGCTTCAGCTACGCGTACTGCTGCGAAGCCCTCGCCGCCTATGACGTCCGGGACCACCTCGGCAGCATCCGGGTCCCCACCCAGGCCATCGCGGGCGTGGAGGACACCGTCGCCCCGCCGTCATTCGCGGAGGCGATCGTCGAAGGAATCACCGCCGGCGGCGGCACCGCGAGTGCAGTGAGCCTTGAAGGCGTGGCGCACCTGGCGCCCTTCGAAGCACCCGGGCACGTGGCCGACTTGCTGCGGACCCTGATTACCTGGGCCGAGTCCCGCGGGGCCGGCAAGTGACCGGCGCGGAGCGGACCGGCCTGGAACGGCATGGAGTGGTGCAGCCGGAGGCCACCAGCCAGGAGATCTACGACGGAGGCATGGTGGTCCGCCGCGAGGTGCTTGGCGCTGCGCACGTGGACCGTGCCAACGCCAACAAGGACGCTTTCACCGAGGACTTCCAGGACATGATCACCCGGATCGCCTGGGGCGGCATCTGGACCAGGCCCGGCCTGACCAGGCAGATGCGCTCCGCCGTCACCATCACCGCGATGGTCGCGCACGGGCACTGGGAGGAACTGGCCATGCACATCCGCGCCGCCATCACCAACGGCCTCAGCAGGGACGAGATCAAGGAAATCCTGCTGCAGACCGCCATCTACTGCGGGGTCCCCTCCGCCAACACCGCCTTCAAGACCGCCCAGCAGGTCTTCCACTCAATGGACAACACAGAAATGGACAGCACGCCGTGAACGAGGCTTTTATTTTTGATGCCGTGAGGACTCCTTTCGGGAAGTTCGGCGGCGGGCTCGCCGGGGTCCGCCCGGATGATCTGGCCGCGCACGTGATCGGCGAGGCCGTGCGGCGCGCCCCGAAACTCGATGTTGAGCGGATCGATGAGGTGGTGTTCGGCAACGCCAACGGCGCGGGCGAGGAGAACCGGAACATCGCCCGGATGGGGACACTGCTCGCGGGGCTGCCGGTCTCGATCCCGGGCACCACCGTGAACCGGCTCTGCGGGTCCTCCCTGGACGCGGCGATCATCGCGTCCCGGCAGATCAACACCGGGGACGCGGACCTGATGCTGATCGGCGGGGCCGAATCGATGTCCCGCGCCCCCTGGGTGCTGCCCAAGACCGAGAAGCCCTACCCGGCCGGGGACATGACCCTGGTCTCCACCACCCTGGGCTGGCGCCTGGTGAACCCGGCCATGGACCCGGACTGGACCGTGTCCCTGGGCGAGGCCACCGAACGGCTCGCCGACAAATACGCCATCACACGGGCCGCGCAGGACGAGTTCTCCGCCAATTCGCACAACCTCGCCGCCGCGGCCTGGGACGAGGGCTTCTACGACCGGCTCGTCACCGCGGTCCCGGGCACGGACCTGGTCCGGGACGAGGGCATCCGTCCCGGGTCCTCGGCCGGGAAACTCGCCGGCCTGAAAACGGTGTTCCGCACCGAAAACGGCACCGTCACCGCCGGGAACGCGTCCCCGCTCTCGGACGGCGCGTCCGCGGCGTGGCTCGGCTCCGAAAACGCCGCCGCCCTGCTGGGTATGGACCCGCTGGCCCGGATCGCCGGGCGCGGCGCGCACGCCAACGATCCCCAGTTCTTCGGCTACGCCCCGGTCGAGGCGGCGAACAAGGCCCTGGCCAAGGCCGGCATCGGCTGGGACCAGGTCGGCGCCGTCGAACTCAACGAGGCCTTCGCCGCGCAGTCCCTGGCCTGCATCACCGCCTGGGGCATCGACCCCTCCATCGTGAACCGGCACGGCGGCGCGATCGCGATGGGCCACCCCCTGGGCGCCTCCGGCGGACGCATCCTCGGCACCCTGGCCCGCACCCTGCAGGCCACCGGCCAGCGCTGGGGCGTCGCCGCGATCTGCATCGGCGTCGGCCAGGGCCTCGCCGTCGTCCTCGAAAACGTCACCGCAACCACCGGCCCGGCAAAAACAGCGTCGGCACAAACAGCGACAGTAAAGGGCTAGGACATGCTGAACTTTCCAGAGAACGTCAACGAGGCCGTCGCCGGCATCCAGGACGGCTCCACCGTGATGATCGGCGGTTTCGGCAACGCCGGGCAGCCGTTCGAACTGATCGATGCCCTGATGGACTGCGGCGCGAAGGACCTCACCGTGGTCAACAACAACGCCGGCCAGGGCGACCAGGGCCTTGCGCTGCTGATCAAGGAAGGCCGGGTGAAGAAGATGATTTGTTCCTTCCCGCGGCAGTCTGACTCCTGGCACTTCGACGCGAAGTACCACGCCGGCGAGATCGAGCTGGAACTGGTGCCGCAGGGCAACCTGGCCGAGCGGATCCGCGCCGCGGGCGCCGGGATCGGCGGCTTCTTCACCCCCACCGGCTACGGCACCATGCTGGCCGAGGGCAAGGAGACCCGCATCCTCGACGGCCGCGGCCAGGTCTTCGAGACCCCCATCCACGCCGACGTAGCGCTCATCAAGGCGCTCAAGGCCGACGGCAAGGGCAACCTCGTCTACCGCAAGACGGCCCGCAACTTCGGCCCGATCATGGCCGCCGCGGCCAAACACACCATTGTCCAGGTGTCCGAGATCGTCCCCACGGGCGGCCTTGATCCGGAGATCATCGTGACCCCCGGAATCTACGTCAACAGCATTGTGAAGGTGGCCTGAGATGAGCGTCCAATCCAATGACCAGGCGGCTCTGGCTGCCGGCATCCGGAAATCCGACAAGCCGCTGGGGCGCAATGACCTGGCCCGCCTCGTGGCCCGGGACATCAAGCCCGGCTCCTTCGTGAACCTGGGCATCGGCCAGCCCACCCTGGTGTCGAACTACCTTCAGCCGGAGCAGAACATCACGCTCCACACCGAGAACGGCATGCTCGGCATGGGACCGGAGGCCACCGGGGACCAGATCGACGGCGACCTCATCAACGCCGGGAAGATCCCGGTGACCGAACTGCCCGGGGCGTCCTACTTCCACCACGCCGACTCCTTCGCGATCATGCGCGGCGGGCACCTGGACATCTGCGTACTGGGCGCGTTCCAAGTCTCCGCGACCGGCGACCTCGCCAACTGGCACACCGGCGCCCCGGACGCGATCCCGGCCGTCGGCGGGGCCATGGACCTCGCGACCGGCGCCAAGGATGTCTTCGTGATGATGACGCTCCTGACCCGCGAGGGCGTGTCCAAGCTCGTCGAAACCTGCACCTACCCGCTCACCGGGATCGGCTGCGTCACCCGCGTCTACACCGACAAAGCCGTCTTCCTGACCGGCCCCGGCGGGGTGCAGGTCCGCGAAACGTTCGGCTGCACCCTGGAGGAGCTGCAGGACATGGTTCCCGTGCCGCTCACGGCCGCACCCGCCGTCGGAGGCTGAGGATCCGCGGCACGGACAAAGCCGGCACGGACAAAGCCGTGCGGATAAAGTGATGCGGGACCGAGAGGCGTGGAAATGATTGTCGCAGCAAAGGGCGCCACCGCCGGCGGCGCGCCGCCGGCCAGTGACCAGTACGTGCAGTCGCTGGCGCGCGGACTGGCAGTGATCCGCGCCTTCGACACGGACCATCCCAAGATGACGCTGACCGAGGTGGCGGCCCGGACGGACCTCACCCGGGCCACGGCACGGCGGTTCCTGTACACGCTCGTGGAGCTGGGCTACGTCCGGACCGACGGGAAGATTTTCGCCCTGACCGCCAAGGTGCTGCAGCTCGGCTACGCCTACCTGTCGGGCCTGTCGCTGCCGCAACTCGCCCAGCCGCACCTCGAGGAACTGTCCCTGCAGTTGGGGGAGTCGACGTCGGCCGCCGTTCTGGAAGGCACCGATATCGCCTACATCGCCCGGGTGGCGACGCGCCGGATCATGGCCGTCGGCATCACGGTCGGCACCCGATTCCCGGCCTACGCCACCTCGATGGGCAGGGTTCTGCTGGCGGCCCTGCCGCCCGCCGAGCTGGAGAACTACCTGGCCCGGACTGAAATACGGCCCCTGACCCCGCTTGCCATCGGATCGCGGGAGCCACTGCTGGCGGAGCTCGCCAAGGTCCGGGCCCAGGGCTGGTGCCTGCTGAACCAGGAGCTGGAGCTCGGCCTGATGTCCATCGCCGCGCCGGTTCATGACGGACCCAAAGTGGTCGCCGCCATCAACGTGTCATTGCAGGCCCAGTCGGTGGCGAGCCGGCCGGACCCGGAGGCCTATCTGGACTCGGTGCGGGCGGCCACCGTGGCCACCGCAGAAATCATCTCCGCGGACCTGTCCTCAGGACGTTAGCGGCCCTCAGCTGGAGTGGCCTGACGCCGGCCGGGTGGAGACCACGATGGTGACCCCGCCGGAGTCGTCACGGATCTTCAGGTGCAGGTCCTTGCCCACGAGCGAGGCATGGATATCCTCGCTGTCCGCGGGGGCGATCTGCTCTGCCAGTCGTGTGACCGCCAGCGCCATGGCCCGGCCCCAGTCATGGGGATCCGTGCTGGACGCCTCGGCCTCGGCCGAGTAGTTCTCCTGTGGTTCAGACATAAGCTCCCGCTTCCCGCCCCTGGAGCGCGTGCCGTCCGGCAGATCCGGACAGGCGGCCTGCCCGGCGACAGTCTCGCGCCGGCAGGCTCCAGTACATGAGCATGGCCAGTCTAGTGACCGCGGCGCGCGGGCGTCCACGGTTCGCAGCCCTGCTGCGGAAGTTACGCGCAGAATCCCGCTAGGATTTCAGCCGGGACACCCTATGCCCAATTGCCATCGAAGGACGCCATGCCAGAGAACAATCCCGCGCCGTCCAGACGCGCAGCCGTAGTCATCAATCCCGCCAAATCCGGTGGTCCGGCGCTCCGGGGCGCCATCTTCAGGCTCTGCGAAACGCAGGGCTGGGCCGAGCCGCTCTGGCTCGAAACCACCGTTGAAGACCCGGGCACCGGCCAGGCACGCCAGGCGCTGGAGGCAGGGGTCGACGTCGTGATTGCCGCCGGCGGCGACGGAACCGTTCGCTGCGTCGCCGAGGTGCTCGCCGGCACCGGAACGCCCATGGGGCTGGTCCCGCTGGGAACCGGGAACCTGCTCGCCCGCAACCTCGGGGTTGACATCACCGACCCGGTTTCTGCCTGCTACGACGTGATCCACGGCAGCGAACAAGCCATCGACGTCGTCAAGGCCCGGCTTAACCACTCGGACGAGGAACAGGTGTTCCTGGTCATGGCCGGTCTCGGGTACGACGCCGCCATCATGGCGGACACCGTTGATGCGCTGAAGGACCGCATGGGCTGGCTCGCGTACGTTGAGGCCGGCATCCGTAAGCTTCCCGGCAAACCTGTCAAGGCGCAGATCAGCGTCGACGGCGGAGAACCCGTCCGCCGCAGGATCCGCAGCGTGATGATCGGCAACTGCGGCCGGATCATGGGCGGAGTCGAGATCTTCCCCGACGCCAGTATCGACGACGGCATGCTGGATCTGCTGGTCCTGGCCCCGAGCGGCCGGCTCGGCTGGCTGGGAGTCGTGGCCGGGATCTTCGGCCGGAATAAGCGCGAGACCGAATCCGTGGAGTACTTCCAGGGCAAATCCGCCGAAATCACCCTGGAGCATGAACAGGAGTTCCAGCTGGACGGCGACCACCTCGGCACCGGGACGCACCTGGCCGTGACCGTCGGGCGCAGTGCCTTGAAGATTCGTATGTCGGTCTAGAACACCGCCGGCGGGTGCGCAACGATACTTGCCTACCGATTACCGGCGCCAGCGCGGCGGGACAGGTCCGGGTAGTGAGTAGTACCCGGACCTTGCCACGAGAGGCCGGTCGCAAAAGCAGGTATCCACCACGCGTGACCGGGCTGTTCCCACCAACTTGTATTGGCTCAGGCATCAAACGATGCAGCCAAGTGCCTTTTGGAGGGAGTCGCAGTGGCCCGCTGGTTCCTTGTCGCCCCGCATGTTCGGCCGTATGACCGGGCAGCGTTTTTTTATTCGGATGCAACGCCCGGCCACGCCCGGCCCACAGACTCCCGCGGGCGCCGGTGACACCCCAGATCGAGGGAATGCCGCTGAAGCTGACCCTCCAAAGCGCCGCACACACTGCCGGTCACCCGGGCGGCACGGTGGCCGACCTCGCCTACGCAGCCCACGCACCCCGCATCCTCAGCACCCCCCAGGCCGCTCACGGCCGCCCCGCAACC
>NZ_MQTS01000100.1 GCF_020532825.1 Arthrobacter sp. SO3
CGACTGCCCGGACGCGGACGGGCCGGCCGGTGCGGGGGCCGGGAGGTGCGCAGCTGCCGGAGGCTCGGCGATCAGCGATTCCACCATCAGCGCTGGCTGGGATGCGCGGGCCACGGCGCGTCACCGGGGCGGAGGCCCGTGAAGTTGTCGGGCCGGGCGGCCGCAGCGGCGAGGATTCCGACGACGGCGGACGGGTTGTGCAGGCGCCCTTCCAGCACGGCCAGCACGGCTGCATCCAAAGGGATCCAGTGCAGTTCGATTTCGGCCTCTTCGTCGGTCCGGATGTGGAGTTCGTGGCCGGGCACATCGCTCAGGTCCCTTGCGAGGTAGATGCGGATGGCTTCGCTGGAGGACCCGGGGGAATTGAAGAAGTCGGCCAGGACATTCCATTGGCCGGCAATGAGGTCAGCTTCCTCGGCGAGTTCACGTGCCGCTCCGGCCACGAAGTCCTCACCCTCAACATCGAGGAGTCCGGCCGGGATCTCCCAGAGGTCCATGCCGACGGGGTGCCGGTACTGCTTGATCAGGAGCACCTCGCCGTCGTCGTTCATCGGGAGGACCGCCACCGCACCCGGGTGTTCGATGTAGTCGCGGACGAGCGGATCGCCGTCGTCGTTGAGCTGGAAACTGTCACTGACCACGTCCCAGATCCGGCCTTCGTAGACCGTCCGGGACGACAAAAGACGGCGCGGGCTCGGTTCATCCGAAACCAGCCGTGCAGCATGGGGGGTCTCAGGGTTACCGGGCATCGCGCCGTCCTTTGATTCAGTTGATGGTTACTTCGACACTACCGGGGAAGGCTTGGCGGCGGAGGGATCGTCCGCGGCTGTGTCTGCCTTTGCCGTGTCTGCCTTCGCGGCCGCGTTGGCGGCTTTGCTGCCGTTGCCTTTCTGGTGCTCCAAGGCGGCTTTCACCAGTCCCGAGAACAGCGCGTGCGGCCGGGTCGGGCGTGAGCTGAGCTCAGGGTGTGCCTGCGTGGCAACGTAGTACGGGTGGACTTCGCGGGGAAGCTCCACGTACTCCACGAGCTTGCCGTCGGGCGACGTTCCGGAGAACACCAGTCCCTTGGCGGCGATCTGCTCGCGGTACTTGTTGTTGACCTCGTAGCGGTGCCGGTGCCGTTCGCTGACCTTGGTGGTGCCGTAGGTCTCGGCGACCACGGACCCTTCGTCCAGGCGAGCCTCGTACAGGCCCAGGCGCATGGTGCCGCCCAGGTCGCCCTTGCCGTCGACGATGTCCAGCTGCTCTTCCATCGTGGCAATCACCGGGTACTTGGAATCCGGCTCGAACTCCGACGAGGAAGCGCCCTCGAGGCCGACCACGTTGCGGGCGTACTCGATCACCATGCACTGCAGACCCAGGCAGAGGCCCAGGACCGGGAGCTTGGATTCGCGGGCATACTTCAGAGCGCCAAGCTTGCCTTCAAGTCCACGGATGCCGAAGCCGCCCGGGACACAGATCGCGTCAACCCCGTCG
Organism: Arthrobacter sp. SO3; assembly: GCF_020532825.1. Lineage (GTDB taxonomy): Bacteria > Actinomycetota > Actinomycetes > Actinomycetales > Micrococcaceae > Arthrobacter. The sequence continues at coordinate 1,477 of NZ_MQTS01000100.1, forward strand.
AGGGACTTAACCGCTCCCTCGTGGGTTTCGCATTCGTCCGAGGGGACCCAGCGGATCTTGACCTTGGTGTCGTTGGCGAAACCGCCGGCACGCAGCGCCTCGGTCACGGACAGGTAGGCGTCCGGCAGATCGATGTACTTGCCGACCAGGGCGATCTCAACCTCGTGCTTGGGGTTGTGGACCGCGTCGAGGAGCCTGTCCCAGCTGGTCCAGTCGACGTCCTTAAACGGAAGGTCGAGGGCGCGCACGATGTAGGAGTCCAAGCCCTGGGAGTGCAGGGTCTTCGGGATGTCGTAGATGCTCGGCGCATCCGGGCAGCCGATAACGGCGTCGATGTCGACGTCGCACATGCGGCCGATCTTGTCGCGCATGGGCTGCGGGACTTCGCGGTCCGAGCGGATCACGATCGCTTCGGGCTGGATGCCGATGGACCGCAGCGCGGCAACGGAGTGCTGCGTCGGCTTGGTCTTCAGTTCCTGCGAGGGGCCGATGTACGGCACGAGGGAGACGTGCAGGAAGAACACATTTCCGCGGCCGATGTCCTGGCGGACCTGGCGGGCGGATTCGAGGAACGGCTGCGACTCGATGTCGCCCACCGTGCCGCCGATCTCGGTGATGATCACGTCGGGGGCGTGCTTGCCCTCGGCGGGAAGCCGCATGCGGCGCTTGATCTCATCGGTGATGTGCGGGATGACCTGGACGGTGTCGCCGAGGTATTCCCCGCGGCGTTCCTTGGCGATGACCGTGGAGTAGACCTGTCCGGTCGTGACGTTGGCCGAGCCTTCGAGGTTCTCATCGAGGAAGCGCTCGTAGTGGCCGATGTCGAGGTCCGTTTCGGCGCCGTCGTCTGTGACGAAGACTTCGCCGTGCTGGAAGGGGTTCATCGTGCCCGGATCCACGTTCAAATAGGGATCGAGCTTTTGCATTGTTACAGACAAGCCGCGTGCCCGCAGGAGGTGACCGAGGCTCGAAGCCGTCAGTCCCTTTCCGAGCGAGGACGCCACACCACCGGTGACGAAGATGTGTTTGGTCGTCTTGGACGAGCCCGGAAACCGGGAATTTACACGGGAATTTGATCGCTGCACCACGGAGTTCGAGCCTATCATCAATTCAGCCTTCCAAGGGTCTGTTCGGGGCAAAGCGCTGTGATTGTCATCCCAGTCCCGGGCCGCCAGGGGACATGCTCAGGCCTGCTGCGGCAGGAGTCTGGCGTCGTCCAGCAGCTCCTGGGCGTGGGCCCGGGCGGATTCGGAATCCTCCTGGCCGGCGAGCATCCGGGCCAGCTCGCGGACGCGCTCCGGTTCGTCGAGGAGCTGGACGTCGCTGGAGGTGAAGCCGGTCGCCGTGGCGCCGTCGGCGCCGCGCACGGAGGTCTTGGTGACCCGGATGTGCTGGTCGGCGAACGCTGCCACCTGCGGCAGGTGGGTCACCACGAGCACCTGGACGTGCCGGGCCAGCATCGCCAGCCGCCGGCCGATCTCGACGGCGGCACGGCCGCCCACGCCCGCGTCGACCTCGTCGAAGACGAAGGTGGGGACCGGGTCGACGGCGGCCAGCACCACTTCGATGGCGAGCATCACGCGGGACAGTTCACCGCCGGAGGCACCTTTCCCCAGCGGGCGGGCCGGGGCGCCGGAGTGCGGCTGGAGCAGGAAGGAGATCTCGTCCGCGCCGAACGGGCCTGGCTGCCCGCCGGACTCGATGGTGATGACCAGGGTGGCATCCGCCATCGCCAGAGCCTTGAGTTCGGCGCTGACGCGGGCGGAGAGTTCCTTGGCGGCCTTCTTCCGCAACTTGCTGATCCCCGCGGCCTGTTTGACCAGTTCGTCCCCGGCGCGGCCCACCTCTGCCTCCAGGGCCTCGATCCGGGTGGAGTCATCCTGCAGCTCCAGGAACCGCGTCCGGGCCTCCTGAGCCCAGACCAGCACCTCGTCGATGCTTGGGGCGTACTTGCGCACCAGCGTTGCCAGGGCGCCCCGGCGGTTCTCGATCTCGGCGAGCCGTTCCGGGCCCTCGGAGTCGAGGGCGGCCTGGTAGCTGGCGAGTTCGGTGGCGATGTCGTTGAGCAGGAAGCCCACCTCGGCGAGCCTGGCGGCCGCGGACCCGAGTTCCTCGTCGTGTTCGGCGACGTGTTCCAGGGTGCGTTTGGCTGCGTCGACCAAGGTGGTGGCGTCGGCGTCCTCGCCGAAGTCCTCGGCGGTGAGCGCCTGGTGGGCCGTGGTGGCGGCGATCCTGAGTTCCTCGACGTTGGCGAGTTTGACGGCTTCGGCCTTGAGCGATTCGTCCTCCCCCGGCTGCGGGTCGACGGCGTCGATCTCGGCCAGGGCAGCTTCCAGGGACTCGGCCTCGCGGAGGCGTTCCCGGGCGGCGCTGCGGAGCTCATCCAGCTGGCCCTGGCTGGACTTCCAGTGCGCGTGGAGCTGCTGGTAGGTGCCGAGCGTCGCCGCGAGGCTCTCCCCCGCGAATTTGTCGAGGGCCTCCCGTTGTGCGACCGGGCTCTTGAGCCGGATCTGACCGGACTGGCCGTGGACCACGACGAGGGTTTCGCCGATCTCCCCGAGCACGCCCACGGGGGCGGCGCGTCCGCCAAGGTAGGCGCGGCTTCGGCCGTCCGCGCCCACGCTGCGGGCGAGCAGCAGCTCGGCGCCGCCGTCGAACTCCTCGACCTCGGCCCCCGCCTCACGGGCGCGCGCCACGGCCGGGTGCCCTGCGTCGAGCCTCACGGTGGCCTCGGCGGAGGCGCTTTTCGCGCCGCTGCGCACGGCTCCGGCGTCGGACCGTGCACCGAGCAGCAGCCCGACGGCGGTCACCACCATGGTCTTGCCGGCTCCGGTTTCACCGGTCACAACGCTCAGGCCCGGGCCGAGGGGCAGTGTGGCGTCGGTGATGACACCCAGGTCGCGGATTCTCAGTTCTTCAAGCATGGTTCACTTCGCAGTCGATGGATCAGGGGTCTCGCCCGGCCCCGCATACGGCGGCCGAGCCTGCGGCGGAACCTGAAGCGGGGGCATCGGGCGCGGCGTGCGGATCACCGGCACCGGGCCGGTATGGACCGCGGCGGCCTGCGGCATGGGTCCGCGCCAGCCCTGGATGGGCAGTTCGAACTTGCGGACCAGGCGGCCGGAGAAGGGCGTCTGGTGGGTGCGGGCGAGCCGCACGGGCGTGGCGGAGCGTGTCACTTCCACGCGCGCTCCGGGCGGGAGGTCCACCGAGCGGCGGCCGTCGCACCAGAGCACGCCCTGCGCGTCGGTACGGTTCAGGATTTCGACGGCGAGCCGGGAGCGGGGCGAGACGACCAGCGGCTTGGCGAAGAGCGCATGGGCGCTGATCGGCACGATCAGGAGGGCCTCGACCTCGGGCCACACCACCGGGCCGCCGGCGGAGAACGCGTAGGCGGTGGAGCCGGTGGGGGTGGCCAGGACGACGCCGTCGCAGCCGAAGGACGTCAGGGGTCTTTCGTCGACCTCGGTGACCACTTCGAGCATCCGTTCCCGGTTGCCCTTTTCAATCGCGGCCTCGTTGAGGGCCCAGGTGTGCCAGATTTTCTGTCCGCGCACCCAGACCTGCACGTCGATGGTCATCCGCTCTTCCACGCTGTATTCGCGGCTCGCGATCCATTCGACGGTCTGGGCGAGGTCCGCCCGTTCGCTCTCGGCCAGGAATCCGACGTGGCCGAGGTTGACGCCGAGCAGCGGCACATCGAACTCGCGCACCAGTTCAGCGGCGCGGAGAATCGTGCCGTCGCCGCCGAGCACCATCACGAGCTCGACGTCGGGCAGCATCACGTGGTCATGGAGGATCTCGACAGGCTGGTCAAGGCGTCCGAAAAAGCGGACCATGTCCCCGAGCTCGGATTTCAGCATGACCGGAACGATGCCGGAGTCGTGAAGCTGGGCGCATGCCTCCCAGGCAGCCTTGAGGGACTCCTCACGGCCGGTGTGGGCAAGGATGAGGACACGCCTGCTCATCGGGTTCCGCCTTCTAGTGCTTCTAGTACTTGGGCCAGATTGTTCCGAGTAACGCAGCAACGGCTGCGTCCCGCTCTTCGATCTTAGGCAGGTCTGTTCCAATCCCGCGCTTTATCCACAGGAAGTACTCGACGTTTCCGTCCTGGCCGGGCAACGGGCTGCTGGCGAGGCCTTTGAGTTCCAGCCCGGAATCCATGGCTTCTGCCGCGACTTTGCCCACGGCGAGGCGGCGCTCCCGCTCCGAGGTGACGACGCCGGTGCGGCCCAGCCGGTCCTTGCCGATCTCGAACTGCGGCTTGACCATCAGGACCAGGTCCCCGCCGGGTTCCGTGCACGCCGCGAGGGAGGCCAGCACGAGGGTAAGGGAGATGAAGGACAGGTCCGCCACCGTCAGCGCCACCGGGCCGCCGATCTCATCCGGCGTCATGTAGCGGACGTTGAGGCCCTCGTGGACGGACACGCGGGGGTCATGGCGGATCACGGGGACCAGTTGGTCGTGACCGACATCAACGGCCACGACGTGATCCGCCCCGCGCCGCAGGAGCACCTCGGTGAATCCGCCGGTGGAGGCACCGGCGTCGAGACACCGCTTGCCTTCGACCTCTACGGCGGGAAAGGCGTCCAGCGCGCCCGCCAGTTTGTGTCCGGCGCGGCTGACGTAGTTGTCCTCATCGGCGGCGGCGACGTCCAGGACCATGTCGTCCTGGACCTGGAGCGAGGCCTTTGCCAGCACTTCCCCGTTGGAGCTGACCTTGCCTTCGGCGACAAGGCGGGCGGCATGGGTACGGGACCTCGCGAGCCCCCGGCTGACGAGGGCCTGGTCAAGCCTGCTCATGCGTGGTGTCCCCTGTTTCAATGGTGGTTCCGGGCGTATTTTGTCCCCTGGCGCGCCGTCCCCCGGCGGCCTGACTCCCGGCGGGTCCTGCGACATCCTCGTTCAGGGAGGCCAGCAGGTCGTCGTGCAGCCCGGCGTAGACCTCCCCGTGCAGGGCCACCGGCAGTTCCGGCAAATCACGGAGGCGGTCCAGGAGCGCCACCACGGCGGGGTCCCCGGCAGCGTTCCCGGCGGCTTCGTCCGGTTCTGCCGGACGCGCCGGCCAGATGACCTGCGAGTTTTCCCCGGCAGCGTCTGTCCCGGTGGTGTGGTTAGGCTCGGTCATGGTGCCCAGTCTAGTGATCCAGCCATTCGAGGACCGGCGCCAGGGCGGTGGCGGTCTCCGGGTTGGCTGTCCACCAGGCCGCACAGGCGGCCCGCCAGGCGTCAAGGTCTCCGGGATCGCCGGTGACCCGGACCGTCTGCCCGTGCACGACGGCGGACGCCTCGCCGCAGCGGTGCTGCCCGGCGTCGAGCTCAATTGCCGGGTAGGGCCGGTAGAGGTCCGTGAGGTCGTTAATGAGGTAATCCGGCCGTTCCTGGGTGCGAGCGGCGAGGATGGACTCCCTGGTGTCGACGCCGGTCAGGACGGCGACTGTGGCGAAGCCGGCGTTGTTGCCGCCGAGGATGTCGGTGTCCAGGCGGTCGCCGACGACGAGCGGCCGGTCGGCGGCCAGCCGCTTCGCGGCAGCGTGGAACAAGGGAGCCTCCGGTTTACCCGCGACGAGGGGCTGCTGCCCGGTGGCGGCAGCCACCGCGGCTACCAGCGTCCCGTTGCCGGGCGCCATGCCCCGGGCCTGCGGAATGGACATGTCCGTGTTGGTGGCCACCCACAGGGCCCCGCCGGCAACGACGTACGCGGCCTCCGCGAGATCCTTCCACCCGACGTCCGGGTGGAACCCCTGCACAACGGCAACAGGCTGCTCGGCTTCGCTGCGGACCGGCACCAGCCCCGCGAGTTCAATCTCCTGGGCCAGCGACGCCCCGCCGGTGATGAGAACACGGGATCCCGCCGGCAGCAGCGAAGCCAGCAGCTCCCCCGCGGCCTGCGAGGAGCTGACGACCTGGTGGTCCTCCGCCGGGGCACCCAGATCGCGCAGGTGCTGCGCCACCTCCGCGGGCGTCCGGGACGCATTGTTGGTGACGTAGCCGAGGCCGACGCCGATCCCGGCGAGCCGGCGCAGGGACTCCACGGCGCCCGGTATGGCGTGGGGTCCCGCATAGACCACGCCGTCGAGATCGGCGAGCAGTGCGTCGAAGGTCGAGATCAGTTCCGGTGCAGCCATTCCCGATCAGCCCTCGGCGCGTTCCGGCTCGCGGGAGTCGTCCTGGGAACCCTCATGGGACCCATCGTGTCCGGTTTCGCCGGAGTCTTCACCGGTGAGCACCTCGGAGCGGTCCAGGGCGTCCTTTTCCACGGAGTCGTCATCGGACTCGGCGTCGTCGGACTCCCAGAAGTCGGACTCGGCGTCGTCCGATCCTTCGTCAAGGGCATTCACTGCCGCCTCGGCCGTTTCCGGGAGACCTGCAACGGCCGCTGCGCTGGCGCCACGCGGCGCCCGCTCCTGGTCAGCCGGGGCGGACCGCTGGGCGGCCTGCTCGGCGAGGAGGCGGCGCTGCTGCGCTTCCTCCCGGGCTTCCTCTTCCTCGTCCCAGCCAAGGTCGATGATGTCCGGGTCTTCCGAGACATCGAGGCCGAGTGCGTTCTCTGCCACGACTGCCTGGCGCTGCCACTTTTCCGCTTCGGCCGTGCGGCCCACTGCGGTCAATGCATCGGCGTAGGCGCGGAACAGGCGCGGGCTGTAGGAGAAGGCCCGGTTGATGTCCAGCTGGGCGATTTCCAGTTCGGAGACGGCAGCATCGAGCTGGCCCAAGTCGGTCCGGGCGCCGGCGGCCACGATGGCCAGTTCCGCCTTGCCGGGGGCGTCGAGGTCCTTGGCTTCTTCGGAGCGTGCCATTTCCAGGGCGCGGTCCGGCCGGCCGAGGCCACGTTCGCAGTCAGCCATAACAGGCAGGTGCATGTTGGAGCCGCTGATCCGCCGGTAGGTGCGGAACTCGCGCAGGGCTTCGCCGTAGTGGCCGGCGGCATAGGCGGTCAGGCCCACGGCCTCTCGGATGGCGGCGAGGCGGCCGCCGCGGCGGCTGGCCGCGAGGGCGTGCTGGAAAGCCAGTTCCGGTTCATCGTCGATCAGGCGTCCGGCCATCACGAGGTGGCGGGCCACCCACTCGGCGCTGTTTTCCTCCAGGGTCTTGATCTGGTGCTGCGTGGCGCGGTCCAGTTCCTTGCCCGTGACGTCGTCGTCGATCTGCGGCGAACGTTCGCGGTCGGGACGGTTGGCGCTGCGGAGATCCCGGGCGTTGGGAACGCGGACCGGGCGGTCTTCTGCGCGGTCGCGGCCGAACTGGCGGGGACCGGAGTCGCCGCGGTCAAAGCTGCGGGCAGGACGGTCATCGCGGTCAAAGCTGCGGGCAGGACGGTCATCGCGGCTGCCGAACGGCTTCCGGCTGTCACCGCCGCTGTACGGCTTGCGGTCCCGGTCACCGCCACCGCCAAAGCTGGGACGCTGTCCCCCGCCTTCACGCGGAGCACGATCACCATACGGCTTACGCTCGGCCCCGCCAC
>NZ_MQTS01000101.1:0-5461 GCF_020532825.1 Arthrobacter sp. SO3
CGGTTCCGGGCGGCGTCGCGGCGTTCGGGCTCCGCGGCCGGGCGGAGGGGGATTAGGCTCACACCGCACAGTCTAGCCTCGGGGAATAGAAGCGGACCGCAGTCCGTTTTGATCACTGAAGGCCGGCAAAGCCTCCACGATCAGCCAGCCGCGGGATCATCCGCGGCGTGACCCCTAGGAGTCCACATGTCCAAGAACACCGTTCTCACCCTGGTCGGCAGCCTGCGCGCCGATTCCACCAACCAGAAGCTCGCCGAAGCCATCCAGCTGAACGCGCCGGAGCAGGTTGAGGTGCTCATCCACGACAGCCTCGGCAACATCCCGTTCTACAACGAGGACATCGACGTCGAGGGCCAGGTTCCCGCCGCCGCGGCCGCCCTGCGCGCCGCCGCCAACGCGGCCGACACCCTGCTGCTGGTTACGCCGGAACACAACGGCACGGTCCCCGCATCCCTGAAGAACGCCATCGACTGGCTGTCACGCCCCTTCGGTGCAGGCGCCCTCAGCGGCAAGCCGACCGCCGTCGTCGGCACCGCCTTCGGCCAGTTCGGTGGAATCTGGGCCCAGGATGAGGCCCGCAAGGCCGTCGGCATCGCCGGCGCCCGGGTCCTGGAAGACGTCAAGCTGGCCGTCCCGGGCTCCATGGTCCGCTTCGCCGAGGTCCACCCGAAGGACGACGCTGAGGTCGTGGAGCAGATCAAGGCCGTCTTCGTCGCCCTGGAAGACTCCCGCGCGGTCACCGCAGCCTAGGTCCGCAACAAAGCTGAATGCCCCCGGCCGCCTGGAAGCTGCCGGGGGTGTTCTGTGTCAGAAGACTTCCGGAACCGATTGGAAACAAAGGTTTTCTCCAAGGCAACATGGGTTGTATTCTGTGAGATGTGACCCACGAAACACTTGATGCCGCCGCAGAAGTACTTCCGGCCGAGGCAATTGACGCAATCGAACGTGCGGCTACGTCCGCCCACCGCCACGAGGACCTGTTCTCGGAGCGCGCAGCAAATATCAAGCAATCGGCAGTCCGGGATGTTTTCGACATCTCGATGCGGCCCGGGCTCGTCTCGCTGGCGGGCGGAAGTCCGTATCTCCAGTCCCTGCCGCTGGAACGGCTCGGCCAGACCGCCGCGAAGATCATCGCCGAACAGGGGATGACCGCGCTGCAGTACGGCGGAGGGCAGGGCACCGAGGAACTCCGGACCCAGGTCTGCGAAGTTATGGCCGCCGAAGGCATCCTGGACGCCAAACCTGAAAACGTCGTGATCACCGCGGGCTCCCAGTCCGCCCAGGACGTCGCAACGAAGGTCTTCTGCAACCCGGGCGATGTGGTGCTGGTCGAGGACCCCACCTATGTCGGCGCACTCAACACCTTTGAGGCATATCAGGTCCAGGTCGCCACCGTGCCGATGGACGGCGACGGGATTATTCCGGACCTCCTGGAGGCGCGGATTGCCGCCCTGCAGACGGCAGGCAAGAACATCAAGTTCCTGTACACGATCCCGAGCTTCAACAACCCCTCCGGCATCACGCTGTCGGCTGAGCGGCGGCAACAGGTCGTGGATATATGCCGTAAGGCGAATATTCTGGTGTTGGAGGACAATCCCTACGGACTGCTCCGTTTCGACGGAAAGCCCCTCACCCCGCTGCGGGCAGCGAACCCGGACGACGTGATCTACATGGGGTCCTTCTCGAAGATCTTCGCGCCGGGCCTGCGGATCGGCTGGGCACTCGTTCCCGCCCACCTCCAGCGCCGCTATTACCTGGCCTCGGAGGCTGTCACCCTGTGCCCGCCGACCCTCAACCAGATGCTCGTCTCCGCCTACCTTCGCGACTACGACTGGCGCGGCCAGATCGACACATACCGGGGACTGTACAAGGAGAGGTGCGATGCGATGCTGGCCGCCCTCGACGAATACATGCCGCCGGGCCTCAGCTGGACCCGCCCTGAGGGCGGCTTCTTCGTCTGGGTCACCCTGCCGGTGGGCGTTGACACCTATCCGCTGCTGAAAAAGGCAATCGATGCCGGGGTGGTCTTCATTCCGGGCGCCGCCTTCACACATTCCGATGACCCCTCCAACAAAATTCGGCTGGCCTTCAGCGCCGTCCCACCGGAGTCCATCCGCGAAGGAGTCCGCCGGCTGGCGCCGGTCCTGCGGGAAGCCATCGCGGCCCTGTAGCCTGAATCATTGGTGCATGGCCGCACCCGTTCGTTGACCTCAAGGAGCATTTTATGACCGGAATTATTGTTGTCGGCGTTGACGGCAGCGAGACTGCCCTGAAGGCCGCGCACACCGCCCGTGACCTTGCCGCCTCGCTCGGGGCGACCCTTCACGTGGTCAGTGCGTTCGACAGCGACAGGACCCAGGTCTTCGGCAGCGGCAGCGACAAATGGATTGTCTCCGACGCGGGGGACGCGGAGAAGGTCGCCCGGGGCGTCGCGGACAGCCTCCGCACCCCCGCACTGAACGTCACCTACGCAGCCGCCCGTGGCAAGCCGGCCGAGGCCCTAATCGACGAAGCGGCCCGCTCCGGCGCCTCGCTGATAGTGGTCGGGAACCGCCGGATGCACGGGCTGGGCCGTGTGCTCGGCAGCGTGGCCAACTCCGTGGCCCACAACGCGCCCTGCGACGTTTATATCGCCAAGACCGATACGTCGGATTAGGCGCGGTCCGCGGCTGTCGGCGCCGGAAATGCCCGGCGCCGACCCGGCCGTTGAACCGCCCCGGGGCAAGTCTCCGGCGGCCTCCGGTCACCCCCAATGGTGATCGGCAGCCACCGGACAGCGTGTCCCGTGTCGGCGGTCGTGGCTTCTTTACGGAAGCGGAAGCTCTGGGGTGCGGGCCGTCTGGTCCGAGATGTGGGAAGTGGCAGCGCATTCCCGCACGGATTCGACCCCTTCGACCACAGCGGCAAGGTCCGGGTAGGTTCTGGAGAGTGCCAGCACGGCCCCGTCCCCGTCAAGGATGCGGATGAGGAAGCCGCCCCGGTCGTCGCGGACGAGTTCAAACTTGCCGGGGGCTGAGGGCCGTCGGGCTGCCTGAACGGTGCCGGACACGGCCGGCGCCGGGGCGTCCGGGACGCCCCGGAACGCATGTGCGTGTTTGGCGGCGGAAGGCAGGACGGGGGAAATTTTTGTCACGGTAGCTCCACGATGAGGTTCCTGTGGCCGCGTCCTGACCTTCTGCTGACTATACGCCCAGGAAGCCGCCGACCCCGGATTCCCTGCGTCACAATCTCTGTCTGCCGGTCCGACAGGGCGTCTGCGGGCCCTGTCGGTCCGGCTCCAGGGCCCGCCGGTTCTCCGGCCTATCCGGCCGCTGCCCCTGCCGTCTTGAGCATCCGGCGCAGGATTTTGCCGGAGGAGGACTTCGGCACTGCGTCGATGAACTCCACCCGGCGGATCTTCTTGAATGGCGCCACCTTGGCCGCCACGTACTCCATCACCGCGGCCTCGTCGAGCCGCTCCCCGTCCTCCCCCGGCTGGCGCACCACAAACGCCATCGGCACTTCCTGGCCGTCGGCGTCGGACGTTCCGATCACTGCGGCGTCCGCGATTCCGGGGTGGGTCAGCAGCAGCGCTTCCAGCTCCGCCGGTGCGATCTGGTAGCCCTTGTACTTGATCAGCTCCTTGAGCCGGTCCACGATCGTGACAACGCCGTCAGCGCGCACGGTGGCAATGTCCCCGGTGTGCAGGAAGCCGTCGGGGTCGAGCGTGTCCGCCGTTTCCTCGGGCCGGTTGAGGTAGCCGAGCATCACGTTGGGTCCGCGGCACAGCAGGTGCCCGGGCGCGCTGGTACCCTCGGCCGGGAGGTTGATTTCCGCCCCGGTGGCAGGATCCAGCAGCCGGCAGTCCATGTTGGGGACGGTGTAGCCGACCGAGCTGACGGGCAGCTCCGTGGCGTCCAGGGGAATCAGGTGGGACACCGGGCTCATCTCGGTCATGCCGTAGCCTTGCAGCACCCGGCAGCCAAGCCGCTCGGCCAGCCTGTTGCCCAGTTCGCCGTCGAGCGGCGCGGCCCCGGAGAGGGTGGTGTGCACTGAACTGAGGTCGTAGTCGGCGACCATCGGGTGCTTGGACAGGGCCACGGCCACCGGCGGGGCGATAAACAGGTAGCTGCATTTGTGGTCCTGGATGATGCGCAGGAACTCGGCCAGATCAAACTTCGGCATGGTCACCAGGCAGGCACGCTGGCGCAGGGCAAGATTCAGGAGCACGGTCAGCCCGTAGATGTGGAAGAACGGCAGCAGTGCCAGCAGACGGTCCTCCGGAGTGACCTTGAGCAGCCCGCGGGACTGCTCCGCGTTCGCGACGAGGTTCCGGTGGCTGAGCATGACGCCCTTGGGCCGGCCGGTCGTCCCGGAGGAGTACGGCAGCACCGCGACGTGGGTCGCCGGATCGAAACTGACGTCCGGCACCGGGGCACCCGCACCCAGCAGGTCCCGCAGGGACGGGTGCCCGGCGGCACCGTCGAGCACGACGAGCCGGTGGTCCGGGATTCCGGACCGGCTGGCCGCCTCCCGGGCCGCGGGGAGCAGGGCGGAGACGGTGAACAGCCACTGCGCGCCGGCGTCGGCGAGCTGGAGGGCAATCTCGTCCGCCGTGTACAGGGAGTTGACGGTGGTGACCGTCGCACCGGCCCGCAGCAGTCCGTGGAAGACGACGGCGAAGGCCGGGACGTTGGGGCACAGAATGGCCGCGACGCCGTGGACGCCCAGGCCTTGGGCCGCGACGGCTCCGGCGACGGCATCGATCTGCCCGACCAGGGCCCGGTAGGTGGTCTCCGCACCGCTCGTGCCGTCGACGACGGCGATCCGGTCCAGGTCCGCCTCCGTCAGGCCGCCAAAGAGGTAGTCGTAGACGCTGACATCGGGAATTTCCACATCGGGGAACGGGCTAGAAAACACGCAACATCTCCTTTGATCCGCGTCCGCCCAGCTGGCGGCGGCTGGTGCCACTCTAATGCCGCCGGGCCGTCCTGGACAGGACCGGAGTTGAGCCACGTCACCGGCCCCAGTGGGCAGCCTCACGCGGATTCCGGCCTGCCGGAGCGTTGTGCCGGCGGTAAAATTGGAGGTGCCCCCACTGGCGTGGACATCCAATACTTTTAGTCCCAGGGGATGAAAATGCCTACACTTCAGCGCCGCCAACTCGTTGGCCACGACATTCTTCTGGCCCGGCACGGCAACCACATCAGTTCCATGCGGGTGGACCGCCGGGGCGGCCGGGTCCTCGCTTTCCTGGACGACGGTTCCGTGGACAGTGCCCCCAACATGATCTCCCCCGGGCTGCGCATGCCCGAGACGGTGCGGAGTATTGTCCGCGACGACTGGAAATTCTTTGCCGTGGTGACCGCGTGCACAACAGGCTTTGCCGGCGTGATGTTCGCCGCCGCCGTGGCCCTGGCCGGGAACAGCGGGGATCCGGGCATGATCGCGCTGCTGTCGAGCTACTCCGGCAGCTAGGCCC
>NZ_MQTS01000101.1:5526-40941 GCF_020532825.1 Arthrobacter sp. SO3
GGGCCGGCTCTTCCAGGATCGCCGCGACGTCGGCCATGAAGCGCGCCGAGAGGTCGCCGTCCACCACACGGTGGTCGAAGGAACCACCGAGGGTGGTGATCCAGCGTGGAATCACTTCGCCGTCGAGGACCCAGGGCTTCTGCTTGATCGTGCCGAAGGCCACGATCGCCACCTCTCCGGGATTGATGATCGGAGTGCCCGTATCGATCCCGAGGGCGCCGATGTTCGTCACCGTCAGGGTTCCGCCCTGCATCTGCGCGGGCTGGGTCTTACCGGCCCGGGCGGTCGTAGCGAGGTCGTTCAGCGCCAGGGCCAGCTCCTTGAGCGAGAGATCCTGGGCATTCTTGATGTTCGGGACCATCAGGCCGCGCGGCGTGGCGGCGGCGATTCCGAGGTTCATGAAGTGCTTGACATGGATCTCGGCGGAGTCGCTCGCGTCCGGATTGTCCACCCAGGTCGCGTTGACGCTGGGGTTGCGTGCCGCAGCCCAGATGACCGCCTTGGCCAGGATCAGCAGGGGCGAGACCTTGATGCCTTCAAAATCGCGGGACGTCTTGAGCCGCTTGACGAACTCCATGGTCCGGCTGGCGTCGACGTCGACGAAAATGCTGACGTGGGGGGCTGCGAAGGCCGACTCGACCATGGCCTTCGCAGTGGCCTTGCGGACGCCCTTGACCGGAATCCGTTCGATCCGCTGTTCCTGCGGGCGCCCGGTCTTGCCCCAGAAGGTATCCGCTTTGTCCACCTCGGCGTCGCGCTGCGCCTGGTAGCTTACGAGGTCCTCGCGGGTCACTTCGCCGCGGGCGCCGGTCGGGACGACATCGGCCAGATCGATGCCAAGGTCCCGGGCGATTTTCCGCACGGGAGGCTTGGCCAGGACCCTGCTGACCAGGCCACTGATGGCGCCGCCGAGGGTGGGCCGCAGGTCGATGTTCTCCGATGGGGCCAGGCGCTCCGCATGGGCTACGGCCTCCGGGCTGATCCAGATGTCGTGCGCCTCGACAGGTTCGGCCGGCGGGACCGGCCCGGCAGTGGAGCCTGCCGCAGCCGCCGGCGTCGGTGCCGGAGCGGCCACCCGGCGTCGGCGCTTGACGGCGTCGGCCTTGGGACCGGAGCCCACCAGCGGACCGCCGGCCGGGCCCCCGGCCGATTCACCGGCGTCGGAGGTGTCAGCCTCCAGCTTTCCGTACAGCGGAGCTTCGGGGGCCGGCGCGGCGGTGGGGGCCGGGGCCGCGTCGGCGGCCACTGCATCGCTCACGCTGATGATCGGGGTCCCGACGTCGACGGTCAGGCCCTCGGGGACGAGCAGTTCGGTGACGGTGCCGGCGAACGGTGAGGGCAGTTCGACGAGGGATTTTGCGGTCTCGATTTCGCACAGGACATCGTTGATGGCCACCGTGTCGCCGGGTTTGACCTTCCAGGCGACGATCTCGGCCTCGGTCAGCCCTTCGCCCACATCGGGGAGGTTGAACTTGTGGAGAGTCATGTTGTCCTTGCTGGGAGAGGGCGCCTCAATGGAAGCGGTCAGTAGGTAAGGGCACGGTCCAGTGCCTCAAGGATGCGGTCGATGTCCGGGAGGTAGTCTTCCTCCACCTTGGCCACGGGGTAGGGCATGTGGAAGCCGCCGACCCGGATGACGGGCGCCTCGAGTGAGTGGAAGGCACGCTCGCTGATCCGGGCCGCGATTTCGCCGCCGATGCCGCCGAAAGTCGGGGCCTCGTGGGCCACGATCAGCCGGCCCGTCTTCCTGACGGATTCCGTGACGGTGTCGAAGTCGATCGGCGAGATCGAACGCAGGTCGATCACCTCAACGCTGCGTCCGTCCTCGGCGGCGGCGTTGGCCGCGGCCAGGGCAACCGGCACCAGCGGTCCGTAGACCACTACGGTGGCGTCTGTTCCCGCGCGGAGCACGTGGGCCTTGAACGGGTCAGCGGAAGTTCCGGGCGACTCCGTGTCGACCTCTCCCTTGAGCCAGTAGCGGCGCTTCGGTTCGAAGACGATCACCGGGTCCTGGCAGTCGACGGCCTGCTGGATCATCCAATAGGCGTCGTGCGGGTTGGACGGGGTGATGATGCGCAGGCCCGCCGTGTGGGCGAACAGCGCCTCCGGAGATTCCGAGTGGTGCTCGATCGAGCCGATCCCCCCGCCGTAGGGGATCCGGATGACAACCGGAACGGTCAGGTTGCCGTTGCTGCGGGAATGCATTTTGGCCAGCTGGGTGGTGATCTGGTTGAAGCCCGGGAACACGAAGCCGTCGAATTGGATTTCGCAGACGGGCAGGTACCCGCGGAGGGACAGACCGATCGCGGTGCCGATGATGCCGGACTCGGCAAGCGGGGTGTCCACCACGCGGTCGGCGCCGAACTCGGCGATCAGGCCGTCGGTGACGCGGTACACGCCGCCCAGGGGCCCGATGTCCTCGCCCATAAGCAGGGCGCGGGGGTGGGTGTTCAGCGTCGCGCGGAGGCCTTCGTTGATGGCCTTGGCAATGGTCATGGTGGTCATCAGTTGGCCGTGCCTTCTGCCTGGGCGGCGGACGCCTCGTCTGCGGTTGCCTGGTCGGCGGACGCCTCCCCGGCGAATCCTGCGCTGTACTCCTCGAACCAGGCCAGCTCCTCGGCCACCAGAGGGTGGGCCTCCACGTAGGTGTTGGCGAAGGCACTCCGGATGTCCGGAGTTTCGAGGTCGTAGGTGGTCTTGCGGACGTAGGCGGCGAGTTCGTCGCCGTCGGCCCTGACCTGTTCGAAGAAAGCGTCGTCAGCCAGTCCCTCGGCGCGGAGGTACTTTTCCAGCCGCTCCAGCGGATCCTTGGCCCGCCACAGGCTTTCCTCGGCGGATTCCCGGTACTTGGTGGGATCGTCGGCCGTGGTGTGCGCGCCGACGCGGTAGGTGAAGGCCTCGATCAGCACCGGGCCCTCGCCCTGGCGGGCACGTTCCAGGGCCCACTCGGTGACGGCATGGACTGCGATCACGTCGTTTCCATCCACCCGGATGCCGGGGAATCCGTAGCCCTTGGCCCGGTGGGCGAGCGGGATGCGGGTCTGCACGGAGCTGGGGACGGAGATCGCCCAGTGGTTGTTCTGGCAGAAGAAGACCACGGGGGCCTTGTAGGAGGAGGCGAACACCATGGACTCGTGGACGTCGCCCTCGGAGCTGGCGCCGTCGCCGAAGTAAACCATAACGGCAGCCTTGGGCTCCACAGGCTGGCCGGCTGCTCCGTCCGCGATGGCGGCCGATGCCGCGAGTTTCTGGTCGCGCTGGATGCCCATCGCATAGCCCACCGCGTGCGGCGTCTGGGCGGCAAGGACCAGGGTGTACAGATGGAAGTTGGTGTCCTTGGGGTTCCAGCCGCCGTTGGAGACGCCGCGGAACTGCCGCAGCAGCTCGGCAAGGTCCACGTTGCGGGTCAGCGCGACGCCGTGCTCACGGTAGGTAGGAAAGATGTAGTCCTGCGGCTGGCTGGCCCGCCCGGAGCCGATCTGCGCGGCCTCCTGGCCGGTGAGCGGAACCCAGAGCGCCAGCTGGCCCTGCCGCTGGAGCGCGGTTGCCTCGACGTCGAAACGGCGGATTCTGGCCATGTCGGCGTAGAAGCCCCGCAGTTGCTCCGGGTCAAGCCGCTGGGCGTATTCCGAAAAAACGGGGTCGGAACCGAGGGTGCCGTCCGGGGCGAGGAGCTGCACCATCGGCTCGGCGGGATCGCCCAGACGGGCTTCGGCTTCCGCCTCGAGCTGGTCCTCAATGTCGGTTCCGTCGAACTCGGTAGAGGGCAGATGTGTGGCGCCCATACCGTCTCCTTGCTTGCCGCATCCGAATGCGTCGCAATCGCTGGGATATATGCCGGCCCGGTAATACATTCCCGGTCTGGCATATATTTTGGCTTACTCGTCCTTACTTTATCCGCAGCGGGTTGGCCGCGGCCGTCATGTTAAGCGCTAGGAACGCCGTGGCGGTTTTGTATAGATTGCACAGAGTTCCAGGAAGCGGGTGTTGGCTTCGGTCTCGCCAATGCTCACCCGCACGCCCTCATTGGCGAAGGCGCGCACGGAGAGTCCCCGCTCCCCCGCCAGGGCGGCGAATTCGGCACTGTCGGCACCAAGGTTGAGCCACACGAAGTTGCCCTGCGCCTCGGGTACGAACCAGCCGAGGTCCCGCAGTCCGGCGGTGACCCGGTCTCGTTCGTCCACGAGGCTTTGTACCCTTTCTACAACCTCACCGAAGTGCTCCAGCGAAGTCACGGCCGCGGTTTCGGCGATCTGGGAGACAGCGAACGGGGTGGCCGTGACGCGCAGGTGCTGCGTGAGATCGGGGTGGGAGACGCTGTAGCCGACCCGCAGCCCGGCCAGGCCGTGGGCTTTCGAGAATGTCCGCAGCACCACCACGTTGGGGTACTTCCGGTACATGGCGATGCCGTCCACGGCGTGCTCGTCGCGGACGAACTCCTGGTAGGCCTCATCGATGACCACCACGACGTCGGAGGGAACCTGCTTGATGAAGCGCTCGGTGTCCTCGGCGGTGAGGATCGGTCCGGTGGGGTTGTTGGGGGTGCACAGCAGGATCATCCGGGTGCGCGCGGTGACTGCCTCGGCCATGGCATCGAGATCGTGGCGGCCGTCGGCGGTCAGCGGGATCCGGACGCTCTCGGCGCCGGCAACGCCGACGCAGATCGGGTACGCCTCAAACGAGCGCCAGGCGTAGATGACCTCATCGGGTTTGCCGTCGTCGTTTTGTCCGGCGAACGTGGAAAGCAGCTGGTTCAGTGCCCCGAGGCTTCCGGCGCCGGTGACGATGTCCTCGGCGGGAACGTCGAGGAATCCCGCGAGCGCGGCCCGGAGCTTGCTGCTCAGCGGATCCGGGTAGCGGTTGAAGTCGTTCTGCGCCGCGATGGCCTGCTGCACTGCAGGGATAGGGGGGAGCGGGTTTTCGTTGGAGGAAAGCTTGTAGCTGACCAGTCCCTCGACGGGGACGGGCGGTTTGCCGGCCGCGTAGCGGGGAAGGAGGTCTACCACCGGGCGGGGCCGGACGCCCCCGGCCGTGTTCTCTGATGAAGTCATGCCAACCAGCCTACTTCGGGTCGCTGCCGCAAGAGGGGGATATGGTCCCTGCCGCTGTCGCGGGGCGTGTGACAGCATGGGCGCATGCGCTCATTCATCGTACGAGTCATCGTCAATGGACTGGCCCTGGCAATCGCGTGTTGGATCCTCACCGGCTTGGATATTTCCACCGCGGGCAACGGCACCGTCAGCATCATTTTGGGCTACCTGTTCATCGGCTTGATCTTCGGCCTCGTCAACGCCTTCGTCAAGCCCATCGTCAGCCTGCTCTCGCTGCCGATCACCATCCTCACCCTCGGCCTCTTCACGGTCGTCATCAACGCGGGAATGCTCTACCTGACGTCCTGGATCAGCAGCTACACCACCGTGCACTTCACCATTGACAGCTTCTGGTGGACCGCGGTGTTCGCCGCCCTCATCATCAGCGCGGTATCCCTCGTGGCCAGCTTTCTCCCGGCACTCGACCGCTAGGAACACCGCGCCGGGCCTGGGGCAGTCCCCGACGCGACGGCGTCCCTTCACGCCGCAGGGAGAATCGGGTCACCGTGGCGGTGCCGCCCGCGCCGACCACGGCCGCGAGGGCAGCGGTTGACGCCTGAAGTGACGGATCCGGGCTGGCCGCGACGAGCCGGGCGCCGTCGGCATAGCGGCCCAGGTCGTGGCCTGGCCCCAGTCCGGGCGCCAGCCATTCGGGTCCGGGGATCGGGCTGGTCAAGGTGACGGTCACCCGGTCCCTCGTGTCCGGGTTGGGGCGTCCGTCCGCCCCGGGCACCCAGTCCTGTTCATGCTCCAGATGCAGGCTGCCGGTACCGGCCGCCGGCTCGATCCCGCCCACCGGGGAACCCGCCGTGAGCACAAACTTGAGTTCGTAGTCGGCCAGGAATGCCTTGTCCCGGCCCAGGTTCATGGCATGGATCCCGCCCTGGCTGTAGCCGACGGCGGCCACCTGGCCGCCCGCCTCCGCGCCGGCCTCCGCCAGGGCCCGACGGATGGCCGCGCCGGTTTCGGCGGAGTCGTAGCCCAGGCCCTCGGCGATGCCGCCCGCGTCGAAGGGATTGGTGCCCTGCGGCAGCCCGTCCAGCTGCGTCCCGGGAATGATCACCACCCAGGCGCGGTTGCCGCCCTCCCCCAATTCGAGTACCTCGATGTCCCCGCTGCTCCGGCCGAGGGCCTCGGCCCGCAACAGCAGCCCAGCAGGTGAGGCGTCAACTTGCTCCGTCCGGGTTTCCCTGCCGGCGATCCGGACGGGTCGGGGCCGCAGGAACTCCAGGCCCGGCCCGGCCGTCAACCCGCGGATGGTGGAGCGGACGCCGGCCGCGCCGGCCGCCGTCCCCCCTGCGGCGACCAAGCCGGCCGGCAGGCCAAGAAGCAGCGCCAGCGTCGACGGCACCAGGGAAATCCCGTCCTCCACCGCGTCGCGCACGGTGATCGGCGGCAGGCCAAACAGTCTCCACAGTGGCCCGTACCCCGGACCGGTCCGGCCGACCCGCAGGAGCAGGGTGTTCCGGGCCTCCGCAGACTCGTACTCCCGATGGCTCCCCCGGACCTCGCTGCACAGACGCTCCAGCTCCATCCGGACGCTGCCGAGGGCCCGGGCTCCCTCACCGACGGCCATGATTGCATCGCTGCCGCTCGCGTATGAGGCGGACTGGTACGGGAACAGCGCCCGGTGCACCCCCTCCGCCTCCGCTTCCACGGCCGCCAACTCCCGGACGATCCCGTCCAGGGCCGAAGCTCCCGCCAGCAACTCCTCAAACTGGAAGCTGAGCCCGCCTACGCCGCCGCGGATCCGGAGCGTCCCGTCCGTCCCGGCGGAGGGGACCGGTGCCGGCCCGGAGCCGGCCGGCGAGGCCTCGGCCATCAGTAGCCCGTCCGTCCCGGGGACATCCCCACATTCCGGGCATGCCTCAGCACCGCGGCAACGGCCTCCTGCAGGGCCGTCCGGCTCCGGTTCAGGGCTGCGGCCTGCAGGGACAGCGACGTACGGTAGGCCCGGCCGGCCGGGGACTGCCAGCCCTGCAGTTCCACCCGGACAAGTTGGGCCAGCATGGCGTCGGCGCGGTCTGCGCAGGCGGCCACGCGGGCGGCAAGCTGCTGGACCTCGTAGCCGCGCGACGCGCATGCCGCGGCATCGGAGGCCAACAAAGCATCGGCCGGTGCACCACTGCTGGGGCTGGTGCCGTTGAAGCTCGTGCTGGATCTTGTTCCGGCGGTCATAACACCGACGTTAGGGACCCCGGCGGGCAAGCTGAAGTTCCCTGTTCAGCCATGTGGACAACGGGCAGCAGAACCGGACGGAGACCGGGGCTTAAAGCCGGCCGGAAGTCACATGGATCAGCGCGCTTAAGGCCCGGCGGGACTTCGTGAAAGAATCGGACCATGCCTGAAACTGCCGCCACAGCCGATACCCGCACGCCGTCCGGACGCCTGGCCCTCGCCGCGTCCTCACACCAGATCGCGCTCGGCCCGCTGGACGGCCGGTACCAGTCCGCCGTCGCGCCGCTGGTCGACTACCTTTCCGAAGCCGCCCTCAACCGTGACCGGGTCGCCGTCGAGGTTGAATGGCTCATCCACCTGACCGGCAACCAGGTGCTGCCCGGCGCCGCAGCACTGACCGCGGAGCAGCAGCAGAAGCTGCGTGCCATCGTCACCGAATTCGACGCCGACTCCGTGCGCGAACTGGCTGACATCGAAGCTGTCACTGTGCACGATGTCAAAGCCGTCGAGTACTACATCGGCCGCCGCCTGCCCGGCATCGGAATCGAGCACCTGACCGCCATGGTGCACTTCGGCTGCACCTCCGAGGACATCAACAACCTCTCCTACGCCCTCGGCATCAAGGGCGCCGTGGAAGATGTCTGGCTGCCCGCCGCACGCGCCCTGGTCGCACAGATCAGCGCCATGGCGGAGGCCAACCGCGCAGTGCCGATGCTCTCACGCACGCACGGCCAGCCGGCCACCCCGACCACGCTCGGCAAGGAACTGGCCGTCGTCACGCACCGCCTGACCCGCCAGCTGGACCGCATCGCCCGGACCGAGTACCTCGGCAAGATCAACGGCGCCACCGGCACCTACGCGGCGCACGTCGCCTCCGTCCCCGGCGCCGACTGGCAGCACGTCGCCCGGAGCTTCGTTGAGGGCCTCGGCCTGAGCTGGAACCCGCTGACCACCCAGATCGAAAGCCACGACTGGCAGGCGGAGCTGTATGCCGACGTCGCACGGTTCAACCGGATCCTGCACAACGTCTGCACGGACATCTGGAGCTACATCTCGATCGGCTACTTCGTGCAGATCCCGGTCGCGGGTGCCACCGGCTCCTCCACCATGCCGCACAAGGTCAACCCGATCCGCTTCGAGAACGCCGAGGCCAACCTGGAGATCTCCTCCGGTCTGCTGGATGTCCTGGGCTCCACCCTGGTCACCTCCCGCTGGCAGCGCGACCTCACCGACTCCTCCTCGCAGCGCAACATCGGGGTGGCCTTCGGCCACTCGCTGCTCGCCATCTCCAACGTGGCCAAGGGCCTGGACCGCCTCAAGGTCGCTGAGGACGTGCTCGCCGCGGACCTCGACACCAACTGGGAAGTCCTCGGCGAGGCCATCCAGATGGTCATGCGCGCCGAGGCAATCGCCGGCGTCGAAGGTATGGAAAACC
This sequence comes from Arthrobacter sp. SO3, assembly GCF_020532825.1. Lineage (GTDB taxonomy): Bacteria > Actinomycetota > Actinomycetes > Actinomycetales > Micrococcaceae > Arthrobacter. The sequence continues at coordinate 14,230 of NZ_MQTS01000101.1, forward strand.
CCTACGAGCGGCTCAAGGACCTGACCCGCGGGCAGCGCGTCGATGCGGCCCGGATGCAGGAATTTGTCCAGAGCCTGGGCCTGTCCGCGGACGCCGAAGCGCGGCTGCTGGCACTCACCCCCGGCAAGTACACCGGCATCGCGGACAAGCTGGTGGACCACCTCGCATGAGGCTCCTGCTCATCCGCCACGGTCAGACACCCGGAAACGTCCTGGGCCAGCTGGACACCGCCCACCCGGGTCCGGGGCTGACCGAGCTCGGGGAGCGGCAGGCGGCTGCCCTGGCGCGGTCCCTGGCGAATGAGCAGATCGGCCGACTCTACGCTTCCACGCTGATCCGCACCCAGATCACGGCCACCCCGCTCGCGACCGTCCGCGGCCTGGAGATCGAGGTGATGGAGGGGCTGCGGGAGATCGAAGCCGGGTCGCTGGAGAAGCTCACCGACAAGGAATCGCACCTGCGCTACCTCGGCACCGTGTTTGGCTGGGCGGCAGGGGAACTGCACCGCAGGATGCCGGCCGGACCCAGCGGGCACGAGTTCTTCGAGCGCTACGACGCTTCGATCGCGCGGATCGCCGCAGCCGCTGACGACGCCGGAACGGTCGCCGTGGTCAGCCACGGCGCCGCGATCCGCGTCTGGGCAGGCCTTCGGGCCGGCAATGTGGAGGCAGGATTCGCCGCCCGCCACGTCCTCGCCAACACCGGGATCGTCGCACTCGAAGGGGACCCCGACGCCGGATGGCGGCTCATCCACTGGGACGACAGTCCCGTGGGTGGCCTGGCGCTCGTGGATCCGACGGCGGAGGATCCGACCGGCCGCACGCTGTAGCTGAGTTCTCCGAACCCTAACGCGCAGGAAACACGGCCGAAACCGCCGCCGCCTAGGCTTAATCTGCATAACCCTTCGGCGAAGCGAGGCAGCCATGCAGACCAATCCGCGGCTCAACATCCGGCAGGTCACCTGGGCCAACCCCGTGGGCGCGGACCTCCGCGCGGCCCAGCAGGCCGAACTCGACGCCCGCTTCGGCACGAGCGACCACGAACCGGGCCCGCCGCCGTCGGAGACTGACACGGCCGTGTTCCTCGTCGCCCACGACAAGGCCTCCGGGCAGCCCGTGGGCTGCGGCGGCCTGCGGATCCTCGACTCGCGGACCGCCGAGATCAAGAGGCTCTACGTGCTTCCCTACACCCGCGGCTCCGGGGTGGCCAGCTCCATCCTCGCGGCCCTGGAAGCACATGCCCATTCCCTCGGGATCACCTCCATCACCGCGGAGGCCGGTTCGGTGCAGACTGACGGCCGGCAGTTCTACGAGAACTCGGGCTTTGCGCCGGTGCCGAACTTCGGGCCGTACATCGGGGTGGAGCACTCCTATTGCTATGCGAAGGCCATCGACTCGCACAGTGCGGCGCACACCGCCATGGCCTGAGGAACGTCCGCCCCCGTCACACAAGACCCGCCGCGCCGCCGTCGGCTAATCTCGCACTATGGAACCGGCAGATATCACCTTCCGCACCCGAAAGTGGGTGCGCCCCGAAGACCTCAACGCCAACGGCACACTGTTCGGCGGGAGCCTGCTGAAATGGATCGATGAGGAAGCGGCGATCTACGCCATCCTGCAGCTCGGCAACGGCCGGGCCGTCACCAAGTACATTTCCGAAATCAACTTCGTCAGCTCGGCTGTCCAGGGCGATCTGATCGAGATGGGGCTGACTGCCACCCGCTTCGGCCGGACGTCGCTGACCATGCGCGCCGAGGTCCGCAACATGATCACCCGGCAGAGCATCCTCACGATCGAGGAAATCGTCTTCGTGAACCTCGATCCGCACGGCAAGCCCGCGCCCCACGGGTACACCGAGATCACCTACGACCGGGACCGGATCCCGACGCACCACCTGACGGAGACGCTCGAGGAGGACTAGGTCCAGCCCGCACCGGCGGCGCACTGCGCCGGGATGGGTGGCCGCGGCGCCGCGGCGGATATTCACGACCCGTTAACACGCGGGAAGCCAGCCGTTCCCGCTTGTGGACCAGACTAGAGGCCCCGCAGAGTTAATTAGTCGATTTGATGGCCATTAACTCAGAATTCGGTTCGGGCCGCTATAGGCTGGCCGGATATTGCCCTCTGGTCCCATTCAGAAATGAGTCCCACTCGTGCGCAGATTGAAAACCCTGGTTGCCGGCGCCGTCGCCGTCGCCCTCCTTGCCGGTTGTGGAGCGGGCGCCGCAGCCCCCACACCGTCTGAACCAGCCGCCGGCACCGCCGCCACCGCCCCCTCCGGTCCTCCCTCCGGGGAAACACTTATCGTCTACACCAATTCCAATGGTGAGGGACGCGGCGAATGGCTGACGCAGAAGGCCGCCGAGGCCGGTTTCAAGATCGAAATCGTGGGCGCGGGCGGTGCCGACGCCACCAACAAGCTGATTGCCGAGAAGAACAACCCGATTGCGGATGTGGCGTTCGGGCTGAACAACATGTACTTCGAGCAGATCAAGGCCGCCGGCGCGATTGAGCCGTTCACCCCCTCCTGGTCCGGAGAGGTCGACGACGCCAAGGGGGACAAGGGCGCCACCAAGGCGTACTGGCCGCTGGTGCAGCAGGCCATCCTCCTGGGCTACAACTCGGACAAGTTCAGCAAGGATCAGGCCCCCAAGGACTGGACCGACCTGTGGACGCAGGACCGGTTCAAGTCCCGCTACGAGCGCGTCACCGGCCTCGGAACCGCGACCGCACAATTGGTCTTCGCCAGCATCCTGACGCGCTACAAGGACGACGCCGGCGATCTGGGCATCTCGGACGAGGGCTGGAAGCAGATTGAAGGGTACTTCAAGAACGGCACCCCGGCGGTGGCGAAGACCGACCTCTTCGCCCGCATCGCCTCGGGAGACACCGACATGGGCCAGATGCCGTCCTCAATCATTGCCGAGCGTGAGAAGTCGTTCAAGGTCAACGTGGAGACCGTCATGCCGTCTGTCGGCGTCCCGCTGGCCATCGAGCAGGTTGCGCTGGTCAAGGGCACGGACAAGAAGGACGAGGCCTTGAAGTTCATCGACTGGTTCGGCAGCGCCGATACCCAGGGCGCGTGGGCGCAGCAGTTCAACTCCATGCCGGTCAACAAGGCAGCCGTTGCCAAGGCCAAGCCCGAGGTCGTCGACTTCTTCAACACGCTCAAACAGCAGGACATCGACTGGAGTTTCGTCCAGGCGAACATGGGTTCGTGGGTTGAAAAGATCGAACTGGAATACATGAGCTGAGCCGTGCGCCCGAGTGCGGCCGGCCATGACGCCGGCCGCACTCGGCCCGCCGCTGCCCTTCGCGCTCCAGCCGCCCAGCCGCCCAGCCGCCAGAAAGACAGGGTTCCATGATCCGTTTCGAGAACATCCAGGTCACCTTCGGTGACTTCACCGCCATCCCGGAGCTCAATCTCGAGGTGAAACAGGGCGAGTTCTTCACTCTCCTGGGGCCCTCCGGCTGCGGAAAGACGACGGCGCTGCGCACCCTGGCCGGGTTCATTGAGCCGGCCGCCGGCGAGGTGTACGTCGACGGCAAGCCGGTCACCCGGCTCCCGAGCGACAAACGGCAGGTGGGGATGGTGTTCCAGAACTACGCCCTGTTCCCCAGCATGAGCGTGTGGGAGAACATCGCTTTCGGCCTGCGGGTCCGGAAGGAAAAGCCGGCGGAGAGCGACAGGCTCGTCCGCGATATCGCCAGACGTGTGGATCTGTCCGACGAGCAGCTGCGGAAGAATGTCACCGAGCTGTCCGGCGGGCAGCAGCAGCGCGTCGCCGTCGCCCGGGCACTTGTCCTGCAGCCCAAAATCCTGCTCCTCGACGAGCCGCTCTCCAATCTGGATGCCAAGCTCCGGCACCAGCTGCGGCAGCAGCTTAAGGACCTCCAGAGCGAATTCGGCATCACCACCGTCTACGTCACCCACGACCAGGACGAGGCGCTGGCGATGAGCGACCGGGTGGCCGTCTTCAACAACGGTGTGGTGGAGCAGGTTGGCACTCCCCAAAGCATCTACGACGAATCCGCCACCGAATTCGTCTGCAATTTCATCGGCGACAGCTCCCGCCTCACCGGCGATTTTCTCGCCGAACTGAACCGGAAGTCGCCCCACTCCCTCGACCCCACGGCCAATTCCTACCTCCGCGTGGAGAAAGCGTCCCTGGAACCCGCCGGCGGCGACGGCTCGGCCGTTCCGATGCAGGGAACTGTCGTCTCGAAGAGCTACCACGGGCTGCACAGCCGGTACGTCGTGCGTTGCCACGGCTCCGACGTCCGGCTCCTCGTCAAGGAAGACGGCGGGGACCAACCCGGCACCGGCAGCCACGCGACGGTGTACGTCCAGCCGCGGCACGTCCTGCAGTACCACCCGGAAACAGGCGCTTCGTTGGGCGCCCGGCTGCAGGAAGCGGCCCGCCCGTGAGCAGCGACGGCGGCTCGAACGGCGCGGGCACCCGGAGCATGCTCCGCTCCCCCGCCGTCCTGATTGTCGGGATCGTGCTGACCTGGTTCATCGCGGCTTTCCTCGTCTGGCCCAATGCGAATGTGCTGATCCAGACCTTCTTCCCGAACGGCAGCTTCTCCGGACGGGCCGCCGAGAAGCTCTTCTCCTCCCAGCGGGCCATGAAATCACTGGGCAACAGCTTCCTGCTGGCAGTCGCCCTGTCGATCACCGTCAATGTCGTGGGGATCTTTATTGTGCTGGTCACCCAGTACTTCAGGATCCGCGGCTCACGGATCCTGTTCCTCGGCTATGCCACGACCTTTATCTACGGCGGCATTGTGCTGGCGGCCGGTTACAAGTTCATCTACGGGGACAAGGGGATTGTCACCGGATTCCTGCTGTCGCTGCTTCCCGGCCTGGACCCGGGCTGGTTTTCCGGTTTCTTCGCCGTGCTGGCGGTGATGACTTTTGCCACCACCACGAACCACATGCTCTTCGTCGCCAATGCCCTCAAGGGGGTGGACTACCAGACCATCGAAGCGGCCCGGAACATGGGCGCCTCCACGTGGACGATCCTGCGGCGGATTGTCCTGCCGATGCTCAAGCCGACGCTTTTTGCCGTCACCGTGCTCTCCTTCCTGACCGGCCTCGGTGCCCTCAGCGCCCCGCAGGTCCTGGGCGGTCGGGAGTTCCAAACCATCACCCCCATGATTCTCACGTTTTCCAACAGTCCGACGTCGCGGGACCTCGCCGCGCTGCTCGCCGTCATCCTGGGCGTGGCCACCATCCTGATGTTGGCCGTCATGACACGGCTGGAAAAGGGCGGCACCTATTTCTCGGTGTCAAAGGTCTCCTCCGGGCTGCAAAAACAGCAGATCCGCAACCCCATGGCCAACGCCGCCGTCCACCTCGTGGCCTATCTGCTGTTCGCCGTGTACACCCTGCCTGTGGTACTGATCGTTGTCTTCTCCTTCGCCGACGGCGCCGCGATCCAGACCGGACAGCTGTCGCCGGGAAGCCTGACACTGGACAACTACGTTCGCGTGCTTACCCAGCCTTCGGGCCTGCGGCCCTTCGTGATCAGCATCGTTTACAGCGCCCTGGCTGCCGTGATCGCCGTCGGAGGGCTGTTGTTCGTGGCCCGGCTCCTGCAGAAATACCGCAACTGGGTCACCACGGCCTTCGAATACCTGCTCCACATCCCGTGGATCCTGCCCTCGGCCCTGCTGGCCCTGGGCCTGATCCTGAGCTATGACCACCCGAGCCCGCTGGTCGGCGGCGCCGTGCTGACCGGGACCACGGTCATCCTGCTGATTGCCTTCGTGACTGTGAAGATCCCGTTCACCCTGCGGATGCTGAAGGCGTCCTTCGCTTCGGTCAACTCCTCGCTCGAAGAAGCCGCCACCATCATGGGCGCCAAGACGCTGTACGTCCTCCGCCGGATCCTGCTGCCGATCGTGCTGCCGGCGGCGGCGGCCATCACGGCCTTGAACTTCAACAGCATGCTGGACGACTACGACACGGCGATCTTCCTGGCCCACCCGCTGTTCCAGCCACTGGGTTTGGTCATCAAGGCCAACACCGATGGCGCGGAGGGCGTCGACGGGGTGTCCAACACCTTCGTCTATACGGTGCTGCTTATGGTCATCACCGGAGTGACGATGTATCTGGTGTACGGCAGGGCGGGCCGGAAGCCGGCACGAAAGGCAAAGACCGGGGCCGGCGGCAAGCAGGACCCGACGCCGGTCCTGGCGGAAGCAGCACGCACCGATCCCGCGCTGGTGCCCTGACCGGCGCCCGCGTGGCGCCCGAGTGCCTGACCTGGCCCGTGGCGCCCTTTCCCGGGCTGCCGGCTAGACCCAGAAGTCGTCCGCCTTCGCCGTGTCCTCGAAGAACTCCCGGCCTTCCGTGACCTTTCCGTCGCGGACCACAAAAGTGATGATGGTGGCCATGTCCAGGGTCTTGCCGTTGTTCTTTCCTTGGGTCTGCTGGATCGCGACTATGTGGTTTTCCCCGCCGACGATGTCCTCCACGTTGGCCTGGAAGTCACCCTGGGTGCGCGCGCCCAGTTCGCCAAAGTAGGCCAGGATGGCATCGCGGCCCTGCTTCGTGCCCGAGAGCACGCCGCTTCCGGGCACGTACCAGACGGCGTCGGCGGCGAACACCTCGGTGAGGGTGGCCATATCCCCGGCGTTGAAAGCCTCGTACCCCCGCCGGACCAGTTCAACATTCTCTGCGGTTCCCATGTTCGGACACCTCTCCGTCGTCCTTGTCGGGTCTTGCTGGGACGGTTAAAGGCTAGTCCTGGCCGCCGATCCTGTCGATGGAAATATGCACGCCTTCCGGAGTTTGGGCGGGCGCCTTAGTGGGCGCCCGGCCAGCCGGTGTAGGCCTCGGCGAGGTAGGCCCGGCCGTGGCGGGATGACACCACGGAGTTGAGCTCGCCGAGCTGGCGGGCGCGGGCGAAGTCGTCGCCGTCGACCGGGGTGTGCAGCATGGAGGTCATCCAGTAGGAGAACTGCTGGGCCTTCCAGACCCGCTCCAGGGCCCGGTCGCTGTAGGCATCCAGGAGCACGGTGTTTCCGGTCTTGTAGAAGCTGTCCAGCCCCTCAAAGAGCACCTTGACGTCGTGCAGCGCCAGGTTCAGGCCCTTGGCCCCGGTCGGCGGGACGGTGTGCGCGGCGTCGCCTGCGAGGAACAGCTTGCCGTGCCGCATCGGGGCGTGCACGAAGCTGCGGAACTTCAGGACGGTCTTGTCGATGACCGGGCCCTCTTTGAGCTCAAAGCCGTTGCCGTTAACCCGGCTGCGGAAGGCGTCCCAGATCCGGTCTTCGCTCCAGTTGTTGACGTCTTCGTTCGGGTCGCACTGGAAGTACATTCTCTGGACGGTTTCGGTGCGCTGGCTGATCAGGGCGAACCCGTTCTCGGAGTTGGCGTAGATGAGTTCGTCGGAGCTGCGCGGTGCCTCGGCCAGGATCCCGAACCAGGCGAAAGGGTACTCATGGAAGTACCATTTGCGCTGGGCTTCCGGGATCTGGAAGCGGCTGTGGCTGCGGGAGCCGTCGGCGCCGGCGATGAAGTCGGCCTGCAGCTCCCATTCAACGCCCTCGGCATCGGTGAACCAGACTTTCGGCTTGCCCTCGAGGTCATGGACGGTGGTGTCGGTAACGCTGTAGCGGACGTCGCCGCCGTCGTCCTGGCGCCGGGCGGCGAGGTCGAGGAAGACGTCGGTCTGCGGGTAGAGCCAGACCGACTCGCCGACGAGGTCCTGGAAGTCGATCCGGTGGCTCTCGCCGTTGAAGCGCAGTTCGATTCCGTCGTGCCGGTCACCGTCGCGCAGGACCCGGTCCGAGACGCCGCTGTCCACGAGCAGGTTGACCGAGCCGTGTTCCAGGATGCCCGCACGGACCGTTTCGGAGATTTCTTTGTGGCTGCGGATCTCGATCACGGTGGATTCGATTCCTTGTTTGGCCAGCAGGTGGGAGAGCATCAGCCCTGCCGGGCCCGCGCCCATGATCGCGACCTGGGTGGTAATGACTTTACGTTGTGCCATGCTGTCCTCGCTTCGTTGCGGGGCCCGGACTGTGGGGCGTCCGGGGCCGGGTGGATCCTCTGGCTACAGTGTGCGCCCGGACACGTGATGCGCCTTACTGGGATTCCACTCAACGGAACGTGGAAGCGGCCTTTGCGTCCTGCAGCTGCCGCCCGATCCCGCGGGCTGCCGTCTGCAGGGCCGGAACCAGGGCCTGAAGCCGCATTTCACGCAGCGGGACGACGACGCCGAGCGCCGCCACGGTGCGGTTCCTCGCGTCCCGCACTGGAACGGCGATCCCCCACGCGTCCGGGTCCACGACGCCGGCCAGCTGCGCAAAGCCATGGCCGGCCGTCTCCTGGAGCAAAGTGCGGAGTGCCTCCGGCTGCACCAAGCCGTCCGGATCGTGGAACTGGTGGAGGTACTCCGCCTGGACCGCCGGCGGCTGGTTGGCCATCAGCGCCAGCCCGGCCGAGGAAACGTGCACCGGCATCCGGCCGGCGATCTGGGCTCGGTTGGCCACGGAACCGCGGCGCGACAGGCGCTCGACGAACAGCGCCTCCCAGCCTTCCAGCACGGCGAGGTTCACATTCTGGTTGAGCACCTGCTGGATGTCCTCCATAAAGGGCATGGCCGCCTGGCGGAGGGCCAGGGTGGGGGAATTCCGGTTGACCAGCTCCCACAGCCGCAGGCCCAGCCGGACGGATCCTCCGCCGCCCAACTCCAGGAGCCCGTGTCCGGCAAGCTGCCGGACCAGCCGGTGGGCGGTGCTCGGCGGCAGTCCGGCCCGCTCGGCGAGTTCGGAGAGCTGCAGCACGGTGACGCCCTCGGGGAAAGCTTCGATCACCCTGACCACGCGGTCCACCACTGAGTCGCCTGCGGGGGAGTTAGCCATGACAGTCACTTCCGTTGAATGGATTCTGCTTCCACTCTACGCCGCCGGTGTGGGGCGCTTGGACCCCATGCTGCCGCTCAGCTGGGGTGGGCGGAGCGTGCTGCCTGCGGTGGCTGCGGCGCGCGCAGACGCCGCCAAACCGTCGGGGCCAGGACGACGGCGATGCCGACGGCGGCTCCGATGAGGGTCTCAAGAATCCGGTCGCGCAGCAGGATGCCGGGCGATGCCGGAACCACCAGCAGCGTCGAAATCAGCGCCAGCGGGGTGACGAAGATCTGGGCCAGGACGTACTGGCGGGCGATGAACATCTCGGCGCCGAACTGGCAGGCCGCGATCACCAGCACGGTCTGCCAGGGTGCGGGCTGCAGCAGCAAGATCCCGGCAAGCAGCACCAGCCCGATCGCCGTGCCCACGATTCTTTGCACGCCCCGCCTGACCCGGTGCCGGGTGGAGTGGCCCACGAGCGGGACGACGGCGGCCACCATGGCCCAGTAGTTGTGACCAAAGCCCAGCCGTTCACCCGCCAGTGTTGCCAGGGTACCGGCCAGGCCGGCCGCCACGATGTAGCCAATGCTTTCGAGCAGGGCCGCCCGTTCTTCGGCCCGCGTGAGGGGGACAGAGTGCGGCCACACCCAGGGTGTCCGGCGACTCCGGACCGCCCGGGAGGACATCCCGATCAGCAGGGAGAAGGCGACGGTCAGCCCCGCCACGAGCATGCCCTGCCAGAGCGGCGGCTGGTTAGGGATGGACGCGATCGCGGCGAAGGCAAAGATGTGGAACAGCGAGCCTGCGGGGCGCAGGCGCCACCAGGCGACGATCAGCGAGCAGCCTCCTGCCACCACCGTGGTGGCAAACACCTGGAGCCAGACCATGTCCGCGGCCGGGACCGCAAAGGCCACCCCGGCGCGTGCGGTCAGGGCGGCGAGCAGCATGACCAGCAGCATCAGCGACCCGGCGCGGACTTGAAGGAAGAAACGCGTGGCGTGCGGTTGATTGCGGCCGTAGATCCCGGTGAAGGCGCCGAACGAGGCGAAGACCGCCAGGTCCAGGCGGTCCAGCAGAACCAGCGTGATCAGCGGGACAAAAACACCGATGGCGCAGCGGGTCGCGACCTGGTGGTCCTTGTTGCCAGGAGCCATGGTGAACAGCTCGGCAAGCATTTTCACGGGTGGGTGGTGCCTTTCTCGCGGTCGGATTGTTACGACGGCGGCGCTGGCATCCGCACTGAATTCTACGCCGGAACGGCCCGGAAAGGCAGCATCAATCCATCCAATGGAATCCGCTGGCGGAAGAGGGTGCTGCGGAAGTGATAGCGTCTATCGGTTGATTCCCCGGCCGGGGACGCGGCACCCAGAGTCATCTCAAGGCACACCGAAGGAACCCATGCTCAAAGGATTCAAGGACTTCATCCTGCGCGGCAACGTGATCGAACTGTCCATCGCCGTGGTGGTCGGCACCGCTTTCACCGCACTGGTCGGCGCGTTCACGTCCAACGTCGTGAACCCGATCATTGCGGCGGCCGGCGGGGTCGAGACCAACGGGCTGGGTTTCCCCATCTGGCCGGGGAACGAGAAGACCTTCGTCAATTTCGGTGCTGTTATCACGGCGTTCGTCACGTTCCTGATTACCGCCGCCGTCGTGTACTTCATCTTCGTGGCGCCGATGAACCGGATCAACCAGCTGGTCAAGAAGCGCCTCGCCACGGCGGAGCCGGAAGAGAAGCCGCTCCCCGCCGACACGGCACTGCTGGCCGAGATCCGCGATCTGCTGGCCCAGCTCGCCGGTCCCGGTCCTGAGCACAGCCAAGCCGCCAGTCACGACGCCCCCCAAACCCAGCAACGCGGGGTCACTTACGGCCGGTAATCCCCTCCGGAATGGGCGGTAGGTGACCCCGCGTTGCTGTGCAGCCGAACCAAATCGTCACCGGCTGGCAACCGGCCTGTAACAGCGGCCGGACATCATGGACCCATGAAGCCCTCAGCACCCGGCAGGAAACACGGCGCACCACCGGCCACGTCGGCCTCCGAGCTGAGCTGCGAAGTCTGCGGCCAGATGCCCGAACCGACCAAGGCCCGGCTCACCCTGGCCAACATCGCCGTGATGCTGCCGATCGAGCTCGTGGTTCATGCGGCGGTGGTCGGAACCCACCTGCCCTATGCGGCGAAGGTCCTGGTCCTGACGATGACGGCCACCATTCTGGTCATCTGGGTGGCGGAACCTTCCGCGGCGCGGGTGCTGCGGCGCTGGCTGCACGCCCCCGCCTTGCGGCACCGCAGCCGGCTCAGCGCCGCACCAGCCCTGTGGCGGGCCCGCACGGTGCTGAAGGACCGACCCGGTTCGCTGCAGAAACTAACGCAGTCGCTGGCCCGGCTGGACACCAACATCCTGAGCATCCACATCCACCCCGTCGAGGGCGGCGTACTGGACGAGTTCGTGCTGTCCGCCCCCGGAGAACTGCGCGAGGCGGAGCTGCTGAAGGCCCTGCACGACGGCGGCGGCAGCCGGCCGCATGTCTGGCCCACCACGGCGCTGGCCATGGCCGACGGGCAGACCGGGGCGCTGAGCCTTGCGGCCAGAATCGCGGCCAACCCCGAAGAGCTGCCGCTCGCAGTGGCTGAACTGCTGCACGCCCGGATCGAGACCGGCCCGGATACCGATGCCGCGGCTCCGGCCGCCCCAGCGGGCACGCCGCCGGCAACGGACGGAACGGTGCTGAGAATCCCGACTGCCTGGCACGGTCCCATCACGTTCAGCCGCCCCGGTGAGCCGTTCACCCCGGCGGAATCCGCCCGTGCTCACCGGCTGGCCGAGCTCGCCGAGATCCTCGCGCACCGGACGGTCTCCGGCCCGTGACGGCGTGAGGTTCCCCGCGCCGGGACTTATCTCCGAGGTGGAGGGCTCTCCCGGTCAGGAACCGTAACCATGTGCGACTCCCGATCAAGTCCGACGCCAGCCTCTTCCACCTTTTCCCCGCTGCCGGCTTGCCGCACGGAGCCGGTTCCCCTGCCCGATCGGCTGCCGGACAGCGTCGCAGTTTTGGCATCGTCCCGTACTACGTGCTTTGCCGGTTTTTCGACGACAGGACGCCGCGCCCTTGCCAACTCCACGGACCTGGCCACGGACACTGACACGAAGACCAGCAGCGCGCCGGCCACCACCACGATGATCAGGGTCCGCAGCCTGCTGGTAAAGATTTCGCTCCCTTGGCCGGGACCGTCGATGGCGAGGGCGGAATAGAGATAGCTGTCGTCCGCTCCATTGATGATCTGCACTTGGTGCAGGGTCGCGTTGAGGCGCCTGCCCAGTTCCATGGCGGTGTCCACGGCCTGGCCCGGCGAATTCCCCGAGGCCGAAAGTTGCAGCAGCATGCCGGATCCCGAGCTGAGTGATTGTCCGACGGTGTACTCGCCGCCTAACCCTTGACTCTTCAGTTGCTGCGCAGTCTCCTGGGCTCCCAGTTTGGTTATCAGAACCTGCGCCAAGAGGGCGCGGTCGCCACTACGCAAATACGGGTTATCGCCGTTGACCGCGCTCAGCTCGGGCTTAGCCTGCAACTCCGCCTCGGTGGGCAGCTTGGGGCTCAGCAGCGCATAGGTCATGGTGGCCTCGTAGGTACGCTGGGCAAAAAACATTACGTAAACGCAGGCAAAGATTGTCAGCAGGGCCATGGGCAAGGCTGCCCACTTGTGCCTCCAAAGCGTCCTGAGTACCGAAATCGGATCCATAGTCTCTTCCTATCCCCCCGGTTGCCGGTCCGGTGAGATCCCCAGGGGGACCGCCAGACCGTGTTCCTTTTGACTCTTAACCATCAGCCAGGACGCTCCTGACAGACCTACGAAAAACGGATAAATCAGGGCGAACACTGGAAACGACATCGAGTCGAAAGTGCCTGATGCCACGGTGGCAACCAGACCGGCAGCGGCTGCTGATGCTGCCAGCAGTTTCAGTTCGGCCCCCTCAGCGTTCCGGGCGGCTGTCAGCGCGGCGAGGGCGGGAACCAGCAGATAGGCGATCAGCCCCCCGAGCCCCACTACGCCCATTGTCACGGCCGTGAGCAGATACTCGTTGTCGAAAATATCGAGCGCGTTCGTCGGGATCCAGGTTCGCGGGCCGGCGCCCAACCATGGACGGTCGGCGACGAGCCGAAGTGCCAGCGGGTAGTCTTCCGTCCGGTACGTAATGGAGGCATCGGTACTTCCCGCTGTGGCTGCATTAACCAGAGTGGAAATCAGGCCTGGTACCGCGATGAAAAGTCCTGCGGCGCCCAGCGGCACGACCACCGTGGCCCACTTCCTGGCGAGCCTGGGCAGGAAGGGGACGGTGACAGCTAAGGCTACGACGATCGCAAGCAGACCGGATCGCGATACTGTCAGCGCGTTCGCGAGCACGAACAGCCCAACTAGCGCCCAGTGCACCGGCTTCCTGCCCTGCTTGTCATAAAGTGCCCGCCAAATGGCGACGGGAAGCAGCATCGCACTCACCACGCCCAGCTCGATGGGATGGAGAGTCGTGCCCGCCACGCGCATTAACGCGCCTCGGGCCTGGAAGGCGTTCGAGCCTCCGTTATCCACGAATCCCACCATGAGGCCGCTGATCCATTCGACGGGATTCGTATGGGTGGTGAACTGGATCAGCGCCGCGGTGCTGCACACGGCACCCCCGGCGATAACCCACCTGACCACAACCATGGCGTCTTTAACGGTCTTTACGCAATCGGTGGTGACAAAAGCGATTCCGGCCGCCGCAAAAATCAGGAGCATCCAACGGTCCGCGGCTGCCCTTCCGGCGGTGGTGCTGGCCCCGCTGAGCCCGGCAAAGAGATGCGCGTAGCTAAGGCACGAAGCCAGGAGCAGGGCGAGGACAGCAGCTCGGCCTGGGTGCCGGAACGCTACCGGATCGTGCAGTCCCAGAATTGAGGAGAGGGCCCAGAGCCCGAAGAGGCCCAGTGCGAGCATTTGTGCCAGGCTGCTGCTGGCCCCGACCGGCTGCAACACCATGTACGGCGGAAAGGCCATGATTGAGAACACGGTTGCCTTTAGCAGCCAGGGTGGACTCGCTCGCCTTCGATGGGCGAGCTGTTGAGGAGACGCCGGCTTCGTCAGCACGGATCGGCCGCTTCAGCCGGCTGCCGGGTGCTGGCGTCGCGTTCCCACGTCCCCGGGTGCGCGTTCCCGCGGCGGCCGGCAAGGGCAAACCCCACGTAAACCAGGGCGTGGCCGGCAGATAACGGACCGCGAATTGAGCGGGCTACCTCGGCCAGCGTGTGGCTGGCCGTACCGTGCCCGCCGTGCTGTTCGGCGTTTCCGCGATAGATCCGATGCAACACGGCCACCTGGTCCCGGGGCGTCCGCGGCGGGCAGATGATCGCCGGGGTCACGTCCAGGACGGCTTTTTCCCCCGGCTCGAAGAGCCGGTCCACGAACAGGTCATCGGCGATCAGGTCGGGGAACTGCTGGAAACGCTGTCGCCCTACTTCTGACAGTCCATAAACTCCGCCGCCCCACAACCCGCTGCGGGTCGTGGGAAGCTGCAGTCGGGTCCTGTAGTAGGAGTGGATCAGCGGGTGGGCGCCCTCAAGGTCAAAGCGCACTGCTGGACGGGCCGCCAGTAGTCGACCGGAGGCAAGTGCGCTGAGGACCTCGCGCACCGTGCCAGGGCCAATTTGAACATCCGCGTCAAGGTACAGCCGCGGCCAATGGGAGGCGACGGCGTCCCCCGCGTTGAGAGCGGCAGCCTTGGACGGCTGCGGCATATTCAGTACCGTCACACCCTCGAATCCCCTGGCGATCGCGGCAGTTTCATCGGTACAGCCGTTGCAGGCCACGATGACCTCCAGTTCCCCTGCCGCGGCCAGGGTGGCGAGCGGCGCCAGTGTCCGGGCGATCACGGAGGCCTCGTTGTGGGCCGGAATGATCACCGACCCAAGGGGGATTCCGTCAGGGTCCGTGCTGTTTGAATTGCCCGCACTCGGGCCAGGCAGCGCAGCCCAGCGCCGCTCGTCGAGCAGCGTCGGCAGCACACCTCTGCGGTCCGGTCTCCAGCACCGTAACATCTCAGAGAATGCCACGACGCCGTGGAACACTGCCGCGTAAGACGCCGAATGGTACTTGCGAATGTAACGGACACGGTTGACAGCCATGAGCGCGTTCAACAGGGGCGAACTGCCGGAAGCGCCCCCTGCATGGCTCATGACCGCAGCAGGTTCGTACCAGACGGTTTCCCCCATCGTGCGCAGACCTCGGAAGAAATCGGTCTCTTCGCCGTAGAGGAAGTAGGACTCGTCCCACGCCAGTGAGTTGGCCAGAGGACGCCGGATCATCAGCGCAGCACCCGTCGCCCAATCCACCGTGTGGGGATGGGCATAGCTCTCGGGGCTGAGGTCGGTGCCGGAAAGCCATTCGGGCCGGTTGGGGGCCCGACGGCCTAGAAGGGCATCACCAACGGCATTGGCGATGGTGGGTTCCCGGTAGATGGAGGGGCTTGTTTGACCGCTCGGATTCACCAGACGTGGGACCACAGCCCCCGCCCGTGAAGCAACCAGCCGTTGCATCATCGTTTTTAGGGATCCGCGTTCCACCGTGAGGTCAGGGTTCAGCACCATAACAATCGCGGCATCTCCGGCCCTGCGCATGGCAGCATTAATGCCCCCGGAGTAACCCAGATTGCCGCCAGTGGCGAACGCCAGCACGTCAGGGTGCCGGTTCCGCGCGAACTCCAGCGTCCCGTCACTTGACGAGTTGTCGGCCACCAGCACGCGCAGAGTCAGGTCGGCCGTTTCGGCACGCAGGCTCTCGATCAGCGCATCCAAGCATTCTGCGCTGTTGTACGTCACGACAATCACAACGGCGTCCGCCGCTCCGTCCGGACCCGTAAACTGGCCGGGCGTTCGGGGTGCCGGTTCTGCCGACGTCAGGCTGTCAGGCCTGGCCGGTGGAACGCAGCAGGAGGTCGTTCGCAGTTTCAGGTAGGCGGGCGGTCCGTCAACCAGATAGCGCCCCGCCAGCCGCTTGGGTTCAAGCGCGAGCCGGTAGCCCCACTCCAGACCGTGCTCACAGAACCACTGGGGTGCCCGCTGGACCCTGCCGGCTAGGAAGTCCACAGCTGCCCCGAAGGCCAGCAGGACGGCCGCCCCGGTAAGTCCTGCGTACCGGTCGATCCAGAGTTCCTGGCGCGGTTTGCCGAGCCCCACGTAGAGAATCTGTACGCCCGCCCTGGAAATCTCCATGGCAATCCTTTCGGATGCCGTGGTGGAGGCCAGCTCCTCACGGTCCGGGGACCACATGCCTGCGAGTCGAAGACCGGGGTGTTCGGTCGCGATCTTCTGAGCCAGGAGCCGCTGGTTGGCAACAGATCCGCCCAGGAATCCCACCCGTAGCCCCAGTTTCTCGGCCTGCGCCAAGAGAGGAGATGCAAGATCACTGCCGGCCAGTCGCGGCCATCGGTGCCCGGTGAGCCGCTGCGACTGGGAAACCAGGGGGGCACCATCAAGCAGATAGAGCCAGTCAACCGTGCTGGATGGATCCGCGTGCAACGTTCCCGCCCAGCGTCCGCCGGTGCCAAAGTGGTGCAGATGGTCGAGATTGACTGAGGCCACTCCGAGCGGCTTCTGTCCGCTACCGTCGGCCGCCCTTGCGAGGATCCGCTCCAGCGCCGGCTCGGGATCCATGAGGTCTACCGGTGTGCCGCCCAGGATTACCTTGTTACTGTCCAGCATTTCCAGGCCGCCCCTCAGCACGTTCCCCAGGCATCAGATGCCCGTCGATCTCTTGGTAGCGCCGACCGGTTGCCGGGCACAGCCAGATGCCGCTGCCGTATTGTTTCAGCGGAAGCCCAGCCTCGCCGACCCAACCCATCTGCCGCGCTGGCATGCCGGCGACGACGGCGTAGGCGGGAACGTCCTTCGTGACGACGGCTCCGGCGGCCACTGTCGCCCATTCGCCGATGCGAAGCG
The DNA here is from genome assembly GCF_020532825.1 of Arthrobacter sp. SO3. Taxonomy (GTDB): domain Bacteria; phylum Actinomycetota; class Actinomycetes; order Actinomycetales; family Micrococcaceae; genus Arthrobacter. Next base: position 31,057 of record NZ_MQTS01000101.1, read on the forward strand.
GGGCGATGCAGACAGCGCGGGCGCCTATGGAGGCGCCTCGGCCGACGGTCACGCCGACGGCTTCCCAGTCGTCCGCCTCTTTGAGTCGTCCTTCGGGAGTGATGGCCCGCGGGTGCAGGTCGTTGGTCAGCACGGCCGCCGGGCCGACGAAGACGCCGTCGGCCAGGCGGGCAGGTTCGTAGACCAAGGCATAATTTTGCAGCTTGCAGTTATCTCCCACTTGGACTCCTGGACCGATATAGGCCCCACGGCCGATGTTGCAGTTGGCGCCGACGGTCGCCTCTTCCCGGATCTGGGCGAGATGCCAGATCCGGGTGTCCTTCCCGATGCTTGCGGTCGCTGCCACGTCTGCTGTTCCGGCCACGTTTCTCATGTCACTCATGTCACTCCTGCCGTAGGCGGTTCCTGTGCCGGGGATCGGCGTGAGGTGGGGCGCGCTGCGCCGGACAGGCGGCAGCCGGACGGCCGCCGTTCCCGGGAGTGCGCCATGGGTGTTGGTTTCGACGCCCCGCGGGCTGGCGAGAGGCCGGTATGTCCGGCCTACGGCCCGGCGTGAAAGAGCAGCAGTCCCACTGGCCCTCGTCGTTGCGACGACGTCGCCGAAGCCGGGGCGACTCATGGTTGGCCCCCGTCGACGGCAGCCCGCAGGCTGGCCACGACATGCTCCTGCTGGCGGACAGTGATGTGGGGATAGATAGGAAGCGAAAGGATCTGCCGGGCGGCCGCTTCGGCAACGGGGTAACTGCCGGATGCCAGGCCCAGCCGCCGCCAGGCTTCGGTGTGATGGATGGGCGCCGGATAGTGGACTCCCGTTGAAACTCCAGATTCGTTCAGGCAGGCCGCCACCCTGTCGCGCTCGGCGAGCCGGACCACAAAAACATGCCAAACATCCGAGTTCCCTGCGGCGGACCGAGGCGTACGCACGGCGCCAAGATCCGCTAGCAATGCCTGGTACAGGGCCGCAGCTTGACGCCGGTGCTCATTCCATTCCGGGAGCCGCTTGAGTTTGGTCAGCAGCACGGCCGCCTGGATGGTGTCCAGGCGGGAGTTGATTCCCATGACTTCATGCTCGTATTTGCGTTCGCTGCCGTGCGCGCTGAGCAGCCGAACCATGCGGGCGGTACCGTCATCGTCCGTGATCACGGCCCCAGCGTCGCCGGCTGCGCCCAGGTTCTTTCCCGGGTAGAAGCTGGTGGCAGCTACGTGGCCCAATGTTCCGGCAGACCGGCCGAACCGTGTTGCACCCTGTGCCTGCGCAGCATCCTCAATGATCACGGCGCCGCAACGCACCGCGATCTCCGCCAACCGCTCAACTGGAGCCACCTGGCCGAAGAGATGCACCGGAATGATGGCCGCTGTCCGGCTGGTGACCGAGCTCGCGACAGCGTCCGGATCCAGGAGGAGATGTTCCTCGTCAACGTCCGCGAGCACCGGCACAGCGCCCATCCGGACTACGGCTTCCACGGTGGCAATGAAGGTATTGGCCGGCACGATGACTTCCTGCCCCGGCCGGACGCCTGCCCCACGCAATGCGAGCTCCAGCGCATCCGTGCCGTTACCCACCCCAATGCAGTGACGCGCACCGAGGAAGTCCGCGAACTGTCGTTCGAATAGCTCCACTTCCTTGCCGCCGATAAACGCGGCGCGCCTCAGGATGTCCTGCAGTTGCGGGGCCAGTTCATGTTCTATTTCCGCGTGTTGGGCGGCGATGTCGACCAAAGGGACGCGAAGTTGGTCAGCGGGGTGCATTGTCAGCTCCCTAGGCTAAGGGGCGCGGCGGTGGAGGCTGGTAGTGGCGCTCCATCCGCACCACTGGCGGTGAGTGTCCGCAGGCTTTTCAACGCCTGCCGTGCATACTTTCGAGTCAGCAACAGGTAAAGTGCGGCGCCGGTGGGGCCGCCAGCAATCACGGCGAACAGTGGTTGACCCACGACATTGGCTACCAGCCAGCCAGCCAGCCCGGCAGCGGCAGCGGCCACTGCCGGCGGCAGGCAACGGAGCACCATCGCGCCAATCGGGGCTCCGACAGTGTTCCGGACGAGCAGGAAATAGATCGGGAGAACAACGAGCCAGACCACCAAAGCCTGAGCCGCCCCGACGCCTGCCAAGCCGCTGAACGAGGCGCCGACCAACAGCGCCGGCAGCAGGGTGACGAACCATGCCACCTGGACCCAAAAAAGGCCACCCGTGCGCCCGGCCCCAACACATAGATCGGCGAGCATTTCCGTGAGGATTCGACCGGCCCCGAATATCCCGAGGCCAATCATCGCAACTGAAGCCCCGGCCCATGCCTGTCCATAAAGTACGCGGATCAATGGCTCCGCAAGACCAACGAGCAGCGCGGAAACCGGCAACGCCAGGTAGGCGCTGATTCCCAGCATTCCCGGTGCCGCCGCAGCTAGCCGCCCTGCCCTGTGCAGGCGCCCGAAGGTCGGCACGGCCACGGTGCGGATCACTGCAGTGATCAAGCTGCTGGGCAGGCTGGCGAGGTTGAAGGCCAAGAGATATACGCCCAATTCCGCAGCTCCGAGTTCCCGGCCCACGACGATATAGTCCAAATTGAGAGTGGCGAAGACCACCAGGTTTGCCATGGCCAATGGCATACCCAGGCGAAGGACATAGGCCGCCACCCTGCGGTCGAAACCTGGGCGGAAACGCTGCGGGGTGATCAGCCAGTACCCGGCTGTCGTGAACAGTTGGCCGCCCAGCCGCGACCAGGCCAACGCGAAGGCCCCCCACCCGTCGAGCGCCATGGGGATGACCAGCACCAGGGTGCAGGCTGTGCCGGCGACTTCCACCAGCGCCCGGGGCCGCTGGAGGTAGTCTCGCCAAACCATGGCAGCCGGAACACCCGACAGCCCTGCCAGCAGGACGGTGAAGGCCATAATCTGCACCACGGGGGTCGCGGCGGGATCTCCCATTGCTGCGGCCAGGGCTGGCGCACCCAGGAACACGGCCCCGGTGAGAAAGGCACTCGTGACCAGGCCGATCGTGAAAATGGTTGGGGCTATTTCCTTTGCGTCACGGTCCCCGCGAGCCAGCGCGGCGGTTGCTCCCAGCTCGGTGATATTCAGGGCAATCGTTTGTACCACCAAAGCAACGGCCAGCGCGCCGAAATGTTCCGGAGCCAGGATGCGGGCCAGGATCAACGTGGTGACGAACTGGAGCACCCTTCCAGAGCCGACCCCGACGGCGCCCCAGACTATGCCGCCCCGGAGCCGGGTCCTGACCGTCTCGAGGCCACTGTCCGGGCTCTGTGCCGGGCTCACGATATCCCCACTTTGCGCCATGCGGTCCAGCGGACTCGATCCAGCTGCCGTCGTGTACCTTCGATGAGGGTTTGGACGCTGCCGGGCCGTGCTCCCCGTCGGGCCCGCTCGATTCTGTACCTCACGGATCGGCCTCGCAGCGTGTCTGCGGCTTCCGTGCAAGCTGACTGCGCCACACCCAGGAGGGATAGCGAAAGGTCAATGGCGCCACCCGCGTCCAGGTTCCTTTCCGCCAACAGAAGCGCCTCCCGGCAGATTCCCTGCCGTGCCAGTCGATGAAGCAGGCCGGCACCCGGTAGTTGTTCCTGGAGTTCAGCGGTGGAGAGCACGTTGAAGGCAGCCAGTCTGTGTTCCAGGTCCACCTGGATCGTGTCAAAGGCGGTCAGGTGCATGTTGTTGCCGTGGACCCGATAGTAGGCTTGCGCCGGACCGTTCACCCGCCCCACATCCCAACCGGCGGCGGTGCGAACCCAGTACTCAAGGTCGCCTGAGTGGGGCAGCCCCTCGTTGTAGGGGCCCACCTGGCGCATGGCTTCGGTTCGCATGACGACTTCAGGGGACAGAATGAAGCATCTGCCCCGCCGGCACGCCCAGCCCAGCCACTCCCGGCCATTCCAAATGGTCCAGCTACCGCGGCGGCCTGAATCCTTGGTGTGAGGTAGTCCCTGCTCCTCGCTGAATTCAAGCGGCATGCCATAAACCAGCCCCACTCGCGGATAAGCCCTCATGAGGTCCGCCGCCCGGCCCAGCGCACCAGACGCCAGCAGATCGTCTGCGGAAAGGAGCGCCACGTACTCCGTCTCGACGCGTGCCAGACCATCGTTGTAGGTGGCGATGTGGCCTTGGTTTTGCGTATGGCGAACCACTGTGATGCGGGCATCAGCCGCGGCGAGGGCTTCGGCAACGTCCGCGGACCCATCAGGGGACGCATCGTCGACAATGATGACTCTTGCGTGCACGCGTTCCTGGGACAGCACGCTTTGCACGACCTCGGGAAGGTACCGGCCGTAGTTGTAACAGGGCACCACCACGGTTATTTCGGCGGCGCCGGTGTGCTCGAACGGCCTGACGCGGCGCATTTTAGTGCCTCACCACGGCTTGTTGAATTGTCCGCGGCGCGAATGGATCCTTGGCAATAGCCTTCGCCGGCACTCCAACCCAGATCTCTTCCACCGGCACGTCCGCCAAGACAGCAGCTCCCATGCCGACCACCGCCCCGGCACCCACGGAGGTGCCTTCACGCACCGACGAGTTCATGCCAAGGTAGGCGGCGCGCCCGATCCGCACCCCGCCGCCCAGCGAAACGCCGGCAGCCAGGGTGGCGAAGTCCTCCACAACGTCGTCATGGGTCAGCGTCACACCGGGCATCATCACAACGTGGCTCCCGACCGTGATCCCGGCGGTCAGGGTGACATTTCCCAGCAGGATGCTTCCGGGGCCGATGTCGCAGCAGTACGGGACCCGCACCGAAGGCTCGATAACGGTGGCAAAGCGGTAGCCCGGGAAGCCCAGGCCGGCGAGTCTGGCGACAACCCGCTCGCGCCCCTTCCCCGGCCCGATGCAGATGACCACGCGTGCTTCCGGATAACGGAGGGCGTGGCTCGCAGGACCGATGATGGGAGCGCCGTCCAGGGCCGACCCGGCCTTGGATTCGTCATCGTCGAGCACCCCGACCACGTCGAACTGGCCGTTTTCGCGGACGCAGGCAAGCACCTCGCGGGCAAGGCCGCTGGCGCCAATCAGCAGGAGTTCAGTCATCGGATTTCCCCGCAGCCTTCAGAATTGAATGGATCACCCGGAACTGCTCGTCCAGGCTCAGCTGGTGGTAGACCGGCAGGATGACGGTGTGGTCCGTGAGCCGCTCCGTCACGGACAGGTCCGCCCTGCCGGTGTTCCTGCCGGTGTAGGCGGGTTGCCGGTGCGCGGCCATGATGCCCCGCCGCGCGGAGATTCCGTCCTGCGCCAGCCGCTCCAGCAGTTCCTCCCGCCCGAGGGCAAAGTCCGGCAGGACTTCGAACCAGAAAGACTGAAAATTGCTGGTTCCGTATAGCGGGTCCTCGCTAAAGCGGAGCCCTTCGACCTCCGCGAGAGCCTTCCGGTAGGCGTCTGCAATGGCCCGGCGCCGGGACACTGCTTCACCCAGCCGGCCCAATTGCACGAGCCCGACGGCCGCCTGCATGTCGGTCATCCGGTAGTTGAACCCGATCTCCTCGTACTCCTCCGCCGGAGCCAGGACCGAGGCGTGCCGGTCATTCGCCGAGACGCTCATGGCGTGTTCGCGGAGCTTGCGGGCGCGGTCCGCCCATTCCGCGTTGTGGGTGGTCAGCATCCCGCCCTCACCAGTGGTGAGGATTTTGCGCGGGTGGAACGACCAGGCGGCGAGCTCGGCACCCGCTCCCACCGGCCGGCCCCGGTAGGTGGAGCCCGCCGCACAGGCCGCGTCCTCGACGACGGTGATGCCCAATCCGTCGCAGAGGGCACGGATCGGATCCAGATCGACCGGCATCCCGCCCTGGTCGACCGCGATTACGGCACGGGTGGCGGGCGTCAAGGCAGCGGCGAGCGTCCGCACGGACACATTCCCGGTGTCCGCCTCGACGTCCGCGAAAACCGGCCTGGCGCCCACATAGGTGACCGCGTTGGCGGTGGCAATGAAGGACAGGGATGGCACAACGACGTCGTCGCGGGGTCCGATGCCGGCCACCTTCAGCGCCAGATGCAGCGCCGTGGTGCAGTTCGAGACGGCCACGGCGTGGCTGGCCTGCTGCGCGGAGGCAAAGGCTTCCTCGAAGCGCGCCACCCGGGGTCCCTGCGCCACCCAGCCGGAGGCGATCACATCGGCCACGGCCTCCGCTTCCTCGGCCCCAAGCCAGGGCTTCATCACGTTGATCCGGCTCAGGGCCCGGTCCTGGCCGACCGTCATCGCGCACCCCCGACCTTGGCGTCCGCAATTTCCGTGCGAAGCGGCCGCCACCAGTCCACCAGTTCGCGCAGGCCCTCCTCGAGTCCGGTTTCGGCATTGAACCCAAGGTCGCGGCTGGCCGCGGCGGTATCCGCCTGACGCCGGACGACGCCGTTGACGGCCCGCTCCGGGCCATGCTCGACGTGGAGCTCCGAATCCATCGCACGCAGCAGCGCCTCGGCGAGTTCCAGCAGGCTTGTCTCGGCGCCGCTGGCGACGTTGTACACCCCCTCGTCCACCCCGCTGCCCGCGGCCAAAATGTTGGCCCGGGCCACATCCCGGGTGTGGACGAAATCCATGGTCTGCTGTCCGTCGCCGAAAATGAGGGGCGGCAGCCCGTCCTCGATCCGCTCCATCCAGCGCACCAGGACTTCGGTGTAGAGGCCATGGACGTCCATCCGTGGCCCGTACACGTTGAAGTAGCGCAACAGCACGTAGTCCAGGCCGGACATCGCGCGGAAGCTGCGGACCATGCCTTCGTTGAAGGACTTGGCCGCGCCGTAGAACGTGTCGTTGTTGTGGTGGTGATGGCGTTCGGTGGTGGGAAACGTCTCCGCCATGCCGTAGACCGAGGCACTGGAGGCCGCCACGAGCTTGCCGACCCGCTGGGCCGACGCGGCCTCGAGCACGTTAAAGGTCCCGTCCACCAGCACCTCCAGGGCCAGCCGGGGTTCCTCGGCGCACTGGGTGATGCGGATGGCCGCCTGGTGGAAGACGATGTCCTTGCCCCGACTGAGGTCGTGGACCAGATCCCGGTCGCGGAGGTCCCCTTCGATGAGTTCAACCCGTCCGCTGGTGAGGGCCGGGTCCAGGTTGGCCCGCCGGCCCCGGACAAGGTTGTCCAGCACGTCGATCCTGCCGGCCCCGGCGTCGAGCAGGTGGTCCACGATCGTGGACCCAATAGTCCCGGCTCCGCCCGTGACCAGGACCTGCGCCCCTTGCAGGATGCTCATCTGCTGGCCTCCATTTGCGGTTCGTTTCCGACGACTATGCTGGCTTTCCCGTCCGCGCTGAGGCTGTCGCTGACGGCCTCCAGGACCGAGAGCACCCGGAGACCCGAAGCGCCGCTGGTCCGGGCCGGCCGCTGCTGCCAGATGCTGTTGGCGAACTCGGCCACCATCTGGCCCAGCGCCTCATATTCCGGCAGCGCCGGCGACCAGGTGTCGCCGAGCCGGTAGGAGATGGCAGAGGTCCTGCGGTCCGCTGCGGAACGTGACTGCCGGTCCAGGCTGATGCCGCGGTCATAGACACTGAGCCGCTGCTGGGGATTCAGGTCATCCCAGACCAGCGTCCGCCGCGACCCGCCCACCACGAGCTGGCGGATTTTGGTCGGGCTCAGCCAGTTGACGTGGACGTGGGCCATGGCGTCGTTGGGGAGGGCAAACGTCAGGTGCCCGACGCAGGCCTGGCCCGTTCCCAAGGGGTCTGCCCCGTGGGCTGTCACCTCCACTGGCCGCAGTCCGTCGGGAAGAATGAAGTCGAGAATGGACAGATCATGCGGTGCGAGGTCCCAGAAGACGTCCACGTCCGGTTGCACGAGTCCCAGGTTGATCCGGACCGAGTCAATGAACAGGATCTCGCCGAGCGATCCGTCGGCGATCAGCTCCCGGATCTTCAGCACGGCCGGGGTGTAGCAGTAGGTGTGGTCTGCCATCAGGACCAGGCCGCGTTCCTCCGCTTCCTCGACCATCTCCGCTCCCTTGACCCGGCTGTCAGCGAGTGGTTTCTCGACCAGCACGTGCTTCCCGGCCTTCAGCGCTGTCAGCGCGATACCGTGGTGCGTGTGGGCCGGCGTCGCAATTGCAACGGCGTCGACGTCGGCGGTGTCCAGCAGCTCGTCAATCGACCTGAAGACTGGCACCCGGCCTTGGGCTGCGGCGAGTTTGGCGGCCCTGCCCTGGTCCAGGTCCACGATTCCGGCGAGCTCCCAGTGGGGGCTTGCGGTGAAGTTCCGGGCCAGGTTGGGGCCCCAGTAGCCGGCGCCGATGACGGCTACCCGCAGCGGCCCGGCGGCTTGCGCCGGGTCCAGGCCGCGGGAGTACCCTGAACGTGTTTCATTCATTGTGTTTCCTCACTCAGTCAGTACGCGCCGGCAGGCACGCAAATAGCCCTGAAGGTGCGCCATATGATGATGACGTCGCCCATGATTGACCAGTTTTCGACGTAGTAGAGATCCAGGCGCACGGCCTCATCCCACGGCAGGTCCGAACGGCCGTTGACCTGCCACAGCCCGGTAATCCCCGGTTTGATCAGCAGCCGTCGGTGCGTGTGCCGCTCGTAGCCGCCGACCTCGCGCTGCAGCGGCGGGCGGGGTCCGACCAGGCTCATTTCTCCGGATAGGACGTTCCAGAACTGGGGCAGTTCGTCCAGCGAGTATCGGCGCATCCAACGTCCGCAGCGGGTCACCCGGGGATCGTTGCGCATTTTAAATAAGACGCCGGCGCCGTCGTTCTGGGCCCCGAGCGCGGCCAGTACGGCTTCGGCATCTGTCACCATGGACCGGAATTTGAGCATCCGGAATGGCTTCCCCGCTTTGCCCACCCGCTCCTGCCTGAACAGGACGGGTCCCGGGCTGTCACGCTTGACGATGACCGCCAGGACGAGCAAGAGCGGCGACAGCAGGATCAGGGCGGCAGCGGCCACGGTAATGTCCAGCAGCCGCTTGCAGACATGTTTGGCGCCGCTGTAACGGGGCACATCCACGTGCATCAGCGGCAGCCCTTCCACCGGACGCCAGTGGATCCGGGGTCCGGCGACGTTGGTCAGGGACGAGGCCAGCACCAGTTCTGCTTGATGTTCTTCCAGCCCCCAGCCCAGTTCGCGGATGTACTGGTTGCCGCCCGGGACGGGGCCTGCCACGATGACGGCCTCCGCGCCGCAGAGGCCGACCGTCCGGACGACGTCATCGGTGGAGGAGAGAACCGGCACCCGGCGGCCATCGACGTCGAACGACGTCCCCCGCCGCCCGCCAGGCAGCGCGACTCCAAGAATCTCGTACACGGCATTGGATTTCCGGGCGATCCGCTTGAGTACGTAGCGCACGTCCTCGGTCTGGCCAATGACGATCGCCCTGACGAGGTACTGCCCCTGGGCCTGCCGCTTGTTGTACCAGCGGCGGGCGATCCACCGGCTGCCCGGCAGCAGGACAAGGCCCAGCGGGAGGGACACCAGGTGGAAGGCCGAAGCAGGCTGGACCCGGAACACCACCAGGCCGACCGCGAGCAATCCAAAGACCGCGCTGCTGGCGGCGGCCACTCGCTTGTATTCACTGGCCCCGGCTCCCAGGACCTTCGGGTCCCTGGTCCGGTAGAGGCCCAGGGCTGCGATCCACAGCACGCCGAGGACCGCTCCGATGAGGATCCCGTAGAGGTCCGTGACGGTCCCCGCGAAAGGCTGGCCGCCGCCCTCGATGTGGATGAGGAGTCCTGCGAGGACGGAGACGGTGACCAGCAGGGCATCTGTGCCCCGCAGCAGGCGGCGCAGGAACCGCGCCCATTCCCGGCCTGAGATCCTGGCCGGGGCGGGCAGGGCGGCGGTGTCAACCGCTGGAGTGTCGGCGGAGCTCCGTCGCGGGGGCGCAAAGGTTGCGGGGCGGCCGTGAGCGGCCTGGGGGGTGCTGAGGATGCGGGGTGCGTGGGCTGCGTAGGCGAGGTC
>NZ_MQTS01000102.1:0-31125 GCF_020532825.1 Arthrobacter sp. SO3
GACCATCGCACGATGGCTCACTACGTTGCCGGAGCAACGCGTAACTGCTGAGATCTACACCACTCCACGGGACGTAACCTCGAACCACATCGCCCTACCTGCATCTCAATGATTTCGAGGAGCCTGATGGGCTTACCGTCGCGGCGGAGGTCTGCTGCCGATAGATGGGCGTATCGCGGCACGGGTTGCCGGTCTCTGTGGAGCCTCACGACTTCGCGGGGCGAATCCAGGTGTATTGCGTACAAGGTCCCGGATGAGGTCCGCACCGCAAAGCTCCCCGTCGTCGCATCGGTCAGCGATAGCAGGTTTTTGTCCATTTCGATTGTGGCGCTATCGCTAATCCCGCAGTCCGGGCACGGGTAACGGGATTTCAAGAAAACTTGGGGTTCCATCGGCATGGATGCTCATGCGCAAATCTTCGGTGGTGTCGAAGTCGGCCGGAAGGTAGCTGAGAAAGTGCTTGAGTTCGGGTACGGATACGACCTGGTTTAGGTCGAGCAGGACTGAAATGGCCATGGGAGCGTCTTTCGATTTTTTGGTGATCTATATCTCACTTGCTCCAATGTCTCACTAGTGGAGCTGACAAACTTGTCTTAGTCTAGTGGCATGAGGTGTGCCCATTAGACCTTCCCAGACGCCGCCGGCTCGTCTTCAGCGTTGGCTGGAACGCCGCAAGCAGGTTGGATCGCGGATCCGTGAGATCCGAATGTCGCAGGGGCTGACTCAGATGTCGTTGGCGCTGGAGGCCGGCTTGAGCCGAAACATGGTCATCGGTATTGAATTTGGGAAGAAGAGCGTCGCATACGAGCGTCTTTGGGACATTGCTGATGTCCTGGATGTGGACGTGCGGGATTTGTTCTCTGACGGTTCCGGCCCGCCGCCGAACAAAGCTCACCGCCGAGGAAGTTCAAGAGGCAGTACCAGAACCAGGCTGTCCATCGACCCTGAAGCCAAATAGCTGCCCCGAATCCCCGAGACGTCGCAGGAAAATTGTTCGTTCCGTTTTGCTGGCCGCGATTCCGTGTACAACGGACATCAACGCGATGAGGTTCGGTTGTGACCTTTCACTTCGCTTCGTTCCTGCTCGCAATGGCCCCCAGATGCGTGGTCATTGAGGCCGCGCAGGCGGGGAGGAACAGGACTCTCCTGAGGATCCTATTGCCGTTCGGGGAGGGGCAATGCTCAGGTGCCCCTAAGGCCGCTGATGATCTCCAACGCAGCTTGCTGTTCTCGGGGTCCTGGACGTTCAGCCAAGTCCGCCGCCAAAGCGAGATGCGGAATTTCGTCGGGTATGACATTGGCCGTGCGGATAATGACGTTCGGTCGTGTTCCGGGCTTGGCAGGTAGCAGGAACCAGTCATTGATGAGATCGGGCAGGTCGCGCCGAGCTGCATAGGCTTCGAGCTCGAAACCGGATAGCAGTCCGGAGTTAGAGTGCGAAACGCCGGCCAGCCGAAGGCGGCCGTCTCGCCTTAGTGCGGAAAGATCTTCTGGATTGGCCGACAACAAAACCTTGTCGGCCCGCCGCGCGAGCAGCGATACGATAAACGCAACAGGATCTGCCGCTTCGTGGAACCGTCTAAGACGGCGATCGAGCCGGTGTCGCTCGACAGCATCCAGCCCCAGGCCCGGAACGCCCTTAGGGCGAGGGAGCGCCCAGATGAATTGCCATGCGTTGTGCTCCGTGAGGGGTCTTCCTGCAGCAGCCTTGCGGTAATTGCCTGCGTCCACTTCATCGACGAGCCAGCGCCCACCGACGCGCTGACCCGGGATTCGTCCTGACGCCACCAAGACGCGGGCACGGCTCTCTGCGACGCCGAGCAGCTTTGCCAGATCCGGAATGCTCAATAGCATTGCGTAATCATAGCGGCTGCGCAATGAATTGATCTGCGGTGGCCTAGTGAACCAGGCGGCCCAGCCCCTCGTGTAGGCACCGCCAAGGACGGGGAGGACGAGCTCGCCTTCCAGATGGAGAAGCAGCTCGGAGACTTCTTGGTCCACAACTGGCGCACCACGGCTTTGGGCCGGCAGCCGCTCCGGCTCGCCCGCTTTCTCCCCGGCGCTGAGGGTAGGGCGCTGGGACGGATATTAGCTGTGGTCGTACAGCTCGCTGAAGTCCTTGGCGATCCAGAGCACGTGGAAAACGTCACGCACCCTGACGCCTCCCATAGGAAGTTTGCCCGAGTAGCGAAAGAACATGAACTTGGCCTCTTCTTCGAAGGCGACCGGGCGCGGGGCGCGGATCTGTCCCTCGGGGATGAACTCGGTTCCGAGACCCTGGCGGGGGGCCAACTTGATCTGTTGCCAGCTCAGCGATGACAACGTCTGCAGTTGGAGGATGAGGTCGATCTGCTTGTCGCTGGGGAGATTCTTTGGGTCGTACCCGTCCTGAACGTGTCGGAAGCAAAACTTTGGGTGCTCTTTATCAAAGTCTGTCGGCGGGCTGATCGTGAACTTCGTGTTCGCTGCGGCCGCACTAGTCGCTGGGCGGCGGTCTTTCCCCTTAGCCACCGAACGGCCGGAAGGCAACCAACATGGATTCCTTGGGTATCTCGACCCCACGCTTGTCCGCGTCGAAGTGGGATGCCCAAGGCTTCTCCGAATGGGTCATGTTGCGCAGCTGCCACGCGGAGTACTGACCGTACGTATTCCAAACCGTTGCGAGGTATTCCATCGCCGGTTGCGGGAATTTTTCCCACGAAAAAGTGGGGTCCACGGACTGGACGGGGTTGGATCCGTAGGCCTTGTACGCGCGGTATACCGAGGGGACGACGGGACCATGAGACCACGCCTGGATGCTGTCGCCAAAGAGGGGGATCTCGTGCTGGCCCAGATGGTGCGCTTGAGCGTAATACAGCAGCTTCTGCAGCTTTAGGTTCGTCACATCAGACGGCTCTTCGCCAGCGTGCGCCCAATTGACAAACCATTCCGCTATGTCCTTGGCCTCAAACATTGCCCCCCACCTCACTTACTGGCCGTGCCAGAAAATCTATCCACAGCATATCCACAACTTATGCACACGCCATGGCTCCCCATTGTTACTTATTGCGAGCCTCTACGGAAATGGAAATAGTGGAGACACCATGCCGACCCGGCATTTCCGCACCCTTCGCTTGCCGGTACACGGTAGCTTCCCCATTCCGGGGTTCGTCAACGCCTTGATCCGGCCCCGCGGCTCCAAGTCTCGTTGTCGTCACCCAGCCGCCTCGTGGTGGGGGGAGAACTAGAGCCGAGGCGTCCATCCGCGGGCGTGTGCGGTCGTTGTCAGCACGGTGCAGCTGAGCAGCCACTTCTGCGGGTCATCCTCCGGCAATGAAGGGTCTGGCCAGAACTTGTAGAGCCCCGCGAAAGCCAGCAGGTCGTTCTTCTCGGAGTACAGATAATGCGGGATCTTCTTTCCGTCCTCGGTCTTTTGAGACTCGTAATATCCTTCCGCGGGGATGAGGGCACTGCGGGTGATGGCCGCCTTCCGGAATGACGATTTATCCAGGATTGTCTCGCTGCGCGCATTGACGAGTCGGGAGCCGATCTTGATGTCCTTCGCCCAAGACGGCACCAGACCCCACCGATCGACCATCAGCCGCCGCTCCAGCTCATCATTGTCACGCCTCTCGGCGATTATCGGGACGTCCTGGGTAGGTGCAACATTCCAGCTTGGCGGCGGGCTCCCCTCAACCTCCTTGGCCTCAAAGTGGCCCATGAGGTCTCCGGTGGCCCTGCTCGTCACATAGCGTCCGCACATACGACGATTCTGCCGCAACGTCCGGCGCTCCACAGCCTGTTGCGTCGTCTGGCGCCCCCACCGCTGTACTCTAACGTCGGCACATTCGCGACCGCAAAGGACATCACCTGCCGTTTCAGCGCTCAGCCGGGATCTTTTTCGCCGGGACTTTCATGGCCATCGGCGGCTCCGGTCTGGCCGGCTTCATGCTTATCGGCACGATGGGCGGATCATCGACTTCAAGCGGACCCATGTTCTTAGCCCTCGTGGGCTTCGCCATAGCATTTGCCGGCTCCATCATGGTCAGCGTCAGCATTCACCGCGCCCTGGTCAAAATAGACGCCCTGCCGATCGCCATCCCCGGGGGTGTTATCCCCGGGCACTGGCCAGGCCAAGCTAAGGCAGTGCAGCAGCTGCCTGCGCCGATCTCACAGGCGCCGGCGCACCCGCCGACCTACTCCTGACCCCAGCAGCTCCTGCACCGGAGGCCAGCACCGTTTGTGCCAGTAGACGCGCGTCCCCGGTTCCTCCAGACACTCCAGCAGTACTTCCGGCATCAGACCTCAAGGACTTCGGCGCGGCTGATGAATCCCATGGATGGTTCCTGCCTTAGGGCTCTGATGCCGGCGGGCGACCCGATTACAAGGATTCCCACAAGCAGCCCTCGCCCGACCAGATGCTGGAACCCTCCAATGAGCACTGGCACCGCGACCCTGAGCGGGAGGCCGACGTCGTGCAAGATCACGTAGCCAGCCTCCGAGGGCAGCAGGCCCGGATCGGCTGCGACCCATCGAGCGTCCAGCTCGATGACCGGGAGTCCTGCGGCGGCCACAACATCCCTGGCAGTCTCGACTACCTCCTGGCCTGCGGCTGCGGTCTTGTGTGTGGCCACCGTCATCATGGCCCACGCGCCAGGGCCAGCTGCCAGTGCGTAAGTCAGTTCCTCCGCCCACTCCTGCAACGTCAAGTCCCAGTCCATGCCCCCACCGTAGCGCTCCGGTCGGACCTTCCAAGAACGCCAGGGTGATGAAAGCGTGAAAACCCTGCTGACCAGACCAAAGCGGATTTGGAGCAGGCCGACGGGAAGGTCAACGACGCGTTCAAACGCTGGGTGTTCCGGCGCGCCGCCCGTGTCACCGGGAGGTGATGAGATATTCCGCATTTTGGAAGTCCCCAAGAAGATTCACCGAGCATGACCGAGGCAGCGGGCCTGTGGGAAGAGCCGTCCTACGCATGGTGTGCTGGCCTCTCCGACGCCGGCAAGCCGGCCCGCCATGCCTGGCGATGACTCGGTGCCGGAAGCGGCGGGCTTCAACCGGGTCGTCCTTGAACTTCACGGACTTTCAGGCTATTCACCTCGACTAGGCGTGAAGCGAGACATACCGTTTCATGGCACTTCTTGTAAGTAGAGTGCACACATGACGACGAACGCCTCTACGGAACAGATCGCCAATAAGTTCGAAGCAGCATGGACAGTGTTCGCCCAGACCTGCGGACACTTCTGGGCGGGAGAGCCCTCCTACCAGGCCTGGTTTGCGCATTACCTGATCTCCCAGTTCGGCATCGACCGCGTGGCCCGTGAGCCCCTCATCAAGATCCTGGATTTCACACCGTCGCCGCTAAAGGCCAGAGTCGGGGGCGGTGAGGTCCGTCCTGATGTGGTGGTGACCATCCGTCCGGGCATCATGATGCCTCACTACGCGAACCGGCTGGGCAAAGCTTCCGATGAATCGGGACTTGGGCTGCTGCGGGACCTCGCCGTGATCAGCGAACTGAAGATCGGGGCCTCCGCGCAGAGCGGCCTCGACACGAAAGCCCTCATCCGCGACATCGACAAACTCTCATTGCTGCTCGCCGAATTCAAGGTCAAGCATCCGGACGCCACGGCGCCCCTGGCATACGTCTGCGTGCTGGACAATCACGGCCGACAGCAGTTCAACCCGGAAAAGGTCCAGCGGCACTGCCAGGTCGAAGCCCCGGGAGTGAAGCTTCGGATTTTCTCCACCGATGCGCGTCCGCCAATCAATCCAGACAGGCTCATCACCCGATGATCGGGGTGCCGGGGCAGGTCTCGGCGGTCACGACCGACAGAGAAGGGAAGGAAAGCCTCGCGTCGAAGCGGATGACGCGAGGTGGCACGAACGTCTGGCGAAACTGAAAGCGTACCGGGCAGCCGGCAACGACTGGCCGCGGCACCAAGCCATCATCACAGGCGAAGAACACGTCCTTGGCATCTGGCTGCACAGCCAGCGGTTCAAGCTGCGCCGCGGTGAGCTCGATTCCGAGAGAGCGGCGGCCCTGACCGCGTCGGTGCCCGGTTGGCAAGCGGGCAGAAAGCGCGGCCGACGCCCCACGGACCGGGCGTGACTTTCACTCCGCCGTTTATGCCTCGAGGCGGAATTCGACGCGGTATCTCATCGCCGGCGCCGCTGCCCTGGGCAGCGCCCCGGCGGCCCCTGCCGGTGTAAAAGCCGGTGCCTGGGCGTCACCGAAACTCTCCGCCGTGGCCCTGACCAGCTCGGTAGCAAGCACCACGGACCGGAAGACCAGCTACCGGTTCGCCCCGACGGCCGACAACCTCAGCGTCGTCCAGGAAGCCGCCGATGCGCCCTCCCATTTCGTTCCGGAGGGGAACTTGACCGCCGTCCCCTAGATCCCCCGGGGTCAACTGGGCACGTAGCAACTTGGCCGCTCGACACAGTGCCGGCGGCGGGCGGCTACGATTAGGCGAAAATCCCGCAAGGGCCGCGCCGCTCAAAGGACCAGTCAGTGGACAAGATCGCCACGCTCAGGGCATTGCTGTCCTCCACTGCACTTGAATCGCTTTACCACGAATGCAATCAGCGGATCGCGTTCATACCCATCCGCGGGGCTGCCGAGCCGGTAGCACTCTTTGAGCAGGGCGAGTTCGTTGGCTGGGTCCGGATTACCGGTGACAGCGCCGTTTGGAGATACGGCAGTGCGCGCACCGGCTTCGTTTCAAAGCCGGTGGATCTGGGTGATCCGGGAAGCTACGATGGCAGCTACGCCGTCGTGGAGGCCGTAAACGATGCCTGCGATGCGATCGAACCGGAAGAGTCGCTGGCTGGTTTTGCAGGTGTGGACCCGGAGCGCTTTGTAGCCTCCGTGGAAGCCGGGGAAAAACCGGTGCCGGTTCCCGCTGCCTCTGCAGCTGCTCCGTGGCCTACTGCCCAGGCGGTGACCTCATCGGCAGCCCCCGTGCCGGCGGCCACGCCAGATCCTTTGGAGGAGTCGCCGTACGCAGCTGAGTTCAACCCCTACATTCATGACCGGACCAGGCATCCAGCTGCGACCTCCGCTGATCATGAGCGCGATCTGCTGAACTTCTGCAGGGATTTGATCCGAGCAGACCTCCCCGAGATGTTTGGTTTCGAGACAATCAACTTTTGGGAGTGGTGGAGGGCCAACGGAAAGAGCTTCTTCTCGGGAGGCAAGGCACCGTCGTTCATGTCAATAGAACCCCATTGGGGTGAGGAGGAGTGGCTCAGAGCTGCCTCGTGGACGCCGACAGAAGAATCTTTAGCCACCTTGGGCCTTCCAGCGTTGAGGGAAACTGCTGGTCCTGGTCGCATTAGGGCAGGGGGCCCCACAGAGGTATATCGCTGGACGGCTGCAAGGTCCGTGTCCGGCAGCTCCTTTGTAAAGGGGTCAGTTAGCGGTTTGCAGCATGACCGCCCCTCGATTCAAGGCTGGTCGGTACATCTGGGTCCTGTTCCTGTCGCCATCTCCTCCGCTGACGAGGCATGGGACAATAGGGACCACCGGCAACTCCTCAGTTATTTTTCCGGCTCGCTGGCATTCGGCATACGCGGTGTGGACGATGCGTGGGTCGCTGCCCATGCCAACACCGGGCTCGGTGGCCACGTGCTGACTCTCCGAATCGCTGAAAGCGACAAGCCAGGAGACCGATTCCTTTGGCCTTCTGAGGTCCGCATCCAAGAACACGGCCAAACCAAGATCGCGCATTCCGTGGTGGAGGTTTCGTTCGACAAGTTCCTCGATCTTGGAAACAACGACCCGAATGTAATAAGAAACGAGATGGCAACAGCCATGCACGAGCTGCTCATCGGGTGCCAAGTCCCTGAGAACGAAGCAACCCGTGTGGCAAAGGAGTGGCGGGCGGCAAAGCCGACGATGACCTTGAATGTCGTAGATACTCCGACGACCCGAAATCATCTGCCATCACCCGTAAGCGTTGATCGGGCATATCTTTCCGCTGTTGATCGGCTGGTCGCCGAAGGCGTCCATCAGCAGGGTGTAATGCCCGGTCTATACAGCGGCGACGAGGCAAAGGCGTTGGATCGTGACGTTCTTGCGGTGGTTGCTCTGCGGCTGCTAGAAGGGAGACTCAGCGAATACGCTGCCGACCAACTGGTGCTGTTCGGAATGGAACAGCTAGAGCGGTCGGTAGATCACTACAACCGTCGGTTCAGGGACATCAACGAATCTGCCCGATCTCTGGACCTTGATTGGGATCCTGTCGAACTGACAACCCAAACGCTGGCTGAGAGTATCACCATACGCCGCTGTAACGAGATCGCGGTTGAGGCTGCATTGAGGTTCAACCCGACCGGATCTTCTGTGCCCGATGATGTGGCATGGGGAGAAATACTCGCTGCCGCCAACGCATATTTGGAAGCCACCATGCGCAGCGAAAATGTGCATAATCAGCTGACGCCATCAGCGATCAAGATCAGTGACTCCTTCGAGATCACTATCGAGGGCTATGCACAGGGGTCGGCCGCCCAAGGTGACGGCCGACGCACGTACGATATGGACGTGCGCTCGTTCAGCGAGGCTCTGGCACGGCAGCGGCTCTTTGATGACAGCTGGCCCGAAACTGAACCCGACACGGCGTTGCAGGGCGCTCTGGAACAGCAGATGCTGAACGCTTTTGGCGCTTCGTCCCAAGACATTTACACCACCCTTTACTCCCTCGCCCATTGGAAATTGAATGAAAAGGGCGTCGATGTGGCCATAGCCTCTAGGCAGCAGCTCGTCGACAGGGTTGTGGAGCTGTCGACGCTGGGTACCGAACCCGACGGTCCAGCCCGTATTTCAGCTGCTCTGGACATGCTTACAAGCCTTCAGAGCGCGTTCCAGAGCGACGAATGGCGACCGTGGCACGCCAGGACGAGGAAACGCAGGCTTCTCATCCAGCCGCTTCCACTATTAGGTTCAGAAGAATACGTGGTGGCTCCTCACTATTTGCTTGCCTCTTTAGGCGTCTATAAGCAGTATCTCGACCAAGGCCAATTGCCGTGGAGCCAACCAACCCCGCCGGCAGCGCTCGACACGGCGTTGTCTCGTTTTCGAGACGCCAAGAACACGGCGCTCGAAAACGACCTCGCGGAGCTCTTGCTTCAGCGCGGGTGGAGTGTCGAAAGCAACATTAAAGAGACGAAGGCGAAGCGGCTGAATCTCCCCACCCTTGCGACAGAAATCGATGTCGTCGCCGGTCGTCCTGGTGACAACACAATTTGGCTGCTGGAGGCGAAGGATCCGGTCAGTGTTCATGCAACACCAGAAGTTCGTCGTCATCTGGACACATTCTTCTTGGATGAAAAGAAGCGGTCCTACGAGGGGCAGTTGAAACGAAAGCTTGACGATCTGGCCCCACATGCCGCGGAAGTGGCAGCTGCGCTGAAATTGCCAGAACGGCATTCGTCTGATGCATACGAGGTCCGGGCGGCCTTCGTGACCCGCCGGCCGGTTCCGGCCGCGTATGTTCCGAGCACGTTTCCCTTCTTCACGGTCGCCGAGATCCTTCAAGAACTCACCTAGAGCAGAGGCTCGCAGTCGGTGGCTGCCTAACGCCCCGACGAGTAGGGACGGTAGGCAGTACTCGTCCTCAGAGCTCCGGTTCCTCGCAGGGCAGATCCTGGCAGACGGTAGCCGCAGTAGTGCTGTCTGTTGTGAGTCTTCGCTGGCGTGATGATGACGGATCGTTTGCGGAGGCTCCGGGTGTCCTTGACGGACTGAGCACCTTCGTCGACATGTTGGACAGGAGCGAGCTCGGCGGGGCTCTAGCTGCCGGCTGCCGGCATGGACGCTGTCTGGACCTCTCTAACATGGCAAAAGTTGCTGTAACTCGTTGATGCTCGAAAGTAATCAGGACTGGCCGTTGTACTCCTTGTCTGGCTCGAGTATTTGCCAACGACACCATTGTTGGGTCCAATGGCTGACAGTAACTGACAATGACTTGCCTGAATTCCAGGCCTGTAGCGGGCCGGGGGGTAGATAAACAGGGGCAGCGCCGCATCCACGAACGGAGACGACATGTCCAAGCGGCGCCCGGAACTCTTGAGCATCCGTTCCACGAGGTCCCTGACTTGCTGCTCCGTGAGCGAGACCGAGGTCAGCTCGGATTCGCCGTTCCGCGCCACATAGATCTCGTCGGGGGCGTTCAGCCAGATTTCCTCAATGGCCGGATCGTCGAGCAGGGGCTGAAGGGCCCCGAACCCTGCCACGGCGTCGAAGACAAACCTGCGGGCAGTTTCCAGCGGGCCGATGGGAGGCAGGGGTGCCAGCAGGGCCCGTTCGTCGTAATCCACGACGGCTGCCTCGACAAGGCGGCGGACTTCGCCGGCCTGCCTCAGGGGGTCCAGGCCGCGGCGGCGGATCAGCTCGCGGACTTCGTCCTCGACAATGCGTACAGCCTCCACAATGGCCCCCAATATGACTGCCTGCTGCCCTGTTTCCGGGGCTTTGCAATTGGGTTAAAGCTAAGGGTGGGCAGGCCGCCGGACAAGGGCCGCCCGGGCCGCATGTGGAAAACCTGCAACGCGATCCACCACAATCTTCACACGAGTAACACCAGAAACTCTGGTTCCGCTAAAGCTGCGGTGTTAGGGTGAGCGCGACAAGTCAGACATTCTCAGATCCCGGACAGCATCGTGCTGATTTTGCGGGGCGCGAGATCACTATGACACTGCCATGAGCGTGTTGTCCCGGAGCGGAAAATGAAGCGGACCCTACTTCCCCCCACCAGTCACCTCGGCAGCCATGTCGGAGTCGCGCTGCTGGTTGCCTCCCTCATCGCAGGACCGGCCATGGCCGCCCCCGCGGTCGCCGTCGAGCCGACGCCCACGGCAACCCCGACCGCAACGACAGCGCCGGCTTCGCCGGCTCCCGCCCTGTCCACCGTGACGCCGGCACCCACGCCGACGGCCAGCACGGCCCAGCCAACGGTTGACAAAACGTCAGAGGCTTACCGGGCTGCCATGGCTGAGGCCACCAAGGCCGGCGGCGCCGAGATGGGGCAGGGAACGCGCGCCGCGGCATCACCGACCGGGGCCAAGACTGCGACCACCGAGGCCCTGACCACGCAAGGCACGTGGATGCCGAGCTACGGCGTACAGGGACTCGACGTCAGCAAGTACCAGGCCGGCATCAACTGGCAGACCGAGTGGAACATGGGCGCCCGCTTCGCCTACATCAAGGCCACCGAAGGAAACTACTTCACCAGCAGCACGTTCAGCGACCAGTACCTGGGGTCCAGGGCCGTTGGCATGATTCGCGGCGCCTACCATTTCGCCAACCCCGCGGCCTCCTCCGGCGCCGACCAGGCCCGGATCTTCGTCCAAAACGGCGGCGGCTGGAGCGCCGACGGCTACACCCTGCCTCCCGTTCTCGATTTTGAAGGCAACCCCTACGCCGGCCAGACGATTAATGGCTACTACCAGGGCAACACCTGCTACGACATGACACCCGCCCAGCTGACGTCCTGGGCCAACGACTTCGGCAGCACCATGCAGGCACTGACCGGGCGGCTGCCTGTTATGTACACCACCACCTCGTGGTGGAACTACTGCACCGGCGGGCCTACCGGTTTCGGCGACTGGCCGCTGTGGATCGCGCGCTGGCCGGGCTCGGCCACCGACAGTCCGGGCGCTCTGCCCTCCAGCTGGGCCAACTTCAGCTTTTGGCAGTACAGCGAGTCCGGACCCTTCGCCGGCGGCACCGGTGATTCCAACGTCTGGAACGGCGACTACACCAGCCTCCAGCGCTTCGCCACGGGCAGTACCCCGCCGGCCCCGGCGGCACCGCCAGCACCGCCAGCACCGCCGGTCCCGACTGATCCGACACGCAGGCTCGTGGCACCCGGCGATTTCGATGGCGACGGCCAGGCCGACCAGATCCAGCGCAGGTCCGACGGCGAGCTCTGGTTCTACCCCGGCAACGGCGCCGGACAGTATCTGGCCGGGCGGCGGATCGGTTCCGGCTGGGGAATCTACGACCGGGTCCTCGGCGTGGGTGACTACAACTCCGACGGAAAGAACGATCTTGTCGCCAGGAAACTGGACGGCTCACTCTGGTTCTATGCCGGCACCGGTACGGTGTCAGCAACCGACGAGGGCTACCGTCCCGCCGTCAGGATCGGGGAATTCGGCTGGGACGCCTTTGACAGTCTCCTCGGCGTCAGGGATTTCGACGGCGACGGAAAGCCCGACCTTGCAGCCCGCACCCCGGACGGAAGCCTGTATCTCTATTCGGGGACCGGCACCGGCCAGACCGGCACGGCACGTAAGATCGACTACGGCTGGCAGATCTTTGACCAGCTCATCGCCATCCAGGACTTCGACGGCGACGGCACCAACGATCTCGCGGGCCGGCGGCCTGACGGCTCCCTGTGGCTCTACTCCAACACCGGCCGCGCCGTCCTGGTCAACGGACGCCAGATAGGTTCCGGCTGGGGAATCTACAACGACATCGTGGGAACCGGGGACGCCAATGGCGACCGGATGGCCGACTTCGTGGCCAGCGACCCCACCGGGGCCGTCTATTTCTACGCAGGAACCGCCATGAAGGACCAGGGCTACCAGACGGCCCGGAAAATCGGGGACTACGGCTGGGGTACCTTCGACGCGCTCGTGGCCGTCCAGGACTTCAACGGGGACGGAAAGGGTGACCTGCTGGCCCGCAAACCCGACGGAACACTGTGGTTCTACCCCGGCAACGGGGCCGGGGCCTACGGCACCCCGAAGCGGATTGGCGATTACGGCTGGAACGCCTTCGATGCGTTCGCCGGTGTCGGAGACTTCAACGGCGACGGCAAGAACGACCTCGTGGCCAGGAAACCGGACGGGACGCTGTGGCTGTATGCGGGGACCGGGCGTGTGGACTCGGGCAGCAACGGCTACGCCGGCGCGACCAAGATCGGTCTGGCGGGCTGGGAGGTCTTCGACACGATCACCGGCGTCGGAGACTTCAACGGCGACGGCAAGAACGACCTCCTCGCCCGGAAGCCCAACGGCTCGTTGTGGCTCTACAAGGGAACCGGGAAAATCGATGCGAACAACAGCGGCTACCAGGGTGCAGTCAAGGTCGGGGACTACGGCTGGGATGCCTTCGACCAGCTCATTGGCACCGGCGATTTCAACGCGGACGGGAAGAACGACCTTCTGGCCCGCAGGCCCGACGGCACGCTGTGGCTCTATCCCGGGGACGGCAGCGGGAAGCCCGGCGCCACCATCCGGATCGGAACCGGCTGGAGCGTCTACGACCGGATCCTCAACGGCTGGGACCTCAATGGCGACAAGACCCCCGATCTGGTCGCCCGCCGGCCGGACGGCTCCCTCTGGGCGTATTCAGGAACCGGAATGAAACCCAGTGAGGGTTACCTTCCCCGCACCCTGGCCCTGGTTCTCTGAGCAACCGGTGCCCCGGATTGACTTAGACTACATAGAGCCATGACCTGAGGCAGTCCCGTCAGCAGAACGGACGTTGCCCGCAATTTCCCTGAGGAGACCGCACCTTGCAGCACGCCATCTTGAGTCCACCGGACCGCAACCCCGGTGCCAGATGGTTCTGGTGGCCGCTGCTCGTCATCTTTGTGATGAGCTCCGGCTGGGCGCTGGCGTCGCCGATCTCATCGATCCCCGACGAACCTGCCCACATCGTCAAGGCTGCCGCCGTGGTCCGCGGTGAACTGGTCGGCGCCCAGACCGGCGAGGGCGGTCCGCTCCTGGCCGTCCAGGTTCCCCGTTATATTGAGCACACGAACCAAATCACGTGCTTTGTGCGGAATGTCGCGGCCACCCCGAAATGCTCGCCGGCCATCCCCGGGGATCCCACCGAAATAGTCTCGGGGCTCACCACCGCGGGCCTGTACAACCCCGTCTACTATGCCGCTGTCGGCTGGCCTTCGCTGCTGACCAGCGGTTTCAAAGCCGTCTATGGCATGCGGCTCGTGAGCGCTCTCCTGACGAGCATCTTCCTGGCACTGGCGTTCTCCGCCTTGTCCCGCCTGCCGCGGAGCAAATGGGCCATCCTGGCCCTGGCCGCCGCCGTCACCCCGATGACTCTTTTCCTGAGCGGCTCCGTCAACCCCAACAGCCTGGAATACGGGACAACGGCAGCCATTGCGGCGAATCTGTTGCTCCTCCTGAAGGGATCCCTGCAGGGCCGCGCCCTCGTGGTTCCGGTGGTCGCCACGACCGTCGCGGCCGCGCTGCTCGCCAATACCAAGGCTCTCTCACTGCTCTGGCTGCTGGTCGTCGTCGTCGCTGTCCTCATCCTCGGCACCGCAGCCGAACTCAAGGCCCTGCTGCGCCGGCCGGCGGTGTGGGCCGGAGCCGCGGTCATTGGCCTGTCATGTGCCTACGCGCTCTGGTGGGTCGCCAGCCACAACAGTCTCGCAAGCAAGCCCTTCGACGGCGCCGGACTGGGCTTTGATGCCGGGGCTGAAATTATGCTCGACAAGACATTCCTCTTTATGCACGGCTACATCGGCCAGTTCGGCTGGCTCGAGCTGGACGCCCCCACCGGCGTCATGGCGCTCTGGACCGCGGTCTTCTTTGCCACCGCCCTCGCGGGAATCATCTACGGCAGGGGCCGCTACCGCGTCGCCACCATCTTCCTCTCCGCGGCCCTGCTCCTGCTCCCCATCCTGCTGCAGGCCGTCATCATCACCGACCAGGGAATGGTGTGGCAGGGGCGCTACATCCTGGCGATCTTCGTTCCCTGCCTCATGCTCGCGGGGATCGCGCTGGACAACGCGAATCCCCGGCCGTGGCCCGCGCCCGCGGTGCCTGCGCTCAGCACCCTCGTTGTCCTGCTCGCGCTGTGCCAGGTCCTGACCTTCGTCTGGGTCCTGCGGCGCTACGTGACCGGCCTGGCCATGGACATCCGGTGGGGTGACATGATCGGCAATCCGCAGTGGCAGCCCCCGCTGGGGACCCTGACGGTGGTGGCGGTCTTTGTGGCCGGCACCGTCCTCGGCGCGTTCCTCCTGCTGCGCCATGTTCGGGGCAGCTCGGTATTCTCGGGGACGGCCGCCCCGGCCGCGGCCCTGGCAGGCCCGTCCCTGCCGGCCGCTGATTCTTCCCTGCCCGACGACCCGGGCACTGCCGCCCCCGCACCGGGGAACGAACGCCTCGCACCGGTCAGGACGGGCAAACCATGAGCCGGACGACGCCCTCGGACCCGGCAACGGCGGACAAGCCCCAGGGGCTGCTGGGGAAGTTCTTTGGCCATAGCGCCATCCGCTACCTGATCGTGGGCGGGCTCTCGTTCGCCGTCGACTTTGGCCTCCTCGTCCTCCTTCGCGAGGTCTTCCACTGGGACGTCGGGATTGCCAGTGCCACCGCCTTTCTCACCAGCCTCGTGTTCAACTTCCTGTTGCAGCGCAAGTTCTCTTTCGAATCCACGCACCGGACCCACGTCAGCATGATCCGCTACGGATTGCTGGTGGCGGCCAACACCCTCGCCACGGTCCTCATTGTGCAGTTGCTGACGCCAACGCCCCTCGGCTACATGGGCGGCAAGGTCATCTCCACGGCCGCCATGACCGTCTGGAACTACTTCCTCTACCAGCACTGGGTCTTTGGCAAGAAGGCGACCCACCCCGGCGCCCATGAACACAGACACCTGCCCGCAGGGCCTGACGGCGCCCGGGCGACGGTGCCGGACGCGACGGTGCCGGACGATTCAGACGCGATGAAGCCGCCGGCGGACCCGGAACGGAAGCGGCCGGAGTCCGACTAGGAACAAGAACATCACAGCGAAGGCCCGGACTGGGATCCAGTCCGGGCCTTCCGCATTCCAAACGGCGCAGCGCTAGGCAGGGTTGCGCAGGTAGTCCGCCAGCCGCTGCGAGGCCTCGGCCGGGGCAAATCCCGTCGCCTTGATCTTGTCCAGCTCCAGGACGCTGTTGAGCGGCCGGGGTGCCGCTGACTTCCCCCGGAAGTAGTCCTCGGTGGAGATGCCGGTGACATCCCCGCGTGCCGCCCCGACCAGTTCAAAGACCTCCGCGGCGACGTCCGCCCAGGACTGGGGCTCGCCGTCGTTGGTCAGGTTGTAGGTGCCATAAGGGGCCCTGACCTTCAGGAGGTGGATGATGCCGGCGGCAAGGTCCTCGGCAAACGTCAGCCTGCCCACCTGGTCATCGACGACCGTCGGGGTGACTCCCTTGGCCGCCAGCGCGGCCATGGTGCGGACAAAGTTGCTGCCTTCCCCAATGACCCAGCTGGTGCGGACGATGTAGTGGCTGGGGACCACACTGACGGCGGCGTCCCCTGCGGCCTTCGTCTGGCCGTAGACCCCGAGCGGCGCCGGCCCCTCATCCTCACTGTGGCTCTTCAGGGAGCCGTCAAAAACGTAATCGCTGGAGACGTGCACCAGCACCAGCCCGTAGCGCGCCGAAACCTTGGACAGTTCAGCGACGGCCGTGACGTTGAGTGCCCACGCCGCGCGGCGGCCCTCCTCCGTTTCCGCCTCATCCACCGCGGTATAAGCCGCCGCGTTGATGATGGCGGAGTAACGCCGCCAGTTCCGGCTGGCAAACGACGCCGGATCGGCCACATCGAATTCACTCCGGTCAGCGAACTCCACGCTCGTATCGCCGGCGTAGGCAGCCCGCAGTGCCTTGCCCAGTTGTCCGCCGGCCCCCAGCACCAGGGTGCGCCGCGGCGGCATCGGAACGACGTCTTCCAGCCGGGGGTGGGCCTTGTCCTTCTCGGAGAGCTCGGCCTGGTCCAGGGGAATGGGCCAGTCAATGGCGACGGTCTCGTCCGCGAGGTTCAGGAAGGTGTATTCCGCATCCGCGGACCAGTGGTCGTTGACCAGGTAGACGTAGGAGGTGTCATCTTCCAGGGTCTGGTAGGAGTTGGCGACGCCGCGCGGAATGTAGATCGCCTTGCCCGCATCCAGTTCCGTCGTGAAGACCGTCCCGAAGCTCGGGCCTTCCCGCAGGTCCACCCAGGCACCGAAGATCCGACCGCTGGCCACCGAGACGAACTTGTCCCAGGGCTCGGCATGGATGCCCCTGGTGGTGCCGGCCTTGTCATTGAAGGAGATGTTGTTCTGGACCGGCCCGAAATCGGGCAGACCGGCGGCCAGCATCCGTTCGCGCTGCCAGTTCTCTTTGAACCAGCCGCGGTTGTCCCCGTGGACCGGAAGGTCGAGAAGGAGGACCCCCGGGATGGGGGTCTCCGTGACGGAGAGCTTTTTCTGAAACTCCATTCCTACTGGCCCTGCTCCTTGTACTTGGCTTCCGTGGCGGCCTTCTGCGGCCGCCACCAGTCCTCGTTGGCCCGGTACCAGGCAATGGTGTCCTCGATGCCGGCGTCGAAGTTCGAGAACTGCGGGCTCCAGCCCAGTTCGGTGCGGAGCTTGGTGGAGTCGATCGCGTAGCGCATGTCGTGGCCGGGCCGGTCGATCACGTGATCGTACGCGTCCCGCGGCTGGCCCATGTGCGCCAGGATCAGTTCCACGACTTCCTTGTTGTTCTTCTCCCCGTCAGCGCCGATCAGGTAGGTTTCCCCGATCAGGCCCTTGTCGATGATGGCCAGCACGGCCGAGGAGTGGTCATTGGCGTGGATCCAGTCCCGGACGTTCTCGCCCTTGCCGTAGAGCTTCGGGCGGATCCCGTCGATCACGTTGGTGATCTGGCGCGGAATGAACTTTTCCACGTGCTGGTACGGGCCGTAGTTGTTCGAGCAGTTGCTGATCGTCGCCTGCAGCCCGAAGGACCGGACCCAGGCCCGCACCAACAGGTCCGAACCGGCCTTGGTGGACGAATACGGGCTCGAGGGGTTGTACGGGGTGTTCTCGGTGAACCGCTCCGGATCATCCAGTTCCAGGTCCCCGTACACCTCATCCGTCGAGATGTGGTGGAAGCGCTTGTTGTGCTTCCGGGCCGCCTCGATCAGGGTGTACGTGCCGATGATGTTGGTGTCCAGGAACGGACGCGGGTCCTGCAGCGAGTTGTCATTATGCGACTCCGCGGCGTAATGCACCACCACATCGTGGGCGGCCACCAGCTCATCCACCAGCGGCTGGTCGCAGATGTCGCCCTTGACGAACGCGAAACGGTCGGCCGGAAGATCCTTGAGCGACTCCAGGTTGCCCGCGTACGTGATCTTGTCGAGGACCGTCACGAAGTTGTCTGTGGTGGACATGACGTAGTGGACAAAATTGGAGCCGATGAAGCCGGCGCCGCCGGTTACTAGTAGTCGCTGCATAGTTTCAAAGGTTACCGGATTTGGCCGATGCACGAGTTAGCAGGAAAGATGGGCAGTATGCGCGGAATCATTTTGGCCGGCGGTACCGGCTCAAGGCTCCATCCGATTACACTCGGCGTCAGCAAGCAGCTGATGCCGGTCTTCGACAAGCCGATGATCTACTACCCGCTCTCCACCCTAATCCTGGCCGGCATCCGGGACATCCTGATCATCACCACTCCGCACGACGCCGAGCAGTTCGAGCGCCTCCTGGGCGACGGCTCGCAGTTCGGTATCAGCCTCACGTACAAGCAGCAGCCCTCCCCCGACGGCCTCGCCCAGGCGTTCGTGCTCGGAGCCGAACACATTGGCAGCGAGCCCGTCGCGCTGGTTCTCGGTGACAATATTTTCTACGGACCGGGAATGGGCACGCAGCTGCGACGTTTCGAGAACATCCAGGGCGGCGCCGTCTTCGGCTATTGGGTGTCAGACCCGAAGTCGTACGGTGTGGTCGAGTTCGATGCCAGCGGCAAGGCCATCTCGCTTGAGGAGAAGCCGGCGAAGCCCAAGAGCCACTACGCCGTGCCGGGCCTCTACTTCTACGACAACGACGTCGTCGAGATCGCCCGGAACCTCAAGCCGTCACCCCGCGGCGAGCTGGAGATCACGGACGTCAACCGGACCTATCTCGAACGCGAGAAGCTCCACGTCGAGATCCTCCCCCGCGGCACCGCCTGGCTCGACACCGGAACGTTCAACGACCTCAATGACGCGTCCAACTTCGTCCGGACGACGGAGAACCGCCAGGGACTGAAGATCGGCGCCCCTGAAGAGATCTCCTGGCGCCTGGGCTTCCTCAGCGACGACGAGCTCCGCGAACGTGCCGAACCGCTGATGAAGAGCGGCTACGGTAGCTACCTCCTCGGGCTGCTGGAAAACGGTCGTTGATCCAAGCGCCGGGGCGTCGACGACAGGATCTTGACAGCGCGGCCGACTCTGAGCCTGCGACCGGTACCGGCCGGCGTCGGACGTTCTGGTGGGCTTTCCTGATCCTCATGGGCCTTTCCAGCGCCTGGACCTTCGCCACCCCCCTGATGGGGGCGCCGGACGAACCCGCCCATGTCATCAAGGCAGCCGCTGTGGTCCGCGGCGAGCTCACCGGCCGTGAAATGCCGGGCGGTGGCGCGTTCCAGCTTGTTACGGTGCCGGCCGGCATCGGCTATTACGACACATTCGGCTGCTTCGCCCAAAAGAAGGACACAACGCCGTCCTGCGTCCCGCCGTTCAGCGGCGACCGGAGTGCCCTGGTGGACGCCCGGACCTCTGCCGGCAACTACAACCCGCTCTACTATGCCGTTGTTGGGCTGCCGTCCCTCGTGAACAACGGCGCCGCCGCCGTGTACGGGATGCGGCTCGTCAGCGCCCTGCTCAGCTGCCTTTTCCTCGCCTCTGCCTTTTCGGCGCTCTCCGGGCTGCGGCGCCGGAAATGGGCCGTGGCCGCCATCGCCGCGGCGATGACACCGATGGTGCTGTTCCTCGACGGGGCGGTGAACCCGAATTCCCTGGAGTACGCCACCTCGGCCGCACTGCTTGCCAACCTGGTGCTGCTGCTGGAGCGTTCCGCTGAACCGGGCGCCTACCGGCGCTTAGTCCCCGTCATCACAGCGGCGGCCTGCGTCCTGGCGAACACCAAAGGCCTGTCCCTGCTCTGGCTGGCGCTGATGGCCGTCACCGCAGGCATTCTTGGCAGCTGGCCGCAGATCAGGGCGTTGAGCCGCAACGCCTGGGTGTGGGCCGGCTCCGCCACGATTGGATTGTCCTGCGCCTTCGCGCTCTACTGGCTTACCCGGCATGACAGCCTCTCCAGCAATCCCTTCGAAGCGGCAGGCTCCTCCCCATTCACCGGAGCAGAGATCATGCTGGACCGGACTTTTGACTACGCCACGGGATACGTCGGACAGTTTGGCTGGCTGGAGGTACCGGCGCCGATGGGTGCGTTTGTGCTCTGGCTGGGGCTCGGCGCGGCGCTCGTGATGGCCGCCGCCGTGCTGGCCAGGGGCCGCGGGCGGACCGCAGCGGTCTTCCTGCTGGCCGCCTTGCTGCTGCTTCCGCCGCTGCTCCAGGCCGAGGCTGTCCGGACGATCGGAATCGTCTGGCAGGGCCGGTACATCCTCGCCGTCTTCGTCCCGCTGCTGATGGTCTGCGGCCTCGCGCTGGATCGGATGGATGCCCACGGGTTCTCGCCGCAGGCCGCGGCGATCCTCAATGCCACGGCAATCCTCGTTGCCGTCTTCCAGTTCTGGACCTTCGCGCTCACCCTGCGGCGCTATGTGACCGGATGGGCGGTCGACCGCCGCTGGTTCGAGATGATCACCGACCCGTCCTGGCAGCCCCCGGGCGGCACGCTGCTGTGCCTTGCCGGCTTCGCCGGGATGCTGGTCCTGGCGCTGTGGCTGCTGCGCCGTGCTGTCCGC
The DNA here is from genome assembly GCF_020532825.1 of Arthrobacter sp. SO3. Taxonomy (GTDB): domain Bacteria; phylum Actinomycetota; class Actinomycetes; order Actinomycetales; family Micrococcaceae; genus Arthrobacter. Next base: position 20,661 of record NZ_MQTS01000102.1, read on the forward strand.
GTGGAGCGCCGGACGGACCTCACGGCCTGAGGCCTGACCTTAGCGGACGGCGTAGACGTAGGCGGGCTTTCCCTGCCACTGGAGTTCAGAATCCAACGTCAGGCACGCTGCCTCGAGCGGCCGCGAGGAGATGATCTTGTCGAGGTTCTGCCAGGCGCCTTTGAGTGTGCAGGGATCGATGCCGACCCCGACGGCGTCGAAGTCGTTTGTCTCGTAGGTCGTCGGCTGGCCCGGAGCCCAGGCGAAGAAGATGTAGCCGCCCCCGCGGTTCCACTTGTTGGCAAATTCCGAGGTGGGATCCAGCTTCTGCCACGCCGCCACATCCGGGCCGGACCGCTGGAGTCCGGAGAGGGACGGCATCCCGTTGGCCAGCAACAGGGTGTTCAGCGACGGGCTGTCAGCTGCCCAGAGCTTCCCCTCGGCCCTCGCCGCAGGCGCCTGGGCCGCCACGGCCTTGGCGCTGTCCGAGGCCCGCAGATCGCCCAGGCCGGCCAGCACCGGGTTCGCCCGTGCCACGGGCAGGGCTGCCAGGACGACGCAGAGCGCCAGGGGCCACAGCCGCTGGGGGTATTTCGTGACGGCAGCCACCGCCACGCCGACCGCGGCCGACACCAGGAGAATGAGCATGGTCGACAGCGACGGCAAATCCGACGCCTTCAGCAACGACGCCGCGTACCCTGAGGCAAGGCCGCAGGCCGCGCCGGCCAGGAGCGGCACGCGCCACGTCACCGGCGGGGACCACCGGCTGAGCAGGAGGCCAACGAGGATCACCGCGAGCACGCCTACCACCTGGGCTGCCCGCGGCGGCGTGACGAGGTTCAGCAGCGGGAATTTCTGGCTCATGGGCCCAAGGTCCATGCTGATCCAGACGATCCACATCGCGGACCACGTTCCGAACGTCCATTCGACGATGTTGTCCCGGAAGGTAAGCCGCCATTGTGCGGCCAGCAGGATAATGAGGATCCACACGAAGAACACGGTGAAAGAGGATGACAATTCGCTGGCATTGATGCCGACCGGTTCGCTGTACTGCAACGGACCCAGGGCCGGAGCCCCAAGAATGCGGCCCAGGGGCTGGGCATCCGATTCCACCCGCCGCGAGCCCGGATAGACCGTGCTGAACAGGGCCTGGAGTCCTTCCCGGTTCTCAAACAGCGTTCCAGCGCCAAAGACCACGGCAGTGCCGCCGGTGATGAGGACTGATTTCAGCCGGGGTGCCCAGCCGCCGCCGCGGAGCAGGATCCACAGCGTCGAGCCGATCAGGACCGGGAGGCCGAGCAGCAGGGACCACGGGGCATAGAAGCTGGGCAGGCCCGCGATCAGGATGCCCCCGAGGACCGCCATGCCGGCCGGGGCCAGCCGCTGCCCCTTTCCGAAGCGCTGGAAGGCGGCGATCATGAGCACGCAGCCGCCGAGCGTGTAGGCGATCAGCGCCACCGGCATCATCGACCACCACGCGCTGGCAGGCGACAGCACAATCAGGACCGCGGCGAACCAACCGAAGCGGCGGGAGCGTCCGAGCTGGTGGAACCAGGTCGGCATGGCCAGCAGCAGGATCAGCGACGGGAGCCACCAGTGCGCGGCGAAGAGCATCTGCTCAGGAATGACCGCGGCGGCACGGAGCATGGTCGAGTCGAAAAAGACGAACTGCTCAAAGAAACCGTCGGTCGGGAACCGGTGCACCAGATCGGCCCGCGCGGCAAGCGGACTGAGGCTCGGGGCGCCGTGGGTCGCCAGGATGGAGATGACAATGGCCGAAAAGGCGTGGATCTCATCGGACCGGATCGGCCGGGACTTGCCGAACTGCCAGCCCAGCGGGTTGGCGGGATCCTGCCGAAGTTCTGAAATGCCAACATTGGACGTCGTGATGCCGAACAGCACGAGGGCCAGGAAGACAAGCACCGTGATCAGGCGCGCCAGACGGTCATTGACACAAACCCAGCGGTGGAAGCTGCGGCCCGCATCGGCAACAGGCGTGGGAAATCGCGTTTTCAACTAAGTTCCTCCATGCGCTCCGCACCATGGCGCGCACGTCCATCCGGACGTGCTGCTGGGAGGCTGATAGTCGGACTAATCCTGGCGATCAATCAGTGGGCCGCTCCGGCTGCCATTCTGCCGCAGCCGACGGGGCGGCCGGCGCATTCCGGCCCGCATCGCCGGCGGTCGAGGACAGGGCCTCCACCTTACGTTCGAGCTCTTCAAGCCGGACGCGCCCAATGGCGGCTTCCTCGGACAGGGTGCGCGCTTCCTCTTCAAGGACGGACACCTCCCACGAGAGGTGCAGGGCGACGCCGGTCAGGAAGATGATGCCCATGGCAAAGAGCAGGTTGGACGGCACCTGCACGCCGAGCAGGGCCGTGACCCCCCGCAGCATGCCGGGGATCGCCGTAAGCACCAGGCATGCGATGCCGACCAGCAGCCACAAAAAGGCGTACTTTTCCCGCAGGCCCTTGCCGCGCAGCAGGAACACGACGCTGCCCAGGACAAGCAAGGAGAAGATGAGGGCTGCAATGCTTTCCACGGTCAGATATCGCTTTCGTGAGGTGTGCGGGCTTTGCCCCGGGTCATTGCGAACAGCAGTGCCAGCAATGACCGGACCAGGTAGATCGCCGACTTCGCCGGGTTGTGGCTGGGCTGCCCGCCCTGACGGGGCCGCATCTCGACTCCGGTCTGGGAAACGACGCACCCTGAGCGGATCGCCACTACGAGCGAGTCGATCGTGTCGCCCAGGTACTCGGCGGGATAATGCTTGAGGTACTGGGAAATCGCGCGGACGTTGCCGGCGCGGAACCCTGAGGTCACGTCCGTCAACTCCGTGCCGGCGATCCGTGAAATCACGGCAGCGAGCAAGCGCATCGCCCATTTCCGGGGGCCGCTGACGGTGTACTGCCCTTTGTCCGCGAACCGGGCCCCGATCGAAATGTCTGAATGTTCCAGGCCGGCAATCACCGACGGGATGTCCTTGGGGTCGTGCTGCCCGTCCGCGTCCACCTGTACGACGGCGTCGTAGCCCATCCGGTGCGCGTACTTGAACCCCGCCCGCATCGCGCCGCCGACACCGAGGTTGAAGGGCAGCCGAAGGACATGCGCACCGGCGGCCTCGGCAAGTTCCGGGGTGCCGTCTTCGGAACCGTCGTCGACGACGAGAACGTCGTAGTTCCGTCCGAGGTCGATGACCTCCCGGACGGTGTTGCCAATGCAGTCCCGCTCGTTCCACGCCGGCATGATCACCAAGACCTTGGTCGCGGCTGGAAAACGCACTTTGCTCCCGACTTCTGTCATGTTGCTACTTTGTCCCCTCATGTACTGTTTCCGGCTTCCCTGACGGATCCCGGCGTGAACGCCGCATGGCCACCAGGCTCCAGCCCAGCATTCCTACGACGGCGCCAGCCCAGACGGGAATGCCGATCCGCCAACCGGGCGGCTCGAAGCTGACGGTGATGAGCTTGCCCTGGGCATCTGACGGGATTTCCAGGCCGAGGAGGTACCCGCCCACGGGACGCTCCATCAATTCTGCCCCATCCACGCTGTAGCCCGGCCAGGGCAGCCGGCTGAGGGCAGCACGGCCGCCCCCTGCCGGAACTTCATCGACCTTCAGCACGATTTTGGTGTCGTCCCTGGAGACCTCGGTCACGCGCGTGCCGGGCTGGCTCCAGCTCACGCCGCCGGCCGGGCCAAGAGGTACGTCCCGGCTCCACAGCACGGTTCCATCGGTCTCTGCGGCAACGTGCCAGCCGGCAGGAACAGGGGGGATCTCCAGTCCTTCGTCCCGCGACACGTAGTTGTTGGACGCTTTGGCGACCTGCGGCCGGTTGAACGACTCCTTAAGGATCTGCACATTGTCGATGTGCATCTCATCAACGAGCATCAGCCCCGTTTCCGCACGGCGGTGGAAGAGCCGCTCCGCCAGCTCCGGGCAGGTGCCGCCCAAATAGCGCAGGCACAGGAGTTCGTTGAACTTCGAGAAACCCACCAGCTGGTAGCGGTTCATCACGCTGGCGTCGCTCAGGTACCAGGCGTTGGCCATGAGGGTTTGCTCCCACGTCGCCTTCTCCTGCGGGTAGTCCAGGGCGTCGCCGACAACCAGGACATCGTTCTGGACACCCTTGAGTACACCCTTATAAGTGGAGACATCTGCCGGCTGGTTGGCGATGGAGAGCCCGCTCTTGGCGGACGTCCGGTGCTGCAGCAGGGTGGTGGCGGTCGTGGCCAGCATCACCCCGATGGCGATCAGCGACAGTGCGCTCAGGCCGAATTTGTTCCAGCGGTGCGATTGCGCTTCAGGATGGTTCAGGAGCCACCACAGGGCCGTGAGCGCTGCCCCGACGAGGACGGCCGCAGCAAAAATCGTGAAATAACGCGAGGGGACCTGCGCCCAGCCGAGGTACGATCCGAGCCCTACGAGGCCGAGGGCGAAAAACAGCGAAGGGCGTCCGATATGCGGCCGCCGTGCGCGGGCAAGTGCCACGATCACCAGGAGCACCGCCCCGGTTGCCACATACGGCATGAACCGCGCGGGATACCGAAGGGGCCCGATCGTCGTCGGCAGCAGGACGAAGGCGACGGCGGCGGCCAGGAAGAAGAAGAGGTCGCGCAGCTCGGGGGTCAGCTTCTTGAAACGGCTCCAGCTCACGAAAGCGATCGCCGGCAGGAACCACGCGATGTACGCCGCGGGACTGGTGGCACCCGTCCCGGGCCACCACCACGAGAGCAGTTGGGGATACGCGGTGGCGATCGGTGCCATCAGCAGGCTGTTGAAATCGATGCTCATGTAATCGTCGTTCGAAATGCCGGTGGTTCCACGCGTCGTCACCGCCGCGGTCAGCACGCCGGGCAGGAACACAACGACCGCCACGAGTCCCATCGAAACACCGGTCACCGCGATGCGGATGGCCGGGCGCCACGCCTTGCGGATCAGCGTCTCAACCCCAACGGCCAGCAAAACGAATCCGATCGCCACGGTGCCGGCCACATAGCCCACGGTGACGATGAGGTACCCGGTGATGAAGGCCCAGAACGGGTTCCTCTTCCCGGCCATCAGTTGCCGCAGTTCGGCCCAGAAAAAGGGGAAGATGGCCCACACGAGCGCCCCAGTCACCCACGAGGGTGCATCGAAGTACATCGTGAAACCGTTCAGCGGCACGGCAATACCGGCGATGAAGGCCCACTCCGGGGACAGCGAATAGCTCCGGGCCAGGACGAAGGTCCCCATGCCGGCCACCACCAGCATGATGACCTTCAGGACAGTGGTCAGGACCACCGTATTCGGGCTGATGTACGCCAGGACGCCGAAAAGCATGACCAACGGGTTCCAGGTGCCCCATTGTCCCTCAGCAATGTAATTTCCGCTCGACCAGACTGCCGGGTTGAGGACCGGAACTTTCCCCTGGAAAAGGCTTTCACCAAGGTGGTACCAGACCCCGTAAGCGCCGTTTTCGGTGTCGTCCTGGAAATAGAAGCGGCCGTAGAATATGAGCGGAATGAGGCTCAGCACCAACACTGATCCGGCGGTCAGCAATAGCCATTTCCTGTTGCGCGACAAGGACGATGGGGAAGGCTGCAATTCACGATCCGTTCAGTTTGGGCATGCGTCCACCGCAGGACGGCGCGCGAGGGACAGGTTCATATTACCCGAGTGGACTTTCCCGGGCTCCAAACGACGGCCCCGGCACGGCGCGGACCGGCACCGAGCGGACCGGCACGGCCGGAGGGACCCTGCGACGCCGGTGATGACAGGAGCCGGTAGAATCTCCTGATATGACACTCGCTCAACCAGAGACCAACTCGACGCCCCATCGCATATCCGTGGTCATCCCCGTATACCAGGGCGAGAAGACGCTGGTCGGAGTGGTCAATGAACTTCTCCCGTATCGGGAAGTGTCAACCACCAAGGGCGGCCACGATTACGTGATCTCGGAAGTCCTGCTGGTCTTCGATCACGGGCCCGACAATTCCGCCGCCGTTATCCGGTCCCTCACGAGTTCCGTTGACATCGTCCGCGGCGTCTGGCTGAGCCGGAACTTCGGACAGCATGCTGCCACCCTGGCCGGAATGGCCTCCGCCGGCGGCGACTGGGTTGTCACCATGGATGAGGACGGCCAGCATGATCCCGCGGCCATCGCAGATCTGCTCGACACCGCCATGGCCGAGAACGCTTCCGTCACGTATGCGATGCCCAGCAACCCTGCCCCGCATGGTTTCCTCCGGAACATGGCGTCCAAGAGTGCCAAGCGCACGGTTCGTTTCCTGCTCTCCAGCGACGATGCCACGAGCTACCAGAGCTTCCGCCTGGTGACCGGCGAGGTCGCACGCTCGGTGGCCGCCTATGCCGGCCACGGTGTCTACCTCGACGTCGCCATGGGCTGGATTGCCGATAAGACGGCGACCTGCCCGGTGATGCTGCGCGAGGAGGGCGACCGCCGCTCGGGTTACCGCCTGCGCTCGCTGCTCTCTCATTTCTGGCGCATGGTGATCTCCAGCGGCACACGTGGGCTTCGCATGGTCAGTCTGGTCGGAGCCGTCTTCGCGCTGGCGGGCATCGGACTCGCCATCTACTTCGTGATCGCGTACCTGACCGGCCACGGAGCCGGACAACAGGGCTGGACGTCGACCATGGTGGTATTGCTTGTCAGCACCGGGGCCATCCTTTTTGCCCTGGGGGTCATCGCGGAATATGTGGGCGTGAACGTCAATATGGCCATGGGGAAGCCCGCGTACCTGATTGTGAGCGATCCGGCGTTGGGCCCGCTCGGCAAAACCGTGCACAAGGCGCCGGCCACGTTGCCCTCCGGCCCGGTGGCTGATGCAGGCTAGGCCCACTTGGGTGATCGGCGCCGGCGGACTCCTCGGCAAGGCCGTCGTCAGAGAACTCCGATCCCGCGGTGTCGCTGTGCTGACCAGCACGATCCCCTGGTCCGATCCGGAGTCTGCCCTCGATGAGTTCCGGGCGGGTGCCGAACGTCTCCGTGAAGCTGCTGCTTCAGGGCCGTGGACGATTGCCTGGTGCGCAGGAGCAGGTGTCACCGGAACCTCGCCCGAGGCCCTCGAAGCGGAGCTCTCCCTGTTCGCCCGGGCCCTTGAAGTGTTCGAAGAAATACTCTGTGACGCCGGCGGGCAGAACGGTGCAATGTTCCTGGCGTCCTCCGCCGGCGGGGTGTATGCCGGGTCCAGCACGCCACCGTTCACCGAGCACAGCCCGGTGCAGCCGCTGGCACCCTACGGCTTCGCCAAACTCCGGGCCGAAGCAACGGTCGCCGACTTCGCACGGCGTACCGGGGTCCGGACCCTCGTTGGCAGGGTCAGCAACCTGTACGGCCCGGGCCAGAATCTGCGGAAGCCGCAGGGACTTATCTCGGTGTTCGCCAAGGCGCACCTCACGGGCGCGCCGGTATCGGTCTACGTGTCGCTGGACACCCTGCGGGACTATCTTTTCGTCGACGACGCGAGCCGGCTGGTCGCGGACGGGCTGGACCGCCTGGTGCGCCCCGACGTCCATCCGGGCGAGACAGTCGTCAAGATTCTGGCCTCGCAGCGGGCCGACACCATCGGCAACCTCATCGGCGCCTGCCGTGCAATCTTCAAGCGCCGCCCGCTGATCATTCTGGGCGCCTCCCCGTTCGCGAAGGCCCAGGCGCACGACCTTCGCCTGAAATCCGTCGTCTGGCCGGAGCTCGACGCGCACCCGGTGACGCCGCTTGCGGTGGGGATCAACAACACGGTTCAAGAGGTCCAGCGACTGGCCCTCTCGGGTCAACTCTGACCCTGCCCGAAACAGCTCCCGCACGCCCGGCCGGAGCGGCCCGTTGTGACGGCGTTGCCGCTCTTCGGTAGTCTAGGGTGTGTATTTGCCGGTTTTCGGCCCCAAGAGTTCAAGGAATAGGTGCGTCCCATGAAGCAGCCCGAAACGCCCGAGGAGGCTGTTCCCGAGGATGCTGTCAAGGGTATCCACAATGGTCCCCCCGGTCCCCTGCTGCGGATCGTCAAGGACCAACGCGTGGCCTTTGTGCTGGTCGGCGGCGCCAACACAGCATTCAGCACTGGCCTCTTCATAGCGATTGCGTGGCTTAACCCGGGGCTGCCCTCGCCAGTGGTGCTGAGTATCGCCTTCGTCGTGTCCCTTATCGCAGTGTTCTTCGTCTACCGGAAGCTTGTCTTCCGGGTCAAAGGCCACTTCTGGCTGGACCTGGGCCGGTTCACCCTGGTCAACCTGACGATGTTCTTCACGAACATGGCGCTGCTGCTGGTAGCCCACGAGGTACTCGGGTATCCCCAGATTCCGTCCCAACTCGCCATCACCTGCGTGACGGTCATCATCAACTACTTCGGCCACAAGTATTTCTCCTTCCGCCGGAGCCCTGAATCCGTGTCCCCCAAAAAAGCCACCGAGGAAAGCACAACATGAGCCCCAAAGTCTCGATCGTCGTTCCGGCGTACAACAATGTCCAGTACATCGAAGAGACCCTCCAGTCTGTGTTGACTCAGACTTTCGATGATTACGAGGTGGTCATTGCCGACCACTCCTCGATCGATGGCACGGATGAAGTGATTGCCCGTTTCGCGGACAACCCCAAAGTCCGTGTACTGACGCCTACGCCGACCGGAGGCGGTGCGCAGGCCAACTGGAATCGCGTCAGCCAGGCGGCCACCGGGGAGTACCTCAAGCTGGTCTGCGGCGACGACCTGATCACCCCCAACGCGCTCGAGCTCCAGGTCAAAGCGCTCGAAGACAACCCGGGTGCCGTGATGGTTTCGTCCCGCCGCGATCTCGTCGACGCCAACGGCGGGCTGTTCTTGAAGGGCCGCGGGCTGCAGGGCGTGGATGGCCGCGTCAGCGGACGCCAGGCCATTCGTGCCACCGTCCTCGCCGGATCCAACATCTTTGGCGAGCCTGCCTGCTCGCTGTTCAGGCGCGAGCTGCTGGCCAAGGAGGGCTGGTGGGACAACTCGCACCCCTATCTCATCGACGAAGCGACCCTGGTGCGCATCTGCCGCCACGGTGACTTCGTGGCGCTGCGGGAGACCCTGGCATCCTTCCGGATCAGTGCAAGCCAGTGGAGCGTGCGGCTGGCCCGCCAGCAGTCCGACCAGGCCATTGCCTTCCACAACCAGCTCCGAAAAGACGATCCGTCGCTGCTCAGCCGGCGCGATGTGGTGGTCGGAAACGCCAAGGCCATCGCCATGTCCTATGCCCGACGCCTCGCTTACGTCCGGCTGAACCGCCGGATGGGGCATCAGCACGCCGTGCAGAGCACAGTCTAAGGAGCCCGTCCGGGCCGCGCCGGCCCGCAACGCGTCAGGCCAAAGCACTTCGGGAACCAACGCGGGGTCACCTCGCGCCCATCCGAGCCCTCGGAATGGGCGCGAAGTGACCCCGCGTTGGTTCGGTGGAAGTGCTTTCATCCGAAGGCCGTTGACCCGACGTGCCCTCGCCGCAGCAGTCTTCCGCCGTGCGGAGGCAGCTGCCTAGCTGGTTGCTCGTTCTGTGGGAACTGCCTCTGCTGCGGGAACGGCTACTTCTGCGGATCCTGTCCGCGTGCCGCGCCTCCGCCGGCGGTGCAGGACCAGTTCTGCGACACTCCAGACCGCCGTAACCCCGACCGCCAGAATGATGGAGCCGACGACCACCGGCCATCCGGGCGGTTCGAAATGCACGGTGACGGTTTTTCCCGCCGAGCCGGCGGGGATGTCCAGTTCGAGAAGGTAGCCGCGGAGCGGCGCCGAGACAGCTGCTCCCTTGGCGTTGTATCCCGGCCACGCCAGCCGGCTGAGCACGGCCTTTCCCGGCGCGTCGCCCATCCGGTCCACACGGATCACAACCTCCTGGTTGCTTTCCGAGACCAGCGAAAGGGCTGTTCCCTCTGACGCCCAGACAAGCTGGCCGGTGTTCAGCCGGGGTTGATCCCGGACCCACACGACCGAGTCCGCGGACCTGCCGGTCTCGTGCCAGCCGTTCGGAGGGGGACCGCTAAAGACGCCGCCGGACCCGGGGTCCGGATCGCGAAGGATCTGGACCGTGTCGATGGACAGCAGATCGGCTAGGACCTTGCCGGTCGTTGCGTCCGTCTCGAAGAGCTTCCCGGCGGCCGCTGCACAGGTCCAGCCGTGGCTTGAGATACACAGATCCTCGGCATATTTGGCGAACATGATGGGCGAATAGAGGTTCTGGACTTCGGCGGAATTCAAATACCAGGCGTTCGCTGCCAGCGTCTCGTTCCAGATCTCCGGTCCCAGCCTCGTGGGATCGCCCACAATGAACGTGCCGCCCTTTGCTTCGGGGAGCTGGCGGGAGTAACTGCCCGGGGTATCCGGCATCCGATAGTCGGGCAGCGGCGAGGACTTGAAGGCCACGTGCTGCCCTGCGGCAATGACCATGCTCACGAGCATCACCCCGCCGGCAAAAACCACCGGCCCCTTGAACCCGGGCCGCAGGCGGGGGGAATACAGGAAGAAGAGCAGTCCCGCGATT
>NZ_MQTS01000102.1:31135-53218 GCF_020532825.1 Arthrobacter sp. SO3
CGCCATTCGGAAGGACGGGAACTGGCTCCAGGCGAGGTACAGCCCGGACAGCACAATCGCGGCCGTGACGATCACGCGTCCGCGGCTCAGGACGGGGACCCTGAAACGGGAGACCATCACCGCCAGCGCCAGCAGGACAGCCAGGGACACGTACGGCATGATCCTGATGGGGAAGCGCAGAGGCCCCAGATCGCTGGGCGCCAACGTCAGGGCCAGGGCCAGCAGACCCACCACCCAGAGCGCTGCCAGCTCCCTGCTGGCTGCCTTCACCTTGGCGTAGTCCACGACGGCGAGGACCGGGAGGAACCACGCAACGTAGAGCAGGGGCACCGTCGCGAAGCCGCCCCACCAGCCGGTGACCTGCGGCAGGCTGCCCGGCACCCAGGCGGTAAACAGTCCGGTGAGGTCCGGCGTCAGGAAGCCGCTGTTGGCGATTCCGCCGGAGCGTGCCGTCACGGGAGCGGTGAGTACGCCGGGGAGGTACACCGCCGTCGCGATGAGTCCGCACACCAGACCGGCGAGAAGCACGCGGAGGACAGCCCTGCGGCCGGCGTGCAGCCATGCCTCCAGCAGCAGGCCGGCAAAGACGATGACCAGCATGAGTGTCCCGTGGACGTAGCCGATGGTTATCAGCACATAGGCCGGGGCCAGCGCGATGAACGGGTTGCCTTCCTCAAACGCCATTCGGCGCAGCCCGTACCAGGTGAGGGGCAGGAGGCTGAACACCATGAGTCCGGTGACCCAGGACGCTGCGTCGATGTACACGGTGAATCCGGTCAGGGTTACCGCGACCCCGGCGATGGCTGCCCATTCCGGTCTGGCCTTGTAGCTCCGGGCCAGCAGAAACGTGCCGGCTGCCAGGACGCAGAGGAAGATGATCTTCAGAACCGTCGAGAAGACGACGATGTTGGCCGAGCGGCTCGCCACCCAGCCGATCAGGAGAATGAGCGGGTTCCAAATCCCCCATTGCCCTTCGGCGGCGTAGTTGCCGGCCCCCCAGGCACTGTCGCTGAAGAGCGGCCACTCCCCTGCGCTGAGTTTGGTGCCAATTTCGAACCAGATGCCGAACGCCCCGGCCTGGGTATCGTCGTAATAGTAGAACCTGTTATTGGTGATCAGCGGAATCAACGAGCCGAGGAAGGCAGCGACCAACGTTGCGCCCAGCCAGGCGAGATCGCTGCGCTTACGCAAGTGATTCACAAACTGTCCTCGGATTCCGTGTGCGCCGACCGCCGCCGCAGCTCGGCCACGACAGCGTGCACCTCCCCGTCCATGACGACTTCCCCGTGTTCGAGCAGGACGCCCCGCTCACAGACGGTGGCGACCAGGTCCAGGTCATGGCTAACGACAAACAAGGTCTTCCCCATTTCCGAGAGTTCCTTGATCTTCGCGATGCACTTGCGTTGGAAGGGCTCGTCCCCCACCGCGAGAATCTCGTCGATCAGGAAGACCTCCGGATCCGTGTGCACGGCGATGGAAAACGCCAGCCGCAGGTACATGCCGGAGGAATAGAACTTGACCTCGGTGTCGATGAACTCGCCGATTTCGGAGAATTCCACGATCGAGTCGAACTTCTCGTCGATCTGTTTCTCGGTCATGCCGAGGATGGCGCCGTTGAGGTAGACGTTGTCCCGGCCGCTGAGGTCGTGGTGGAAGCCCGCGCCGACCTCGATGAGCCCGGCGACGCGGCCGCGCGTGCGCACCGTGCCGCCGTCGGGCTGCAGGACTCCGGAGATGAGCTTCAGGAGGGTCGATTTCCCGGAACCGTTGAGCCCCATGAGCGCCACTGTCTCACCCTGTTTGACCTCAAGGGAGACATCCTTGAGGGCCAGGAACTTCTTCGAGAGGTCCCCTTTGCGGCCCTTGACCAGCCAAACCAGGGCTTCCTTGAGGGAACGCGTGTGGCGCAGGACAAACTGCTTCCGGAGGTCGATGCAGCTGATCGCTACATGGCCGTGCGAGGTCATGTCAGAGCTCCTGTGCGAAGTGGACGGCGAGCCGGCGGAACGTCAGTTGCCCAAGGAACAGCACAGCCAGGGTGATCAGCAGGGCGACGGGCAGCCAGAGCGTCAGCATTCCCGGGGGTGTGGCGTCGTTGACCAGCTGGTCCGCGCTGAGAGTCGGTTCCCAGAAGGCCCAGTGGAAGACCTCGACGGCGACCGTCATCGGGTTCAGCTGGTAGACCCAGAACCATTCGCCCATCACTTTTTGGACCATCGACCAGAGGTAGAGGACCGGGGAGGCCCAAGTGACCACCATGACGATCATGTCCACGATGTTTTCGGAGTCCCGGAAATAGACGTTGACGGCGCCGAACAGCAGGCCGAGGCCCGTGCCCAGGACGGCGACCATCACAAAGATCAGGATCACCGCGGCCAGCTGAAGGACCGACGGCGTCCATCCCACCACCAGGCAGGCGCCGACAAGCACCAGCAGCTGGGGCAGGAAGTGTGCCGCGGAAACCCAGACCGTGGCCACCGGGAAGAGCTCGCGCGGCAGGTAGATCTTCCGGATCAGGTCCCGGTTGTCCACGATAGAGCGGGTGGCGTTGGACAGCGACTCCGTGAAGAAGTTCACCAGCACAATGCCGGAGAACAGGTAGATCGCATAGTTGGGCGTGCCCCGCTGGAGGTTCAGGAAGATGCCCAGCGCCACGAAGTAGATGAGGAACTGCACGAGCGGCTTCACGTAAGACCACATCAGGCCCAGCACCGAGCCGCGGTAGCGGACCTTGATTTCCTTGCGCACCAGCAGCTTCAGGAGGAACCGGTCGCCGTAAACGTCCAGGAGCCCGTGCCCGCTTCCGGGCTTAACCAGCTGGTCGGTCTGACCTGCCATTTAGTCGCCGTCCTTGGAGTTCGCCTCGAACGTCTTCTTCCAGGCATCGAAGGAGCTGATCTCCGCGACGGCGGACCGGTACTGCTGGGCAAGTTTGTCCCAGTCCCGGAACAGCTTCGCATGCAGCATGGCCGTTTCCGTCAGCATCGATTTGAGCTTCTTCGGGTCGCGCTGATACCAGGATGCACCCGTGCCTTCGGCGTTGGACACCACGACGCTGTCGTAGTGGGCCACGCGGTACCAGCGGTTGTCCCGGTGGGCCAGATAGCCCTGGGGCCGCTCGGCACTTTCCGGGCCGGGCGCTTTGATCAGCTGGCGCGCAACCGTCTTGATGCCCCACGGGATGAGCTGCTTCTTGCTGGGCAGCCCCACAACGGTCCCGCCCATCGGTCCTTGGCCGATCTTAGGCGCCGGGAAATCATCGACGTCGTCCTTCAGCTGGGCGTCCGGGTAGTCGGCCTTGAGTGCGTTGATCTCCGGCAGCTTGGTGCCGAGCACATTGTGGAGGTCGTCGGGGCCCTTCAGGAGGTCGCGCAACGCGTCGATGTGTCCGTGCTCGGTGAAGTACTGCATCGACACCAGGTGCTTGACGTCGGACTGGAAAGATTCGCGCAGCACCCGGCCGCCCTTGGGGTACGGGCTGTGGATCAGCGTCGTGATCAGCCGGTTGCGCGCGTGGAAGTAGGCCTGCCAGCCCACGAGGTCATCCTTGTCGATCCATGACACGTGCCAGACGGCAGCGCCGGGCATCGAGACCGTGGCGAAGCCGGCTTCCCGTGCGCGGAGTCCGTATTCAGCGTCGTCCCACTTAATGAACAGCGGCAGTGACAGCCCGATTTCCTGGATCACCTTTGTGGGGATCAGGCACATCCACCAGCCGTTGTAGTCCACGTCCACGCGGCGGTGCAGCCACGGCGTCTGGCGCAGGTTCGCGACGCTGAAGTCGTGCCGGGTCTCCATATCGGCGTGCGGCAGGGCGGGCACGATCCGGTAGGGGTCCACGACCTCGCCGAAGGTGTGCAGGACGCTGCGGTTGTAAAGGTCAAACATGTGGCCGCCGACGATCGTCGGCTTGCGGCAATGGTCGGCGAAGGTGACCAGGCGCACGATGCTTTCGGGTTCCACGACAATGTCGTCGTCCAGGAGCAGGGCGTAGTCGCTGCCGTTCTCGACGGCCTCGTACATGCCGCGGGCAAAGCCGCCGGATCCGCCAAGGTTGGCCTGGTTGATGACCCGGAGCTTGCCGCCCAGGGCGTCCCGAACAGCCGCGAAACCCTCCTGGTCCTCGACTTTCTGCGTGCCCTGGTCCACGATCAGGATTTCCTTGACGTTCTCAAGGACGTCCGGGTTCTCCGCCAGGATGCGGGCATTGTTCAGGCAGAAGTCAGGCTTGTTCATGGTCGTGATTTCAAGGGTGACCTGCCCCTTGGGGGCCCCGGTGGCCGCGCTCTCCCACTGGGCGCTCTCGAGCACCAGTCCGTCCGCACTGGCGGCGAGATCAAACCAGTACCACCCGCCGTCGCCAAACGGCTTCAGCGACAGCTCGAACACCGAGGTGGCGTCGCCGTCGACGTGGACGCCGTCGACGCGCTGGACGGATCCGCGGGCGTTCGACTTGTACACGGTGACCGTGCCGGTGCCGCTTGTCCGGACGACCAGCCGGATGTCCCGGACCGAAGTCCAGCGCCGCCAGTAGCTCGCGGCAAACGCGTTGAAATACGTCCCGAAAGAAATCTGCTCACCGGACCGGACGCGCATCGAATGCCGGGTGAGGAGGTCTTCGAAGTGCGCCTGCTGGCTGCCGGAGCTGAACATCTGCAGCTTGTCTTCGGGAAGCTTGGGTGTCCGGGCGAGCTCGTCGTTCTCCCGCAACCGGATGCCGCTGGCCGTCCCAGCGTCCGCGTACAGCGACACCGTGTCCGGCTGGTCCGCCGAGGGCAGGATGACGCGCTGGATCGTGTCCCAGGCTGTGGTTCCTTCAGCGGCACTCATGCGTCCACTCCTCCGCTTTCCAGGGTTGCGCCGCTTTCGAAGTGCGGGCGAATTTTGTTCTCGAACATGGTCAGGGCAGAGCCGATGGCCATGTGCATGTCCAGGTACTTGTAGGTGCCAAGGCGTCCGCCGAAGAGGACGTCCTTCTCGGCCGCCGCCAGGTCGCGGTACTTGAGCAGCCGCTCACGGTCCGCGGCGGTGTTGATCGGGTAGTAAGGCTCGTCGCCCTTTTCAGCTGCCCGCGAGAATTCCCGCATGATGACGGTCTTGTCCGTCTGGTAGTCACGCTCCGGATGGAAGTGGCGCGGTTCGATGATCCGTGTGTAGCCGACGTCGGCGTCGTTGTAGTTGACCACCGACGTGCCCTGGAAATCACCGACGTCGAGCACCTCCTCCTCGAAGTCGATGGTGCGCCAGGAGAGGTCGCCCTCGGCGAAGTCGAAGTAGCGGTCGACGGGTCCGGTGTAGACCACGGGGACGTTGCCGACGACTTTGTCCTTGCTGTATTCCTGCGACTCGTCGAAGAAGTCGGTGTTGAGCCGGATCTCGATGTTCGGGTGGTCCGCCATCTTCTCGATCCAGGCGGTGTAGCCGTTCGTCGGCAGACCCTCGAAGGTGTCGTTGAAGTACCGGTTGTCGTAGTTGTAGCGCACCGGGAGGCGGGAAATGATGCCTGCGGGGAGGTCCTTGGGATCCGTTTGCCACTGCTTGCCGGTGTAGTGCTTGATGAACGCCTCGTACAGCGGCCGGCCAATGAGCTGGATGCCCTTGTCGTTGAGGTTCTGCGGATCGGTGCCGGCGAGCTCCCCGGCCTGTTCCTTGATCAGATCCTTCGCCTGTCCCGGGGTCAGGTTCGCGCGGAAGAACTGGTTGATTGTGGCCAGGTTGATCGGCAGGGAGTACACCTCGCCCTTGTGGACTCCGTACACCTTGTGCACGTAGTTGGTGAACGTCGTAAAGCGGTTCACGTACTCCCAGACGCGCTCGTTGGAAGTGTGGAAGAGGTGCGCCCCGTAGCGGTGCACCTCGATGCCGGTCTGCTCTTCCTTTTCGCTGTACGCGTTGCCGCCGATGTGATGGCGGCGGTCGATGACGACGACCTTCAAGCCCAGCTCTGTGGCGGCCTGTTCTGCGATTGTCAGGCCGAAAAAGCCCGACCCTACGATGACGAGGTCAGCGGTCACAAACTCTCCTGGTTCGAATGCGGGCAGCGCAATGTTGCGCATTGTCTGCTGCTCTAGCCTACCCGAGCGTCAAACGGAATCGGCCACGCACTCCGTCGTCCACATAGGCGGAATCCCCGGCGCCGGTTGCCTCCGCCGCGCCTAGCGTGGGTTCCAAACGCCCGATGCGGGAAAGGATCCTTCTTCGATGATGCTGCACTGCACCCTGGTTCCGGCCCCGGGGTCCGAGCTGACGTCCGGGCCGCTGGAACTGTCCATAGAAGTGCCGGCGGACTGCCCCGGCGCAGAACTCCAGGCGGCAATCTCCCGGCGTTACGGGACGGGGGAACTGACGGTGGACCGGGTCCCGCTCGCTGCCTTGCGGGTCGGTCGGGCCCCTCTCGTGCAAGGCGCCGTCATGGTGGACGGCACCGCACCGGCAGCCGCCCTTGACCCGGCACCGCTCGTCCTTGCCGTGCACGGCGGGCCAGGTGCCGGCTTGATATTTCCGTTGCGGCGCGGGCGGTTCCGGATCGGCCGCGCCGGCACCGAGGTCGTGATTCCGGATGCCGAGTTGTCCCGCGAGCATGCCCAGCTGGAGGTCACTGATTCCGCCGTCACCCTCCTCGATCTCGGGAGTGCCAACGGGATCAGCGTCGATGGAAGGAAGGTGCACTCGGCGGCCGTCTCGACCGACTCCCTGATTGAGTGCGGTGGCTCGTCGATGTCCCTTGTCTTCAGCGGCACACTGGACTCCGGAATCCCGGCCGCTGCCGGCTCCGACGTCTCGGCGCCGTTATTGGTCAGCAATCCCATGGTGCACGGCAACAGGACGGCCCTGGTGCTGGCCGCGGCCCTGCCGCTCGGCATCGGAGTCGGCCTGGCCATCCTGACGGGAATGTGGGTCTTTCTGGCCTTCACGGCCGTGTCGGCGGTTTCGGTCCTGGTGCCCGTGGTGACGGGCAGACGGCAGCGCCGCGAACTGCGGGCCGCCGTCGCCGCTGCAGCGCTTGAGGACAAGGAACGACGACGCCGGGCCGCGCCATCCGCGGGTGAGCTGTCCCTGCGGGTTGCATGGGCTGAACCCGGCCCGGCCGAGGTTCCCGCCGGCGCCGGACCGGTCTGGCTGCGGCTCGGGCGGGCGCCCCAGGACACGAATATCCGGCTGGAACCGCCGGATCCCGGCTTCCGGCCACCGCCGCTTGGAATGGTCCCGGTGACCCTTGACCCCGGGACGCCGGTGGCCACCGTCCGCGGCCCCGCAGACGCTGTGGCCGGGCTGGCCAGGTCCGTGGTGATGCAGCTTGCCTGTTACCCGGCGGCCCGGCGGACCAGGCTCGTCATCCACGGACCGACCCCACAGCTTCTGGCCGCGCGTTTCCTGGCAGCGGCAACGCTTTCCGTGCATGAGGCCTCGACCATGGAAGCCCTGGCGGCTGGCTTCGGTCCGGACTGCGAGCGCGGCGTGCTCCTGATCGTCTCCGCCGGGGAAACCGCCGCGTTGCGCTCCGTGGCCGTCAGCCGCGGCTGGCAGGTCCTCGACTGCGCCGGCGGCCCGGCCCCGGCTGACGGTGTGGCCCTCGTCCTCAGGGAGCGCACCGGCCGGCTGTCATCTGCCCGATCTTCGCTGGAATTCATCCCCGATCTTGTTCCGTCGAGCGTCTTCGACCGCAGCTGCCGCCTGATGGGGGGCCCGGCGTCTGCGTCGGCTTTCGGCGCGGGCAGGCCGGAAGCCCGCTCCCTGGGCGATCTTCTTCCGCTCGCGGCGGCGGACATAGCCTCGCGGTGGGCCGAGTCCGCTCATGCTGGTGGTCTTGCCGTCCCGGTGGGCACCGGAAAGTCCGGTACCCTGCGGCTGGATCTCCAGGCGGACGGTCCCCACTTCCTGGTGGCGGGCACCACCGGGTCCGGCAAGTCAGAATTCCTCCGGACCCTGGCCGCGGCGTTGGCGGCCGCCCATTCACCGGACCGCGTCAATCTGCTGTTCATCGATTTCAAGGGCGGCTCCGGCCTGCGGCCGCTGGCCGGGCTGGTCCACTGCGTGGGGCTCCTGACCGATCTGGACGTCAAAGAGGTGGCGCGCACGCTGGTCTCGCTGGGGGCGGAGGTGCGCCGCCGGGAAGGGCTGCTCGCCTCGTACCAGGCCGCCGATCTCACGGCCTACGAGTCCGTTGACCCCGGCGGGCCGCCGTTGCCCCACCTGGTCATCATCATTGACGAATTCAGGATGCTCGTTGACGAAGAGCCGGAGGCCCTGGCCGAGCTCATGCGGATTGCTGCGATCGGACGTTCCCTCGGGATACACCTCATCATGGCAACCCAGCGTCCCCAGGGCGCCGTTTCCGCGGACATCCGCGCGAACGTGACCAGCTGTATCGCCTTGCGGGTCCAGTCCGAGCTGGAATCCCTCGACATCATCAACTCCCGGCTGGCGGCGGACATTCCGATCACGAGTCCGGGCCGCGCCTACCTGGTCCGCGGAAACGAAGCGCCAGAGGAGTTTCAGACGGCGACGGTCGCCGCCCGGGGCGTCGGGTTGGTCCGCGGCCCCGCCGTGCTGCAGGCGATGGAATACCTTTGCCGTCCGTCAGCCGTCGGGTCCTCCGGCGTGGCGCCCGTGACCGCGGCGTCGTCCGTGGTGCCCGGCACCGCGGAGTCCACCCTGCCGCCCGGCACCGTGCAGCCTTCCCTGGCGGCCAGCGGACTGGCGGAGGCAGTGTCCGCGGCCTGGGAGTCGACCGGCGGAGATTCCCCGCGCCGTCCCGTCGCGGGGCCGCTGCCCAAACTCCTGCCATTCCCCCCGGACGGTGGGTGCGGGCGGATCAGGCTGGGGCTGGTGGACATACCCGAAGAACAGCGCGTCGCCGGGTTCGGCTGGCGTCCGGCCCGCCACGGCCATCTAGCGCTGGTCCCAGGGAACAGCAGCGGCGCCGACGCCGCCCTGGGACTCATCGTGGCTCAGCTCCTCAGCTGTGATGATGAAGCACATCTCTACGTCCTGGATGCGGGCGGGTCATTCAGCGCGGTGGTCGCATCCCCGCGGGTCGGGGCTGTTGTGGGACTGCACGAACTCCGCCGGGCCGCGCGGCTGCTGGAGCGTGTCTGCGAGGAAATGACCCGGAGGCTGGGCGCCGCCCGGACGGCCGACGCGCCGGCTCTCGTCCTCGCACTGTGCGGCTGGGGATCCTGGGTATCGGCGTTTCGGGCCGGTCCATTGGCGTGGGCCGAAGATCTGGTCCAGGACATTGTCCGCGACGGCGCAAGGGCGGGGGTCACTGTCCTGGTTGCGGGTGAACGGGAGCTAGTGACCTCACGGTTCTTTGCTGCCGTTCCCAACCGGATCTTCCTGCCCGCCGGCTCGACGGAGGAGGGGCGGCTTGCCTGGCCCCGGCTGCCCGCCACCGAAGCGGCTGCCGGCCGGGCAGTGGTTTTCGGGCCGCTCTCCGCCGCGTCCTCTCCGTCAGGTCACGTGGCACAGCTCTTTGAGCGGTGCTCCCCCGCCACCGGGGGCGAAGCCGCTGTTGCTGTGCGGACCCGGCCGTTCCGCGTTGAGCCCCTGCCAGGGCTGGTGACAGTCGCCGAAGTCCTCGCCCGGGCCGGACCTGGCGCCACGGGCCGGGGCGAGACACTGTCGTCCCGCGCCGGGGCCGGGGCCCGGACCGGGGCCCCGGCAGCATTGACGTCTTGTCCCCTGCCCGGCCACCTGCGCCTCGGAGTCGGCGGCGACGAGCTCCTCCCAGCGGGCGTCGCGCTGCCTGCCGGCGCCGTCCTTGCCGTCCTCGGCGGTCCGGCCTCCGGGAAGACCTCGCTGCTGTCAGCACTGCCTTGCCTCAACCCGGCCGCCAGCTGCCTCCGGGCCCCCGAGGCAGCGGATCAGGAGCGGTACTGGACCCGGACCCACGAGGCCGCACTCTCGGGTGGGCTGGACCCTGGCGCACTTCTCCTCGTGGACGACCTCGATCTGCAGTCGCCCGAAACCAACGGCCGGCTGCTCCTGCTGAACAATCTCGGCTGGCGGGTGGTCCTGACTGCCGGTTTCGGCGCGGGCATCCGGCAACGCGTCCCGCTGGTTCAAAACGCCGCCGGCCAGGGGCGGGGCGTGCTGATCGGCCCGCGGGGGCTTATGGACGGAGAACTCTTCGGCGTCAGGTTCGAACCCGAACAGAGCCCTCCCCCGGGCCGCGCGGTCGTGATTTCAGACGGGCGCGCACTGGCGGTGCAGCTCGCAGTCGATCCCGCCGAAGACATCCGCCGCACCGGACCAGAATCTGGACACGGACGCGGACCTGGACAGTGACCTGACCGTCGGAACCCGGCTACAGGGCGGGCGGTGCGCCGCCGGCGCGGGACGCGAACGCGATCACACGCTTGTCGAAGAGCACAACGATGGCCACAACCGCCGGCAGCAACATGGCCAGGCCCGTCCAGGGGTATCCGCCCGTCATGGTTGGAAAGCCGATGGTGAGCGTGAAGAGCTGCGCCACCAGCGCACCGGCACGGGGCCAGCGGTAGCCGCGGAACAGGTAGACAGCCACGGCAAAAAGCCACGCGGAGAAGGCCAGCAGGAGTCCCAGCGTGAACACTGCACCCCAGAAGGAGAGCACCGGCGCGCCGGAGAGCAATTGGCTTCCGTACCAGACTGCCGCCACGAGCAGTGCCGCCGCTTCCAGTGCCACGACGACCGAGATCACCAGTATCCCCGCGGGCCGTAAGGGAGTCCCGGACCCGGCGCCGCCCAGGGAGCCGGCCGGCGCGGGCCCGGATTCAGCGGGCCCGGAGGCAGCGGGCCCGGATTCAGCGGGCCCGGAGGCAGCGGGCCCGGATTCAGCGGGCCCGGAGCCAGCGGCAGTGCCGCTGCTCGTTCCCGCAGGGACCCCGGCGGGGTCGCCGTTGCGGGTGCCGGCAGCTTCGGAGGGGTTTTCAGGGTCTCTTGACACACTGGCACAGTACCGGACATAGTCGTCTAGATGTGAGGGCGCCGCCAGCCAATGTGATGCATCGCTCACGATCCCAAGGCATTTTGCAGCCAATTACCCCTTGTTTACGCAGCGTTAACATGACACGCTTAATCCAGATGACCGAGGGGGCCCCAGAGGGCCCCTTTCTTATGAAGCCTCTAGTGAATAATTTCACAAAGGCATTTCAATGAGTGCCCAGGAAATGGAGTGACTGATCAGCATGGATTGGCGTAACCGCGCAGCGTGCCTTGACAAGGACCCGGAGCTTTTCTTCCCCGTAGGAAACACCGGTCCTGCCCTCCTGCAGATCGAGGAAGCAAAAAGTGTCTGCCGTCGATGCCCCGTCGTCGACACCTGCCTGCAGTGGGCGCTGGAGTCCGGCCAGGATGCCGGCGTCTGGGGCGGCATGAGCGAAGACGAGCGCCGCGCCCTGAAGCGCCGCGCAGCCCGCGCCCGCCGCGCCTCCTAGTCCCAGGATTCCTGAAGCCGGCCCGCCGGCGATCCGCTTACCGCGGCAGGACAGCACTGGCCGCAGACCTTGGTCTGCGGCCAGTGCGCGTTAAGGCGTGGTCCCAGCTATCGGGTGGCCAGGCTCAAGACAATCTGGACGGCGGTTCCGCCGCCCTCCCGCGCACTCCACTGAATGCTGCCGCCCAGTTCGCTGGTCACCAGGGTGCGCACGATCTGCAGGCCGAGCCCCTCCACATACGGAGTAGCGGGGATGCCGACACCGTCGTCCGCCACCGTCACGGTGAGCAGCTCGTCCCCGTCCTCGCTTTCGGAGCGGTCCGCGATCAGCCAGACGGTTCCGGTCCGGCCCTCCAGGCCATGCTCGACGGCGTTTGCCACCAATTCGTTGATGACCAGGGCCAGCGGGGTGGCAAAGTCACTCGGCAGCTCGCCGAAGAGTCCGGAGCGTGCCGTTTTCACCTGCTGTGACGGGGAAGCCACTTCGGCCGAGAGCCGGAACTGGCGACCGATGAGCTCATCGAAGTCGACGCTCTGGGTCAGGCCCTGGGACAGCGTCTCGTGAACGAGGGCGATGGTGGCCACCCGCCGCATCGCCTGTTCGAGTCCCTGCTTCGCCTCGTCGCTGACCATCCGCCGTGACTGCATCCGCAGCAAGGCAGCGACGGTCTGCAGGTTGTTCTTCACCCGGTGGTGGATCTCGCGGATCGTGGCGTCCTTCGTGACAAGTTCCATCTCCCGCCGCCGCAGCTCCGAGACGTCCCGGCAGAGCACCAGGGCGCCAAAGCGGTGCTGTTCGTCGCGCAGCGGAATCGCCCGCAGCGACAGGCTGACCCCGCGGGACTCAATTTCACTGCGCCACGGCATACGTCCCGTGACCACCAGCGGCAGGGTCTCGTCCACCATGCGGCGGTCCTTCAGCAGGCCAGCGGTCACCTCGGCCAGGCTCCGGCCCTCCAGTGATTCGCCGTCGCCGAGCCGGCGGAACGCCGAGACCCCGTTGGGGCTCGCGTACTGGACGATGCCCTCGGCATCGAGCCTGATGAGGCCGTCACCCACGCGGGGCGCGCCGCGGCGCGAACCGGTGGGCGAGGCAAAGTCCGGCCAGAGTCCCAGCGTCCCCATCCGCAGCAGATCGTACGCGCATTGCCGGTAGGTCAGCTCCAGCCGCGAGGGCATCCGCGAGCTGGAAAGGTCCATGTGGGTGGTGACGATGGCCAGCGTCCGGCCGTTGCGGACCATCGGCACAGCCTCCACCCGAAGGGCCATGTCGCTGCTCCAGTTGGTCTCGTTGGAGCGCTCGATCGCGCGGCTCTCCCACGCTTTGTCAACCAGTGGCTTCAGATCGGACCGGATCCCCTCCCCCACGAAGTCGGCATGGAAGACCGTATGCGTGGTGGAGGGGCGGACGTGGGCCAAAGCCACGTAGCCGAACTCCGGGTGCGGAAACCACAGCGCCAAGTCCGCGAACGCCAGGTCCGCGACCATCTGCCAGTCGCCGACGAGCAGGTGCAACCACTCGGCATCCCCCGGCCCGAAATCAGCATGCTCCCTGATAGGGTCCGTAAAGATTGCCACAGCACCTCCATTTGCGACGCGGGCAGCGTCTGCTGCCTAGCGTCGAACGATTGACCTCAAGAGCCTCAATGCTACCGACAGCGAGGCCATGTCATCGGCCTCGAGGGCGTTCACCTCATCAAACATGCTCTTCGCGCGGTCCAACTGCTCGACATTCTGGCTCTCCCAGGCGACAAGCCGCTCCCCCGCCGGCATTTGTGCAGGCGTTGCCTCCAGCACCGCCGTCGTCATGTCCGAAACGGTCGAGTAGAGATCGTCACGGAGGGCCGCCCGGGCCAGCGCCTGCCAGCGGTCCCTCCTGGGCAGCTTCGTGATGCGCTCCAGCAGGGAGTCGGCGTGGAAGCGGTTGAACACCGTGTAGTACACATGGGCGATGTTCTCCACGGGTTCCTCGCTGACGTGGACGATCTTGGCGATGTCGAGCAACACAAAGCTCTCGAACAGTTCCGCCCAGCGGTGGGCCAGGTCCTCCGGCAGTTCCCAGCCGCGCGCCTTTTCCAGCCAGTCGGAAACCCGGGCGCGGTCGTCGCCGCGCAGGTAGTCCAGCAGGCGGGCCCGCATTGGATCCATCAGCGGCTTGAACTCCCCCACGATTTCGGCGATGGGGCGGGAGGCGTTGCCCTGGCTCAGGACCCACCGCACGGCGCGGTCCAGGAGCCGGCGGATGTCCAGGTGGACGGTGCTCCAGTGCTCCGTCGGGAAGGAGGCGGGCAGCTCGTTGAGTTCCCCGACCATGATCTGCAGTTCGTAGACTTCACGGAGCGCCACAAAGGCCTTGGCGACGGCGGCCTCGGTGGCCGAGGTCTCTTCCATGGCCCGGAACGCAAAGGTGATGCCGCCCATGTTGATCATGTCGTTCGCCACCACCGTGGCGATGATTTCGCGCCGCAGCGGGTGGGTGTCGAGTTCGGCGTCGAACCTGTCCCGCAACTGCTGCGGGAAGTAGGCCCGCAGGGTTTGCCGGAACCACGGGTCCTCGGACAAGTCGCTGTCCCGGAGTGCCGAGGCGAGTTCGATCTTGGCGTAGGCCGCCAGCACGGACAGCTCCGGCGAGGTCAGGCCCTGGCCCTGTTCCAGCCGCTCGCGCAGCGTTTCGGTGGTCGGCAGCGCTTCCAGATCGCGCTTGAGGTCCGCGGACTTCTCCAGCCAGTCCATCAGGCGTTCGTAGCTGGGGCTCCATTCGGAGACCCGCATCCGGTCATTGAGCAGCAGGATGTTCTGGTCGATGTTGTCCTCCAGCACGAGCCGGCCGACTTCGTCGGTCATCGATGCCAGGAACTCCGAACGCTCCGCCGGATCCAGCTTCCCCGCGGCAACCATCCGGTCCACGAAGATCTTGATGTTGACCTCATGGTCGGAGCAGTCCACGCCCGCGGAGTTGTCGATCGCGTCGGTGTTCAGGATGACGCCCTGCAGTGCCGCCTCAATCCGGCCGCGCTGCGTCATGCCGAGGTTTCCGCCTTCACCGACCACCTTCACGCGCAGTTCGCGGCCGTCGACGCGGATGGAGTCATTGGCCTTGTCGCCAACCTCGGCGTTGGTTTCCGTGCTGGCCTTGACGTAGGTGCCGATGCCGCCGTTGTACAGAAGGTCGGCCGGGGCGAGCAGGATCGCGCGCAGCAGTTCGGGCGGGCTGAGCCGGGTGGTCCCGTCGGGCAGGCCGAGCGCGGACCTGACCTGGTCCGAGACCGGGATGGACTTCGCCTGGCGGGCGAAGATACCGCCGCCCTCGCTGATCAGTGTCTTGTTGTAGTCGTCCCAGGAGGACCGGGGCAGCTCGAAGAGCCGCTGGCGCTCGGCGAAGGAGACAGCCTCGTCCGGGGTGGGATCCAGGAAGATATGCCGGTGGTCAAACGCCGCGAGCAGCCGGATGTGCTTGGACAGCAGCATGCCATTGCCGAACACGTCGCCTGACATGTCGCCGACGCCGACGACCGAGAACGGCTCGGACTGCGTGTCCAAGTCCAGCTCGCTGAAGTGGCGCTTGACGGACTCCCACGCACCGCGTGCGGTGATGCCCATGGCTTTGTGGTCGTAACCGACCGAGCCGCCGGAGGCGAAGGCATCGCCGAGCCAGAAACCGTATTCCGCGGCGAGGCCGTTGGCGATGTCGGAGAAGGACGCTGTGCCCTTGTCGGCCGCGACGACGAGGTAGGAATCGGCGTCGTCGTGCCGTACGACGTCGGCCGGCGGCACCAGCTGCTCCCCCTCCTGCGTCGTGACGAGGTTGTCGGTGACGTCCAGCAGTCCGCGGATGAACGTCTTGTAGCTTTCAACGCCCTCTGCCATCCATGCGGTGCGGTCCGCTGCCGGATCCGGGAGCTGCTTGGCGTAGAACCCGCCCTTGGCGCCGGTGGGCACGATCACGGCGTTCTTGACCGTCTGGGCCTTGACCAGGCCGAGGATTTCGGTACGGAAATCCTCGCGCCGGTCCGACCAGCGCAGCCCGCCGCGGGCGACCTTGCCGAAGCGCAGGTGCACACCCTCGACGCGGGGCGAGTAGACCCAGATCTCGAACATGGGCCTGGGGAACGGCAGGCCCTCGATGGCGGCCGGGTTCAGTTTGAAACTGAGGTGGGGTTTGTTCTGGAAGTAGTTGGTCCGCAGCGTCGCCTGGATCAGGTTCTTGAAGGTGCGCAGCACACGGTCGGCGTCGAGGGTCGCGACCTTTTCGATCGCTGCGTCCAGTGCGGTGAGGACCTCGTCCTGCCTGATCCGGCGTGCTTCCTCGCCGAGGGAGGGATCGAAGCGGGCCTCGAACAGGGCACTGAGTCCGCGGTTGACATCGGGGTTGGCCAGCAGGGTGTCGGCCAGGAATCCGTATGAGTTGGTGTTGCCCATCTGCCGCATGTACTTGGCATAGGCCCGCAGCACGACGACCTGGCGCCAGTGCATTCCCTCGCGCAGCACCAGCCGGTCGAAGCTGTCAGACTCCACCGCACCGGACACCGCGGCGCCGAAGGAGTCCGCGAGCAGCTGCCCGGTCTTGAGCGGGTCCACCCCGGCCGGGTACTTCAGGCCCAGGTCGTAGAGGAAGAAGTCGCGGTGGTCCGCAGTTTCGATCTCGAACGGGCGTTCGTCCAGGACCTCCAGACCCAGGTTGTGGAAGTAAGGCAGGATCTGGCTCAGGCTCTTGGGCTCGAGCATGTAGAGCTTGACCCGGGCGTCCTCTTCGAGCGTCGCGCCGGCGCCGTCGGGGAGGTAGACGTGGACGCCGGGATGTTCCCCGGCGGTTTCCTCCGCGGGTGCGGCACCGTACTTCTCGAAGCGGGCGATGTCCTCCAGGGCATCCTCCACCTCGTAATCGACGCGGTAGCTCGCCGGGAAGGCCTCGGCCCACACGGCGGCAAGTTCCTTGGCGCCGTCGTCCTCAAGGCCACCGGCGCCGCCGGCGCGGGCGCGCAGGACCTCGGTGATGCCTTCGCTCCATGAGCGGGCGGCGCGGACCAGCCGCTTCTCGAGATCGTCGCTGTTGACGTTGCTGACGTCGGCGTTCTTCGGAAGTCTGATCCGGAAGAAGAGCCGGGCCAGCGCGGATTCCGTCATCCGCGCCTCGTAGTCGATGGACACGGCGTCGAAGGTCTCGCGGAGTTCCTGTTCGATGCGCAGGCGCACGTTGGTGGTGTACCGGTCACGCGGAAGGTAGACGAGGGCGGACATAAAGCGCCCGTAGATGTCCGGTCGGAGGAACAGCCGGGTCCGGCGCCGTTCCTGCAGCCGCTGGATGCCCGTGGCAATGGCGGCCAGATCGGGGATTTCGATCTGGAAAAGCTCGTCGCGGGGATAGGTTTCCAGGATGCCCAGGAGGTCCTTCCCGGAGTGCGAATCCGGCGGGAAGCCGGCCTCGCTCAGTACTGCGGCGACCTTCTCGCGGACCACCGGGATGTCGCGCACGGAGCCGGCGTAGGCCGTGGTGGCGAAGAGCCCGATGAAACGTCGTTCGCCGTTGACGTTGCCGGCTGCGTCGAAGCTCTTGACGCCGATGTAGTCCAGGTACGCGGAGCGGTGGACGGTGGAACGGGAGTTCGCCTTGGTGATGACAAGGGCGCGCTTTTCGCGTGCTTTTTTCCGGCCCGTCTCGGTGAGGTGCTGGATCTGGTGCGGGGTGTCGGCGCCCCCGCGCAGCAGCCCGAGGCCGCTCTCTTCCCGGGGTTCCAGGACATCCTCGCCGGATTCGTTCTTGAGCTCATATTCGCGGTAGCCGAGGAAGGTGAAGTTCCCGTCATCCAGCCAGCGGAGCAGCTCCTGCGCCTGGCGGAGTTCGGCAATCTGCGCGGGGTTGGCCAGCGTGTCGAGGTCCTGGGCAATCTGCAGGGCCCGGTGCCGCATCTTCGGCCAGTCTTCGACGGCGGCACGCACATCGGCGAGCACCCGTCCGATGCCCTCCATCAGCGCCGCACGCTTCCCGTCGTCGACGAGGTCAATTTCGACGGCGATCCAGGACTCCATGTGGGAGGCGTTGTCGCCCTGGGCAATCAGGTGCGAGAGGTTGGGCATCGCGGCGGTGTCTCCGCTGGAGATGCCAAGGTGCGAAGGGACCCGGGAGACCCTGACGAGTTCGCCGCTCTCACGGTTGCGGGTCACGACGAACAGCGGATGCATCACCAGGTGGATGGGGGCTTTCTGACGGACGAGTTCCGCATTGACCGAGTCCACGAGGAACGGCATGTCGTCGGTGACGATGTAGACGACGCTGCGGTCAGCTTCGTCGGAGATGGTGATGCTGGCGATGCCCGGGAGCCGGTTCGCCGCCGTCCGGCGGTGCGTTTCCGCCCGCACAGCGAGCAACTCCTGGGGGTACGCCCGCGCGTCTTCTTCGGCGAGGTGCTCGTAGTAGTCCCTCAGGTAGCCTTCATCGGCACCGATCGAAACGGGTTGATCCTCCACACTGGACCCAGACGACATCGACAAACGCCTCCATAAAAAAGGTTCATGGCCGCTTCGTTGCGGCCCTCAGAGCGAGCCTAGCCCTTTAGCCACCGCTTCGCTGTGGAAGAAAATACAGAGGATCCGCCGTTTCGCTGGACGGGTGCACAAACCAGCGCGGCAATGCCACTTCGGAGTGCGGAATCGGGTGCGGCCTCCAGCAGGAGGGACCCTGCGAGCAGGGCCGCATCAGTCGCGACCGGATCCGCCGGGAGGAAGGCCCCCAGCGGGAGGGTGGGACCGTACCGCTCCCACGCATCGCGCAACTGGCGTTCCGGAGAGCGTCCCACAGCAGACGGCCGGACCTTGTTCAGCACCACGCGCGGGGACGCGTTCGGGACAGCCGTTTCCAGTTCTGCCAGGCCGCGGACCAGCCTCGGGACGCCGATCGAGTCAGCCGCCCCGACGGCGAACACCGTGTCCGCCAGCTCCAGGCTCCGCAGCGTCGCGGCGTTCCGGCGCGGGGCCATCGTGTCAAAGCTCAGCTCCTCGTCGCTTTCAAGGCAGAAACCTGTGTCAATGACGGTGACTTCCATGACTTGGCGGGCCCGGGCCAGCACGAGGGAAAGTGCTGCGGCGCGGAGTTCAGTCCAGCGGTCCGCCCGGGTGATGCCGGTCAGCACGCGGAATGTTCCCGCTCTCGTGGCCACCGGAACGGCAATCCGGAGCAGCGCCGCCGCGTCCAGGAGACCCTGGTCCGCCAGCCGGCAGGCCTGCGCGAGCCCGGCCGATTCGTCCAGCAGGCCCAGCATGGCCGCGACGCTGGCACCATAGCTGTCGGCATCCACCAACAGCACCGATTTTCCCTCCGCAGCGAGTTCCGCCGCCATATTTGCCGCCAGCATGGTCCGGCCCGGGGCACCGGCGGGCCCCCAGACCGCAATAATCCGCCCCGTGCCGGATCCTTCCATTCCCTCCCCAGTGGCTGCGCCGGTCGTACCGGGCGCGGGTCCTGCATCGGCGAAGCCGGAGCTGGCTCCCTGACGGAGCCACGGGTCAGCTCCTGCCAGCTGCGCGACGGACGCCGTAATGCGGCTGGCAAGAGCGGCGGCGTCGACCCCGGTAAGTTCGGCAGCCACGCCGATCCCCTGCAGCCGTGCCATTTCCTCCGGACTGTCGGTCAGGGCCAGGACGGCGACGCCGACGGCGGACAGCCGGTCAACCAGCGACGCGGTCAACTCCCCGCTGCCCGCCGCTACGACGGCGGCACGCGCCAGGCCTCCCTGGCAGGCGGCCAGCAGTTCTGCCAGCTCGTTGCACCTCCGGACGACGGAAACCGGCCCGTGGAGGCGCTCAAGTCTGCCGACAAGGTCTTCGCGCGAGTCCCCGACGGTGACGACCGGGATGCTCATTGGCCCGCCCCACCCGGGTTCCAGACCACGGAGATCTTTGCCTTGTTGGCCTGCGCCCCCAGCAGATTCGGCATCTGCTGGTCCGTCACCAACACCATCACGACGGTGGAGCGGGCGGACCCCAGCGAAGTGCTGCCCTGGGTGATCTGGGCGATTTCCGCGCCCGGCAAGAGCAGCGTCGGCTGGCTGAACCCGTTCCGGTCATCGGGCAGTGCCACCCAGACATCCACCCGGGAGCCGGCAACGGCCTGGTCCGGCAGGGCCTCATCGATGGTGACCCCCACGGGCTTCCGGTCCAGGCCGTCCAGCTGCCCGAGGCTAGCGCGCGGCACCAGCTGGTCCTTGCCGATTCTCTGGACGGCAACGAGTCCGTCGGCTACGCCGGCCGCAGGCGTGAGATAGTGCTGTTCGACGTCGCCGAGGCGGACCTTGACGCGGTTGAGTTTGTCCACGGACAGTTTTTCGCCCACCGCGATCGCTTCCCGTGCGGTGTAGGCCTCGGCGGTCTGGTCCGCGGCCCCGACCAAGGAGACGACGCCTGCAACCGAGGCCAGAACGAGCAGGATGCCCACGAGGAGCCTGGGGTCTTTCCAGGATGGTTTCTTCAGCCGCGCCCCGCCGCCCACCGTGGTCACACCCATGCGCCCGCTCCCCCTGTAGTCGCCGCCCGGTACTGGCCGGGCACCATCATTGTTACGCCTTCCCGCCCGGACGGGAAGACACGGGGGCAAAGAAGTGCAAACTGTGGATAACCGCCTCAGATGGAGTCATAGGTGGCAAAATGGACTCATGCCCCGATTCCTGACCCTTGCCGACGTAGCAGAGCAGCTCCAGATCAACGCCCCGGCTGCCTATGCGCTCGTGCGGAGCGGTGAGCTCAAGGCCATTCAGGTCGGCGGACGCGGCCAGTGGCGTGTCGAGGAGAAGATGCTTGAGCAGTACATCGAGGAACGGTACGCGGAAGCAAGCCGGATGATCGAAGAGGCAAAATCCAAGACCCGCTGAACCCGGCATGCCGGGTGGAGCTGCCGCCGTTCTCCCGCCGGAAGTCCGGCACCTAGCAGCCCGGGGTCCTGGCCGACCTGATCCCGGCCAGCGCGGCAAAGGGAATGGTCGCCACCTGTCGGACATTCGCCGCCCGACGCTCCTCACCCTCACCGGTGACCGCCAGGTCAAGGTAGTCGCGCCCCACCCGGTCAATGACCCCGTGGAGTACCGACTCTCCCGCCGAGCCGCCGGAAATCAGCACCGCCAGGCTGGCCCGGTCCCGCGCAAGTCCCCGCAGGGCGCTGGCGAGGCCAAGCCCCTGCCGGACCTTGGACGGCTCCGTCACGGCGAGCCGGGAGAGCCCGAGGTAGCGGACCGCCGAGGCATAGGGAACCAGCACCTGGTGCATGGGCTCATCCAGAACGAGCGCCTGGCTTCCCGCGTGGCTCAAGGTCCCCTCGAACGTTGATCCCGAGGCAAGCTGCACCACGACCAGAAGCCCCAGCGAGCCGCGAAGCCGATCCGTGAGCCCCCCCGCCGCCGACTCCGTACGCGTCCGTTCGGTGATTTCGGCGTCGAGATCCAGCCGCTCACTGGCAGCCATTTGGGTCTCCAGATCGGAAAAGAGGGCATCCCAGCGCATGGCGACAGCGTAGGCGCGCCTTCCCCGGGGGTCAATCAGCAAACTGCAAAAACGGCCCTAGACAAAAGACTGCTGACCGGATCAAACTGTAGCTAGATGTATCAAACAAGATTAAACAACATCAAAGGCTATCAAAAGATCTTTCATGCGGTTGGCAAGGGAGCAGTGAGGCGGAGACCATGGCTAAGGCATCAGTACCGAATCGCGGCGACCGGACTGTGGTTCCCGCCGACGCGGCCATGGCCGCCGTCGTCCTGCTGCTGGGCGTGTTTCTCGCCGGGACAGGAGGGAACATCGTCAGGCGCTGGCAGTCCTCCTCGGCACGGCACCAGTCCGTGGGGTTCGAGGACCAGATCGGCATGGCGGCGAATACAGCCGGCCTGATCGTGATCGTCTGGTGGGCCATGTCCTTTGTCATTGCCGTCGTGGCGGCGCTCCTTCAACGCTGCGGGAAGCTCCGCGCGGCCTCGGCCGCCGGAAAGTTCACCCCCGCCTTTATGCGCCGTCTTGCCCTGGCCGCGGTCGGACTTCAGTTGCTCACCGCTCCGCTCGCCACGGCTTCAACCCTGCAGGGCCTGCCCGGGATGACCTCCGGCAGGCCCGCAGCATCCGCCGGCTGGACTCCGGCGCAGATCCCGGGCGGGACCCGAGCTCCCCCGCCGTCCTCCGGTCCGCGGTCGGGGCCGGCGCCTGCGCCTGCGCCTGCGCCTGGAACGCCGGCCATCGCGAATCCGCAATGGCGGCCGCTCAGCCCGGTCGCCGAACCCGGGCCGCTGGCGGGACGCCCCTTGCGACACCAGCAACCAGCGGGCCAGGCAGCTGAGGTGACAGTGCGCCCCGGTGACTCCCTGTGGGGCCTGTCCGCAGCCCGGCTGGGGCCTTACGCCTCCGATGTCGACATCGCTTTGGACTGGCCCCGGGTCTACCAGGCCAACAGGGACACGATCGGCAGCAACCCCCACCTGTTGCGACCCGGCCAGGTGCTCAGGCTTCCGCCCGGGCCCTGACATTGCAGACCCGAACCGAAGACGCCCTCCACGGCACACCACCTACAGCTCCCCCCGGAAAGCATCCGGGACGACACGATCCACAGGAAGTTCCGAACTGCCACCCCAACAGCAAAGGAAGCACCATGAGCGCCATGACCAGCCCCCGCGCCGCCGCGGAAGCCCCCGTCC
>NZ_MQTS01000103.1 GCF_020532825.1 Arthrobacter sp. SO3
TTTCAGCCCTCGCCTGGGCCGGGGTGAGCACGGCGGCTCCGGTGTCCCGGGGTGTTCCCGGGGCTGCATTGTGCCCGGCGGGCGTGGCGGGGTGGCACGCGGCGAGGCTCCGGCCCGGGTCGGCCGGGAAATCCACGGTGCGGTACGCAGTCACGGCCTGGACGAAGGCGCCCCGGGCCTCCAGCCCCCGGCGGAGCCCGGGGTCGGCGATGTCCGCCTGCGGCAGGAGGACGCTGCCCTGGTGCTCGGGCCAGATGTCGGTCAGCCCCGCTCCGGACTGCTGCCCCGTGGGTGCCAGGTCGACGGCGACTCCCCGGGATTCGAGGAAACGGCGCGTTGCGGGCCCGATCGTCGCCACCAGGAGGCTGCCCGGGAGCCAGCCGCTGAGCGTGGTTCCACGCTCGGCGGCCTTGGCCTCGAGGGCCTGGACCGTGGTCACGCTGCTGATCGCGAGCCAGTTGTATGCTCCGGCGCCCAGGGCATCAAACGCGACATCCAGGGAGTGCTGGTCGCTGGCGACCTCGAAGTCGATCAGCGGCAGCAGCAGCGGCTCTGCGCCGACGGCGCGCAGGGCACTGACAAGCTCCGCCGCACGGTCAGGGCTGCGGGCGACAAGGATGCGGGCGCCGTCGGGCCCCCTCATGCCGCCCTGTCCATCCTTGACCGTAACGTCCAGGGTGGGGGTGCCGGCATCGACGTTTCTGGCACTGTGCCGTCCCATGAACTGAAGAATTCCGCGGATCAGGATGCGGCCAGGTCCGCGATGTCGGCGGCACCCTGGGCGAGCAGGACTTCGGCGAGCTCAATTCCGAGCAGGGTCGCCCCGACCTCGGTGAGTCCGTCCGTGGCCTTCTTGTCCCGGATGGTGGCCGTTCCGTCGACGGCGCACACCACGGCTTCAAGGAGCAGCAGGCTGCCCTTGCGGTAGGCGTAGGCGCCCACCGGCGCGGCGCAGCCGGCTTCCAGCCGGGCCAGGAGCGCCCGCTCGGCGGTGACGGCGAGCCGGGTGTCGGGGTCGTCGAGGGCGGCAAGGGCCTGGGCCAGCACACCCTGCGAGCCTTCGGTGGATCCTGCCTTGCGCGGCGCATCGGCGGAGCGGCATTCGATCGCGAGGGAACCCTGCCCGGCGGCGGGCAGCATGACCTCAGGCTCAAGGAACTCGCTGACGGCGTCGAGCCGGCCGATCCGGTGCAGTCCGGCGGCGGCGAGCACCACGGCGTCGAGGTCGCAGCTCTTGCCGTCCACGACGGCGTCGGTGCTGTTGCCCGGCAGCCCGGGGACGCGGCCGAGCCGTGTGTCCACGTTGCCGCGGATGTCACGGATGTCCAGGTCCGGGCGGGCCGCCCGGAGCTGGGCTGCGCGCCGCGGGGAACCCGTGCCCACGGTGGCGCCGGTGGGCAGGTCCGCGAGCTTGAGCCCGTCCCGGGCACAGAGCACGTCCCGGACGTCGACGCGCTTCGGCGTCGCCGCGAGCGTCAGCCCGAGGGCCGGGCCGGTGGGCAGGTCCTTGAGCGAGTGCACGGCCACGTCGCACGTGTCCTGCAGCAGGGCGTCACGCAGGGCCGCGACGAAAACGCCGGTGCCGCCCATCTGGGACAGCGATCCGGTGAGGACATCGCCGTCGGTGCGGATGCGGACCAGCTCGACCGGGAATCCGCCGACGGCGGCCAGCTGGTCAGCGGTCTGCTGGGTCTGGGTCAGTGCCAGTTTGCTGGCGCGTGTTCCGATCCGGACGGTCACAGTGCTTCCTGACCCGCCGCCGGCGCGGAGGTGCCGGCGGTGGCGGCCGCCGGGTAGGGGGCGTGGCCGGTGCCGATGGTTGTGTCGGCGCCCGCAATGGTGGGTTTTTCGCCGCGGAAGTTGGCGCAGCAGCCCGGGCGGCAGACGTCGTACCACGGACCGAGCTTGGTCAGGTGCGGCCGGCCGGCGATGTTGTTCGCGGCGGTCCGTTCACAGATCAGGTCCACGATTCCGCCGACGAACTTGCGGTGCGTCCCGGGCGTGGGGACGCGGCTCGCGGCGAGGCCGAGCCTGGCGCAGGTTTCCAGGGCTTCGGTGTCGAGGTCCCAGACAACTTCCATGTGGTCGCTGACGAAGCCCAGCGGCACAATCACGATGCCCTTGACGCCCTGGCCGGCGAGTTCCTCGATGGCGTCGTTGATGTCCGGTTCCAGCCACGGCACGTGCGGGGCCCCGGAACGGGACTGGTAGACGAGGGACCAGGGTGCGGTATCGCCGGTCTCCGATGCCACCCGGCGGATGACTTCGGTGCCGGTGGCGAGGTGCTGCGCGACGTAGGCGGAATCCTCCTCGAAGTGGCGCGGTTCGGCCTCGGAGCGGCC
Source organism: Arthrobacter sp. SO3 (assembly GCF_020532825.1). Classification (GTDB taxonomy): domain Bacteria; phylum Actinomycetota; class Actinomycetes; order Actinomycetales; family Micrococcaceae; genus Arthrobacter. Next base: position 2,343 of record NZ_MQTS01000103.1, read on the forward strand.
CGCCGCCTGGGCGTCGCGGGTGGGAATGGAATGCGTGGCGAACAGGATGTGCACCGGCGCGTCCGTGGCGCCGGCCGCGGCCAATTTGGCGCGGACGTCAGCGAGGCCGGCGGCGGTGCCTTCAATGAACGGCTCGACGAAGCCGGGGTGATCAAAGTATTGGCGGACCTTGTCGACTTCGAGCTTTCCGTCGAGGCCGGTCTCGGTCAGCGCGACGCCGATATCCTCGCGGTACTGGCGGCAGCTGGAGTAGCAGGAATACGCGCTTGTGGTGACCATGAGGACCTTGCGGTGCCCGGCGTCGTAGATGTCCTGGAGGGTCTGCGGGAGGTACGGGGCCCAGTTGCGGTTGCCCCAGAACACCGGCAGTTCGATCCCGCGGGCGGAGAGTTCGGCTTCGATGCCGGCCTTGAGCTCGCGGTTCTGCTGGTTGATCGGGCTGATGCCGCCGTTGGCGCGGTAGTGGTGCGAGACCTCTTCGAGCCGCTCGTCCGGGATCCCGCGGCCGCGGGTGACGTTCCGCAGGAAGGGAAGAACATCATCCTGGCCCTCGGGGCCGCCGAAGGAGGCGAGGAGCACGGCGTCGTAGTCCTTAGGGGCCATCCGGCCGGCTTCGGTGACCTCGTTGAGGCCGGTATCGGCGGTGTCGGTTTCCTGGGGATCCAGCGGGCTCATGAAAGGACCTCGGCAATCTCGGCGGCGCTCACCCGGCGGCCGGTGTAGAACGGGATTTCTTCGCGGACGTGGTGGCGGGCTTCCGTGGCTCGGAGGTGGCGCATCAGGTCCACGAGGTCCACGAGGTCGGGGGCTTCCAGGCCGAGGATCCATTCCCAGTCGCCGAGGGCGAAGGAGGACACGGTGTTGGAGATGACCTGGGGGAAGTCCCGGCCCAGCAGGCCGTGGTCGCGCAGCATCGCGCCGCGTTCGGCGTCGGGCAGCAGGTACCACTCGTAGGAGCGCACAAAGGGGTAGACGCAGAGCCACTCCGCCGGTTCGACGCCGCGGGAATAGGCAGGGGTGTGGTTCTTGGCGAACTCGGCCTCACGGTGCACGCCCATGGCGGACCAGGCGATCTCCGTGCCGGTGAACAGCTTGCTGCGGCGGATGTCCCGGACGGCGCGTTGGAGGGCCTCCGGCTGGGGTCCATGCAGCCAGACCATGATGTCGGCATCCGCGCGCATCGCCGACACGTCGTAGCTGCCGCGGTGGACCACACCTGCCTCGGCCAGCCGCGCGGTGAGGGCATCGAAGTCTTCGGCAGCATCGCCGCCGCGGACCACGTCGGCGGAGCGCTTGAAAACCGTCCAGAGCGTGAAGAACTGCTCGGCTGATTCTTCGCTTGCTGATTCGGTTTTAGTGACAGTTTCGGCAGAAGTGTGGCTCATGCATACCAGTCTGCCCCTTCGCCTCAGCTAAGTCGAAATCAAGCACTTCTACAACGCGTAGAAGTGCGTAATTTCACATCGATGGGGATTCCACCCCGGATTCGGAGTGCCCGGCAGCGCCCCGCCGGGACTTCAGACGCGGCGCAGCCGCAACACCACGATGCCGGCGATCACGGACAGCACGACGAGGCCAATGCCCAGTCCGAGCAGCGGCGCCTTGAACGGCTCACGCGTTGACGTTGCCTCCATCGAAGTGCTCCCGGAGCGGGGCTTGGCCGGCGCAGCTGCGGAGCCGCCCGGAGCTGTCGGGGAGGCCGACGCCGTGCTCGACGGGGCTGCCGTGTTCGACGGCGCCGCCGGGGTTTCGGTTGGGGCCTGAGTCCCGGCCGGGATTTCGGCGGCCGGTGCCGTCTCCGCGGCCGGCTCACCCGGGACGGGGGCCGCGGGCACGGCCGGCTGGGCCGGAGCAGGCGTGGCGGGCTGCGGGGCCGCGGGCCCAGTTGGCTCGGCTGGTGCCCCGGGCTGCGGGGTGACGGGCTGCGTGGGAGTTGGCCTTGGGGTGTGGCTTGGCTCGGGTGCGGAGGGTTCCTCGGAGG
>NZ_MQTS01000104.1 GCF_020532825.1 Arthrobacter sp. SO3
GTCCTGCTGGTTGGCTGCACGCCCGGCAATGGCGGCGGCACATCTGGCGGCACCTCCGCAGCTGCGGGCCCCGCCGTGCCGGGCACCACTGCCCCGGCCGGCAGCAGCACCTCCGGGGCCACTCCGGGCGTGGGCCAGCCGACGGTGGCCCGAACGATCGACGCCGATCTGCAGGTGCCCTGGTCAACAGTCTTCCTGCCCGACGGCACCGCGGTCATTTCCGAACGCGACAGCGCCTTGCTCCGGACCATCGCGCCCGGCTCCGGCTCCGGCCGGGCCGGCACGCTGGGGAAGGTTCCCGACGTCGTGCCCGGCGGTGAAGGCGGGCTGCTGGGGCTGGCCCTGTCCCCGGACTTCGCTACGGACCGGTACCTCTACGCCTACTACACCGCCGCCAGCGACAACCGGATCGCGCGGCTGCCCCTCGTGGAGGACGCCGGGGCCCTGCGGCTCGGGGTCCCGGAGGTCATCTTCACCGGAATCCCCAAGGCCTCCACGCATAACGGCGGCCGGATCCGGTTCGGCCCGGACGGCTACCTGTATGTCGGCACCGGTGATTCGCAGCGCCGCGGCCAGCCCCAGGACCCCGGTGCCCTGGGCGGCAAGATCCTGCGCATCACGGCCGGGGGGCGCCCTGCACCGGGTAATCCGTTCGCCGGCAATCCGGTCTACAGCCTTGGCCACCGCAACGTCCAGGGACTCGCCTGGGACAGCGCCGGACGGCTGTGGGCAAGCGAATTTGGCCCCGACGTCGACGACGAGCTCAACCTGATTGTGCCGGGCGGCAACTACGGCTGGCCGGACGTGACGGGCGCCCCGCACCGCGCCGGCTTCCTGGACGCGAAGGTGGTGTGGCCCTCGACGGCGGATTCCTCTCCCAGCGGGCTTGAAATTGTCGGCGACACGGCCTACCTGGGCGCCCTGCGGGGCCAGCGCCTGTGGGCGGTGCCGCTGAATGGCGAGTTCGCCGGCGATCCTGTGGGCTATTTCACACGGGCGTACGGCCGGATCAGAGATGTTTCACTGGCTCCGGACGGCCTGCTCTGGGTGCTCAGCAACAACAAAAACCCTGATTTTGTGCTGGTTTTGAAGCTCCCTGAGTAGACCCCCTGGCAGCCGACCGGCCCGATTTCACACTCCGCCCAAACTCGTGTAGAGTTTCATGTCGTTGCGGAGAACAACGCGGGAACAAAAAGACCGCGGGGAACCAAAACAACAGATGCACCTCTAGCTCAACTGGCAGAGCAATTGACTCTTAATCAATGGGTTCCGGGTTCGAGTCCCGGGGGGTGCACCACGGAAAGAAACCCCGTCTTCACTGGCCGAAAGCCATGAAGGCGGGGTTTTTGTTTTGCCCGCATCGGGCCCGCGGGGATCGTTACAGGCTCTTTATTTCGACGCGGCGGCATGCTCGGACTGTGCCCACTCCTGCCCCTAAGAAACCGCAGCTGGTCCAGCACGGCACCCTAATGTTCGACGTGCGCCCTGCCGGCCGGGCCTGCCGGGCCTGCGGCGACGATGCGCGCCATGTGGGCGCCGTTCCTGGACTGAGGACCGCCCGGCCAGCTAGAAAGCCCTGCCGTTAGGAGCGGCAGGGCTTTCCTGGTGGTGGCCTGTGGGGATCAGCTTACGGCTGCCAGGCGCCGGTCTGCGGGCCGGGAACATCGAAGCGCTGGCCCTCGGGTTTAGGTTCCATAACGGTGAAGACGAGCAGGATGATGCCGCCGACGAACGGGACGAAGCCCAGGAACAGCATCCAGCCGCTGTAGTTGGCGTCATGGAGCCGCCGGACGGTCACGGCCAGGGACGGGACGAGAACCGCGAGGAACCAGATTGCTGCCAGGATCAACCCGATGACGTAGCCGGGCCCGGGAACGCTGGTGCCATGGGGGCCCACTTTCGCGCCGGCAGCGCCGCCGACGAGCATGATGACGTTCAGAACGACCGAGACGATGAAGGATGCGAGCGCCCACCACCAGTATTCGCTCCTGCTGGCCCGGCCCGTGAACGTCGCGTACTTCTTGAAGAACCTCGATACGGCCTCCGGCAGGGATGCACCGTAAAGGGGCGCCCAGAGCGGCACTGGCCCGTAAGCCTGGGCCGGGTACACCGGCGCGGAGTACGGGCTGGACGCCCATGCCGGGGTCTGCCGGGGCTGCTCACTCGGCCACTTCTGCTGGCCGGAGCCCTGAGGGGGCTGATGAAGATCTGACATGTCGTGCTCCTTCACTGGTGCGGATCCGAATCGGATCAGCGGACGTCGATTTCGGCTGAATCGGTGTACTTCGGGTCTTGGCTGAAAGGGGGGTCCTGGTTCTGCGGCGCGGAGGCATACGCCCGGGCGCGCTCGGCTTCGCGGCGCTGTGCCCGATGGATCTCGAGGCGGCAAACGGCGGGCACAGCTCTCCTTGTCACGTCGGCAGAGTTCCATGCTTCGGCTGCGGCCAGCTTCAACGGATCGGTGCCCGCAGCGCGGCGCTTGAGCTGCCGGATGACGGTGAGCCCGACGGCGGTCCAGAGCGGCAAGCTCCCCGATCCCCGGAACGGACGGGAGCCGGTCGATCAGCAGAGAAAGCAGGACGGTGCCGGCGACGGCGGCCATCCCCGACGCGCAGGAGCTTGGTGTCGAGGCTTAGGCTCCCCTGGGCGCCGGCGGGCGGGCAGCCGGCCCGGGCCAAGGCGGCCCGCCGTTTGCCTAGCCTGATGGCTGCGCCCAGGGCGATGACTGCCGGGGTATACAGGACGCCTGCCGCGACGAAGCTGGAGAGTTCGCCGGTGAGAAGGCCCGACCGAAGCGCCATGATTCCCCCAAATGATGCCGCCCCCAATAGGCGTCGATAGTCATCGTAACGGCGCTTGTCCATCAAAGGCAGTAAATGGCGCCCGCGGAATCCTATTCGACAAGGCATGAGGAGAGGGCTGCACCAGCGGCGGCGCCCTTTCAGACCGGGGCGACGCCGGTCAGGCACATGACCTTCCACCAGGCGTTGGGCTTGCGGACACCGGCCAATTATGGTGCCGAGCCCTGCTGCGGGCTGTCGGCCTCAGGCCCTAAGGAGCACTTACAGCACCTCCGCGCGGCGTCAGAACTCGACGCCGCGGACGAGAGTGAGGAGTTGATTCTTGGTTTGCTCGGTTGTCGGCCCCGCCGGGGAGATCAGGACCTGCGCGGTGAATGTCGCGAGGTTCTGGCCCCGGTCCACCGTGACGGACATGATCGTGACCGGAACGTCACTGGCCGGACGGAGGGACTTCGGGCCCGCAGGTTCGGTACCCATGTTGAAGAGCGCCCTGTCGCCGACGCCGTCAAGCGGCTCGCCGGACATGCCAGGGGCCAGCGCTGAGGCCGAACCCTTGAGGACTTCGACCGAGACGACAAGGGAGTCCGGGCCCGGCGTGCCCAAGTCGCCGAACGTGTAGCGGCAGTTGACCTCGCCCGGGAGGATCTGCGGCTGGGTCTTCGCCCCGAATGCCTGTTTGACCTCATCGGGACTGACCAGGACGCAGACCGGATTGTTCGTCGTGGCCGGGGGACCGACGGGCGGGGCGGCGGGGACGCTAAGAGTGGTGCCGTTGCCCCAGCCGGCGTCCACGGCCGCCTGCGAGAGCGCGCGGGCCATCGCGTCCCCGTCCGGGACGCCGGAACCGGCCATGGGCTAAGCCACGCAGGGCATCTCGAGGGTCCCGTTGCCCCGGACGGCCGTCAGGACGACATTCGCGGACGCGGCGCCGGCCTCACCGCGGAAGTAACCCGTCCATTGCAGGCACGCGAAGTCGCCGATGCCCGTGACCGGTGAACAGTCGGACGTCGACTTCGCTTTGGAAATGTCGGCCGCCGGTGCTGGAGACGTGAGCGCCATAGACAGCGCCGTCATACCTGTATCGGACTTGCTCGAATAGGTGCACAGGTAGGTCTTTCTTCCCAGCGGCCTGGCCGGGCTGATCTGGCCCACCGGCACAAGCCCGGGGACGGCCTTCGGCGCAATCTCCGGGGTGATGAGATCGCAGGCAGGGTTGCCCGTTCTGGATGAGGGGGTGGCCGACGACAGCGGCCCGCCTTGGCCCAGGGGCTGGGAGCACGCGGCGAGGATCAGTGCGAGCACTGCCACGAGCACTGCCACGAGCATGACGCCGAGTCGCGCCGGCCAGGACTGGCGGCTAGGCACGGGATGCCTTTCGAATTCCACGAGCGAGGCCCACCCGGGCATTGCCGGCGACCTGCACGGGCACCCCGACCACAAGGAACGCGCCGAGCACCTGGGCGCTCGTGCCGATCACCGCCGGCCAGCCGCCGTCGCGCCCCGGATCGAGGAAGCCGTAGGGATGCCAGCCATCGAGGGCACCGCGCATCCACGAGAAGATCAGGAACGCGACGGGGTAGCCCAGCCAGATGAGGGGCCGCTGCCACGGGCCGCGGACGGTGCGAGTGACGAGGAGCCAGGGAGAGTCAGGAGGCAGCGCCCGGTTGGCGCCCACGTTGCGTTCGACGGGGGGAATCAGCGTCAGTACATCACTCATGGCATCAGTGTGACGACGCGCGCGGCGCGGGTCCCCAGAGTCAAAAGGACCGGGCCGCCTCCATCTGCCCCGTCAGCTCAGGGTTCCCGCCGAATCGCAGCTGCCAGCTGGAAGTGGATGGGCAGCGACAGCTGCACCGGGTAAACGCCGACGGGCTCGTCGAGCAGCTCGTTGATCGAGGTCTGCCCTTCCAGCTCCACCGGCAGGTTTGCGTCCATCCCTCGAGCCTATCCGCGGCATGCGCCCGGGCCGGTGAGGGACACGGGGCGGGGACGGCGACGGCGCTCAACGGACCGGCCCCGTCAAGGCCGGTGGCAGCAGCCCGCTCCCCCGCCGGCACCGCCGCCGGCCGGCTGGTCCCGACACTAGCCAAGGGCGCTGACGAATTCCTCCGACTTCATGGGTGTGGAAAACATCGGGTAGTCGTAGGTGATGGCGTTCTCATGCTCTTCAATGGAGGTGGCCGCCACGCAGTCGCTGAGGGTGATCACCTGGTAGCCGTTCTCGTAGCCCGAACGCATGGTCGATTCCACGCAGCAGTTGGTCAGGAAGCCGCCGAGCGCAATCGTCTTGATCCCCTTGCTGCGCAGGATGAAGTCCAGGTTGGTGCTGGCAAAGGTATCCAGGCCCCGTTTGCCCTCAATGAGGATCTCGCCCTCCGCCGGAGCCAGCTCGTCGATGATCTGAGCGCCCCAGGTCCCCTTGACGAACACCTTGCCGTCGACAACACCCTTGAGGATGCCGTACGGGTGCGGGCCGAGTTCGTTGTAGCCCTCGGCGAAGGTGATCGGTGCATGCATGATCGTGGCCCCGGCGGCCCGCGCTGCTTCCACGACCAGGGCCGTGTTGGCCAGCATGCCGGTCTTTTCCATGACGGGCCGGACGGCGTCGTGCAGCCCCCCGCCCTCGGTCGCGAAGTCATTCTGGTATTCGATGAGCACAACGGCGGTGGTGTTCGGGTCAATCTGCACGGAAGCCTCCTGGTCGGTCCTGGGCCGCACGCCGTCGTGCGCGCCAGCCGCCGCCAGACTAGCCCCGCTGCCGGCGCCCCACAAGGCCCTGGCCCGCGGCTGGAATGCTCCGCGGGCCAGGCCCGCCGCTCAGGTCTCGTAAACGGTGGTGGCCGGGGGGCCGCCGCGGACAACGAGCACCGGGCAATGGGCGTGGTGGACCGTCTGCATGGAGACTGATCCGAGCAGCATGCCGGTGAATCCGCCGCGTCCATGCGAGCCGACAACAACGAGATCGGCCTGCTGTGAGGCGTCCACCAGGGCCGACGCCGGGTTCCCTTCAATGAGGCTGCCCGTGACTTCCGCACCGCGGTTCCCGACCCGCTCAAGCTCCTGATCCAGGACCGCCCGTGCGTCATCCTCGAAGCCCTGGTACTCCCACACCTGCCCGAGGGCGTCGCTGACGTACGGATAGTGCCACGCGGAGAGGGCAACGACGCGGCCGTTCCGCAGCCGGGCCTCGTCAACTGCCCAGTCCATGGCCGCCTGCGCTGACTCCGAACCGTCCACACCTACGACGATCCTGAAGGCGCCGTTACTGGAACTGCCCATGGGTGATTCCTCTCCTCGGGGTCCGCTGCTCCGCCATGTCAGCCGGGCGGGGACAGGCTCATCCTTGCACTGCCGGCACGGATCCGGGAAGAGCAGCAGGGCACTTTACCCTGCCGGGTAGGGTCCTGGCCCTGCAGGCGGCCATCGGAGGCAGCGGGAGCGTCCTACTGCGCGGCGGCGAGGCGCTCGGCGTCGGTGGCCGGGCCCGGGGGGGCCAGTCCCCTAGTTGGCGTCGACGGGCAGGCCGGGTTCCCCCGCGGTGACGATCGCCTTGACGTCCGGAGTGGAAATCCGGGTGGCCAGTTCCCTGACGACTGCCTGGAGTTCCTGCCTGAGCACATCCGGGTCGATTGAAGCGGCGGCGAGTACCGATCGTTCCATGTCTGCGGCTTCAGCCACGGCCTCCCGGCCGCGGTCCGTCAGCGACACCACGTGGCTGCGCCGGTCGGACGCACTTCGCTGCCGGGAGATGTGACCGTGTGCTTCCAGCCGGCTGAGGGTCTTCCCCATGGTCTGCGCCTGAACACGCACCAGTTGGGCCAGTTGGGCCTGCGTCATTGGTCCGTTGACGGAGAGCACTTCCATGGCGATGACTCCGGCATGGGTCAGGCCAATGGCACCCAGTTTCTCGTTCCAGGAGTGTTCAACAAGGCGTGCCGCCGTGGACAATAGGCGCCCAGTGGGCCAGCGATCCATATCAGGCATACCAACGAGTATAGCCAGCATAGGATTCGGCGCCTGCACCATCGCTCATTAGGCTGGGATTCCGCCAGCATAAGACTGCCTTGAGAAGGAGCACATCTTGCCTGAACGACTTATCCCCGGTGACCCGGCGCCAGCCTTCACGCTGAAGAATTCCGATGGCGTGGAGGTCTCCCTCGGGGATTTCCATGGCCGCAGCACGGTGGTCTACTTCTACCCGGCGGCCTCCACCCCCGGCTGCACGAAGGAGGCCTGCGATTTCCGCGATTCCCTGGCGTCCCTGCAGCAGGCCGGCTACGAAGTCGTCGGCATATCCCCCGACCCCGTGGAAAAGCTCGCCAAGTTCGCCGCCGCAGAGGCCCTGACCTTTCCGTTGCTGTCCGACCCGGACCATGCTGTCGCCGGTGCGTACGCGGCCTGGGGGGAGAAGAAGAACTATGGCAAGACCTACGAAGGGCTGATCCGGTCCACGGTCGTCGTCGACCCCGAAGGGAAGGTCCTCATGGCGCAGTACAACGTCCGGGCCACCGGGCATGTCGCTAAGCTCCGCCGGGACCTCAAGGTCGACGCCTAGGCACCGGATGGCGCCCGCCGGCGCCCGGGCAGGCAGCGAATCGGACGTCGCCGTCAGGTGCGTTGCGAAATGTACAATGGAGCCTGGCATCCGCCTTCGACGGTCCCAGGACCTGCCGAGTGACGGCGCCGCGCGCGAGTGGTGAAATTGGCAGACACGCAGGATTTAGGTTCCTGTGCCTTCGGGCGTGGGGGTTCAAATCCCCCCTTGCGCACATTAGGGAAAGCCCCGGTCTTCGGACCGGGGCTTTCTTTTCTTAACCGCCGACGCTCTGCAATGTCCCGCATGCCGCTGCCCTGAAACAAATGCTCAGCCGTCCCTGTCTTGCCGCCGGGTTGACCGCACGGGGCCCCGCACCCCCGGGCCGCCGGGCCGCCGGGGCCGCCCAAAGCGCCTGGAACCGCCTGAAACCGGGGCGGGGCGGCCAGAACCGACCGCGAAAAAAGAATTCCCATCCAGTACCCATCCGTTTCCCCCGACCCCGCGAATACCCATTGAGACACCAACCAAGGGTCGGTGCCCAACAAGTCGGAAAAGGGCCAAAGCGGTAATAGTCCGCCGCTGGCAATAATCGGCACAACAAAGGAGAAACCGAAATGCAGAACATCAAGCGCACGACACTTTCCGTTGCAGGTATCGCTGCTGCAGCCATGCTCAGCCTTACTGCCTGCGGCGGATCCACCACCACTGCGGCACCGAGCTCCTCGGCTCCGGCGTCCACACCGATGGCATCGAGCATGGCACCGTCGCCGTCCGCCAGCTCGGCAGCAGCCATGGATCCGGCCGCCAACCTTGTCGGTCCCGGCTGCGCAGCCTACGCCGCCCAGGTCCCCAGCGGCGCCGGCTCCGTCTCCGGAATGGCCCTCGACCCGGTGGCCGTTGCGGCGTCCAACAACCCCATCCTCACCACCCTGACCGCGGCTGTTTCCGGCAAGCTCAACCCGAAGGTCGATCTGGTGGACACGCTGAACGGCAGCGAATTCACTGTCTTCGCACCGACCGATGACGCTTTCAAGAAGATCGACGCCGCCACGATCGAAACGCTGAAGACGGACGATGCCCTGCTCAGCAAGATCCTGACCTACCACGTGGTGCCCGGCAAGATCAGCCCGGACAAGATCGTCGGCACGCACAAGACGGTCCAGGGCGGCACCATTACGGTCACCGGCACCAAGGACGCGCTCAAGGCTGACGACGCCAACGTCGTCTGCGGCGGCGTCATGACCGCCAACGCCACCGTCTACATGGTCGACTCGGTACTGATGCCCAAGTAGGCAGCACTGAACGCTCCTGCTGCGGTCCCAGCCTGACTCACTGGACCAACTGGGAGAAATGAAGGCCCGCACCGCTGGTGCGGGCCTTCATTTGTGTGCGCCGGGCAACCGCCCGGCACGGCCTCCCGGTGAGCCCGCCCGGTTCACAGCGATCCTCCCGGCCGGTCAACTAGAATGGGCCTGTTCCGCAGCCGGCGGTCCACCCAGAGCCCCCCGAGGTGATTCCCGAGTGCCCAGAAGTACAGTGACCAGCGGTACCGTGCGCGCCAGCACGGTACGAGCCCGTGCAGTGCGCCGCATTGCAGCCGGCGTCGGTGCCGTGCTCCTGATGCTGCCGCTCGCCGCATGCACCGGCGCCCCCGGACCAGGGCCAGGCTCCGCGTCCGCCCCGGCCAGCTCCACCGACGCAGCACCCAGCGCAGTTTTCACGTTCGGCACCGGCTCACAGCCGCTCGGGCTGGATCCGGCGGTTGTCTCCGATATTGAGTCGTACCGGATCACCCGCCAGGTCCTGGAAGGGCTCGTCGGGGTGGACCAGACCACCGGAGAGCCCACCCCTCTGCTGGCGACAGAGTGGAACACGAGCGACGAAGGCCGCGCCTACACGTTCAAGCTCCGCGGGAAAGTGGCCTTCCAGGACGGGACGGCCTTCGACGCCGCCGCAGTCTGCAGCAACTTCGACCGCTGGTTCAACTTCCCCGAAGCGCTGCGGAAGCAGGCTCCGGGGACCACGTTCAAGGGCGTCTTCAAGGCCCACGCCGATCAGGCGTCCCTTTCGATCTACAAGGGCTGCACCGCCCTGGCGCCGGACAACGTCAGGATCGAGTTGACCCAGCCCTTTACCGGGTTCCTGCAGGCCCTCACCCTGCCCGCCTTCGCCATCTCCTCGCCCCAGGCGCTCAAGTCACAGAACGCCGACGAACTGAACCAGAGCCGCGACGGCCAGCCGGTCTCCGCCTACGGGCTCCACCCGGTCGGTACCGGTCCGTACACCTTCAGTTCCTGGGACGCGGGCAGCGTCACGCTCACCAGCAACAAGGACTACTGGGGGGATAAAGGCCAGATCGGGACGATCCATTTCGTCACCTACGATCAGACCCAGACCCGGATGCAGGCCCTGCTTGACGGCAAGATCGACGCCTACGACGCCGTGACCGTCGGCAACTTCGACCAGCTCGTGAAGCGCGGCAAGCAGATCATCCAGCGGGATCCTTTCTCCGTCATGTATTTGGGCATGAACCAGGAAGTGCCCATCCTGCAGAACCTCAAGGTCCGTCAGGCCATCGAAATGGCGCTGGACAAGGACACCCTGATCCGCAGGTTCTTCATCGACAACACCGCCCAGGCGACCCAGTTCGTGCCGCCGAAGCTCAGCGGCTTCAACAACAACGCACCGTCCCTGGGCCACGATCCGGAAAAGGCCAAGGCGCTGCTGGCCGAGGCCGGTTACAAGGGCGAGGAACTGAAGTTCTACTACCCGCTGAACGTCACCCGGCCGTATCTGCCGACGCCGGAAAAGGTCTACGCGGAAATCAGCAAGCAGCTCACCGCCGTCGGACTGAACATCAAGCCGGTGCCGGTCGAGTGGTCCGAGGGCTACCTCCAGAAAGTCACTTCCCCCGGCGACCACGCCCTGCATTTGCTGGGCTGGAACGGTTCCTACTCCGACCCGGACAACTTCGTTGGCCCGCTCTTCGGCGAGAATACCGGCGAGTTCGGCTACCAGGACCCGCAGGTCTTCTCCAAGATCGCCCGGGCGCGCGGCCTGCCTGAGGGCAAGGAGCGGACCGAGCAGTACCAGACCATCAACGCACAGATCGCCGCCACGGTCCCCGCGGTGCCGATTGCCTTCCCGATCTCGGCGCTGGCCCTCTCGGACCGCGTGCTGAAGTACCCGGCCTCACCGGTCCTGAATGAAGTTTTCACGAAGGTGGAGCTAAAGCCTTGACTGACCGACCCAATTTCAGTATGAGGCCGCTGCGGGGATATTCTGTGACAGCCAGACCCGCTGCTATCGGAGACTGATTGTGACTTTCATTTCCAAGACCCAACATGCCGACGTCGTCCTGATTGGCGGCGGCATCATGAGCGCCACGCTCGGTGCTTTCCTGAAGCAGCTTGAGCCGAGCTGGACTATCTCCCTGTTCGAGAAGCTGGACGAGCCGGGTCTGGAAAGCTCCGGCCCCTGGAACAATGCCGGTACCGGCCATGCCGCGCTGTGTGAGCTTAATTACTCCCCCGCGGCCAAAGACGGTTCGGTGGACCCCGCCAAGGCCCTCCTCATTAACGAGCAGTTCCAGCTTTCCCGCCAGTTCTGGTCGCACCTCGTCACCAATGGCATGATCGGCTCCCCCAAGGGCTTCATCAATACTGTCCCGCACATGAGCTTCGTGATCGGCGAGGAGAACGCCAAGTTCCTGCGCACCCGCTACGAGGCGCTCAAACCGAACCCGCTGTTCCACTCGATGGAGTACTCCGAGGACCACGCCCAGATTGCCAAGTGGGCCCCCCTGATCGTCAAGGGCCGCGACCCGAAGCAGCGCATTGCCGCCACCCGCGCCGCGGAAGGGACCGACGTCGACTTCGGCGCCCTGACCCGTGAGCTGACCACCTACCTCGGGAACAACGGCGTCGAGGTCAACTACGGCCACAATGTCGCCGGTATCAAGCGCGCTTCCGACGGCGGCTGGGATCTCGCGATCAAGCACCCCGGGTCCGGCGAGCACGGCTCGATCCACGCGAAGTTCGTCTTCGTGGGCGCCGGTGGCGGAGCGCTGCACCTGCTGCAGGCCTCCGGCATTCCGGAAGGCAAAGGGTACGGTGGCTTCCCGGTCTCCGGCCAGTTCTTCCGCTGCACCGACGAGACCCTTGCGGCCCAGCACAGCGCCAAGGTCTATGGCCAGGCGTCCGTCGGCGCCCCGCCCATGTCGGTACCGCACCTGGACACCCGCTTCGTCAACGGCAAGCGCTCACTGCTCTTCGGCCCGTACGCCGGGTTCTCCACGAACTTCCTGAAGCAGGGCTCGTACCTGGACCTGCCGCTCTCGATCCGGCCCTCCAACATCATCCCGATGCTGGCCGTGGGCAAGGACAACATGGACCTCACCGCGTACCTGATCAAGGAAGTCGCCAAGCGGCACGGCGCCAAGGTTGAGGCCCTGCGCGAGTACTACCCCACCGCAAAAGACGGCGACTGGGAACTCATCACCGCCGGCCAGCGTGTACAGATCATCAAGAAGGATCCGAAGAAGGGCGGCGTGCTGCAGTTCGGCACTGAAGTCATCGCCGGCCGCGACGGTTCCATCGGCGCCCTGCTGGGTGCGTCCCCGGGCGCGTCCACCGCGGTGCCGATCATGATCGAGCTGCTTCAGAAGTCCTTCCCGAAGCAGTTCAAGGGCTGGCAGCCCCGGTTCAAGGAGATGATGCCCGGGTACGGCGTCAAGCTCAACGACAACCCGGACCTCGCCGCCCAGCTCGAAGCGGCCACGGCCAAGGCACTGCAGCTGGAACCGGTCAACACGCGCAACTGACGCCCACTCCGGGTTGCGGTCGGTTTGATCCCTTTGAAGCACGTCCGTCGACCCATCAGGAGACAATGAGATGTTCCGGCTCGCAAAGCTGTCACTGGCCAACCGGGCCCTGATTGCGCTGGTGACCGTCTTCGCGGCGGTCTTCGGCGTGATCACGATGTCCTCGCTGAAGCAGGAGCTCATCCCGTCCATCGAGTTCCCGCAGATCACGGTGATCACGTCGATGCCGGGCGCCTCCCCGGAAGTGGTGGACAAACAGGTCAGCAGCCCGCTGGAGACGGCGCTCAGGGGCGTGGAGGGCCTGGAGTCGACAACGTCCACTTCGCGCAACGGTGTCTCCCAGATCAGCATGGCGTTCACCTATGGTTCGAACCTGGACCGTGCCCGGAACCAGATCGACCGGGCCATCTCCAACGCCAAACGGTCGCTGCCCGACGACGTCCAGCCCCAGGCGATCGCCGGCAGCATCAGCGATTTCCCGATCGTCTTCCTCGCGGTCTCGTCCGACAAGCCCCTGAGCGAGCTGAACGCCGACCTGTCCCGGCTCACCGTGCCGCGGCTGCAAAAGATCGACGGCGTCCGCGGCGCCGACGTCACCGGCGGCGCCACGGAGCACATCAAGATCCTCCCCCGCCCCGCGGCCATGGCGGCCTCTGGTGCGAGCGTCCAGTCCATCAGCGAGGCGCTGAAGAACAACGGGTCCCTCGTTCCCGCCGGCACCATCGAGGAACAGGGCAAGACTCTTTCGCTGCAGATCGGCAGCCCGGTCGACTCGCTCGAGGCGATCAAGGCGCTCCCGCTCGGCGGCGCCAAGAACGCCGCGACTATCGGCAGCGTCGCGGACGTCAGTATCGCCGAGGATGCCCGCACCTCCATCACCCGGACCAACGGCCAGGAAACCCTCGCCCTCTCCGTCACCAAAAAGCCCGAAGGCGACACAGTCGCCATCTCCCACGCGGTCAAGGATTCCATCCCGCAACTCGAGGCCGAGCTTGGCTCCAACGCCCGGTTCACGCCGATCTTTGACCAGGCACCGTTCATCGAGAAGTCCATCAAGGACCTCACCACGGAGGGCCTGCTCGGCCTGGGCTTCGCCGTTGGGGTGATCCTGGTGTTCCTGATGTCCGTCCGCGCCACCCTGGTCACGGCGGTTTCCATCCCGCTGTCACTGCTGATCACGTTCATTGGGCTTTCGGCCACCGGCTACTCGCTGAACATCCTGACCCTCGGCGCGCTCACCATCGCGATCGGCCGCGTCGTGGACGACTCGATCGTGGTGATCGAGAACATCAAACGCCATCTGAGCTACGGCGAGGCGAAGATCACGGCGATCCAGACGTCCATCCGCGAAGTCGCCGGCGCCATCACGGCCTCCACCCTCACCACCGTGGCCGTGTTTCTGCCGATCGCCTTTGTGGCCGGACTGGCCGGAGAACTGTTCCGGCCGTTCGCGCTGACCGTCACTATCGCTCTGCTGTCCTCGCTGCTCGTTTCCCTGACCATCGTCCCAGTGCTGGCCTACTGGTTCCTGCGCAACCCCGCCGACAGGGCGGGCACAGCCCGGGAAGCCACAGCCCAGGAAGCCTCTGCCCGGGAAATCGCCGCGACCGCCCATGAGGCGGAGCAACGCACCGTCCTGCAACGCGGCTACCTGCCGATCCTGACGAAGACCCAGAAGCATCCGGTGGTGACCCTGATCGCGGCCCTGCTGGTCCTCGGCGGCACCGCCGCCATGACTCCGCTGCTGGCCACCGACCTGCTGGGCAACTCCGGCGAAAACAGCATGACCGTCAAGCAGGCGCTCCCCGCCGGGACCAGCCTCGCCGAGGCCAGCGCCTCAGCGATCAAGGTTGAGGAGGTGCTGCGGGGCATCGACGGGGTCAAGGACGTCCAGGCCACCACCGGCAACGCCCAGACCGGCTTCTCAGCGCTGCTGTCAGCCGGCGCCTCGAACTCCAGCTTCACCGTGGTGACGGAGGAGAAAGCCAACCAGTCCAAACTCAAGGACACCGTCCGCAGCGAACTCGCCAGGATCCCTGACTCGGGCAAGATCACCGTGGGCTCGCAGCAGGGCGGCTTCGGCACGTCATCGACCGTGGACATCACGCTCAAGGCCGCAACGACCGCCGATCTGCGGACGGCGAGCGACACCATGGTCCAGGGGATGGACGGTGTCCCCGGCGCCTCCGAGGTCGCCACCAACCTGGCCGCCAGCCAGCCGGTGGTGCAGGTCAAGGTGGACCGGGCCAAAGCCGTCGCCGCGGGCCTGAGCGAGCAACAGGTGGCAGGGGTGCTTGCCTCCACCATCAGCCCCATCCCGGCCGGTACCGTGCGCATCGACACCAACGATTTCCCGGTCCGCATCGGCGAAGGGACGCGCTTCACCAGCATCGACGCCGTCCGGCAGACCCCGCTGCCGACGCCGGCAGGTCCCGTGCCTCTGGTCAGCATCGCCTCCGTGGAGCAGGTCGACGTTCCGGTCTCGATTACCGCCAGCAACGGCCAGCGGACTGCACGCGTGTCCGTCACGCCGTCGGGCGCCAACCTCGGCGCGGTGAGCACCGAAGTGCAGGCCAGGCTCAAGACCGTCCAGCTGCCCGCCGGTGTCACCGCAGAAATCGGCGGCGCCACGACCCAGCAGGCCGAATCCTTCGCCCAGCTCGGCCTCGCCCTGCTGGCCGCCATCGCCATCGTCTACGTGATCATGGTGGCCACCTTTAAGTCGCTCATCCAGCCGCTGATCCTGCTGGTCTCCGTGCCGTTCGCGGCCACCGGCGCCATCGGGCTGCTGCTCATCACCGGAGTGCCGCTGGGCCTGCCCTCACTGATCGGCATGCTGATGCTGGTGGGCATCGTGGTCACCAACGCGATTGTGCTGATCGACCTCATCAACCAATACCGCCAGCCGCGGAACGGCGAGCCCGGGATGAGCGTGGCGGACGCGATCACGCATGGCGCCCGCCAGCGGCTCCGGCCGATCCTGATGACGGCGTTGGCCACCGTGTTCGCGCTGACACCGATGGCCCTGGGCCTGACCGGCGGCGGGGGTTTCATCTCCCAGCCGCTCGCCATCGTCGTGATCGGCGGCCTGATCTCCTCCACCGCCCTGACCCTGGTCCTGGTCCCGGTGCTGTACCGCCTGGTGGAGGGCCGGCGCGAGCGGAAGGCCCTGGCCAAGGCGGCGGCGCGCGGCGAAGCGGGCGGCGGCCAGGACGCCGGGGCGTCCCCTGCCCGCGGCCGCCGGGCCGCCCCCGGAGCCGTCCCCGACGACTTCCCGGACGACATTTCCGACGACGCACGCCTCCCCACCGGCTCGCGTTAGCGCTGCGGGCTCCAGCCCCTAGGACCCGGTCAGGGCCGAGCTTCGTTGCCGGGGTGTCGCCCGTGTTTTACGGTGGGTCCCCCGCGCGGGTCCGGGCGCTATGCTCAGCTTTTCGTCGCTGCGGTGACGGGGGCCGCTGGAAATTCCGGCGGGGCGTGGGTCCCGTGCCGCGGGGATGAACATCTCGCGCGCCGGGTTGCCGACGTAGCTCGTGCCTTCCGGGACGTCCTCGCCTTTCATCAGGAAACCGTCGGCCCCGAGAGTGGATCCGTCGTGCATCGTCACCCCGTAGTGGACGAAGGCTGTGACGCCCAGGGTGCAGCGGTTGCCCAGGGTGATGCGGTCCGACTTGAAGGTTCCGTCTTCCAGCGAATGACCCTGGATAACCGTTCCCTCGTTGAGCGCGCAGTCATCACCGATGGTCACGAGCGTTTTTTCCGGGATGCCGCAGCCGGGGTCGAAGAGCCGCCTGCCAACTTTGATGCCCAACATCCTCATGAACATCGGCCGGAAAGGTGTGCCGCCGAACGGCGCCCCGGTCACCATCTTCCAGAGCCGTTCGTGCTGCCAGAAGTAGTGGTCGTAGATGGAACAGTATTCGGGCTTCAGCCGGCGGAATCCCATGACGGAGCGCTCAACCACGATGGAGAAGAACGTGCTGAACAGCCTGAAGCCGAGCAGGGCGGCGGCAACCGCCAGCACGCCGATGTAGCCGCTCGCTGTGACGGCGGCCGCGCCGCTGAGCGTGCCGACATACAGCAGGACCCAGTTTTTGGCCAGGAACAGGGCCATGGTTCGGACGTTGTACCGGTTCTTTGCCGGGAGGAGGCGGTTTTTCGCCTCCTCAAGCTTCAATTCATCGAACTCGGCGTCACGCTGCACCGACCGGGGGATTTCGAACGGCGGTGATCCCAGCAGGCCCACATCCGACCGGACCGGGCCGTCGATCGGCACCATCACCTTGGTGCCGAGCAGGCAGTTCTCCCCCACACGGGCTCCGATCGGGAAGTTGATGTTGTTCCCGAGGAAGTTGCGGCCGGCGACGCTGACGTGTGAGAGGCGGAACGACGTACTGGTGAAGTCCACATTCATCAAGTTGAGCCCGTCCGAGGCCATGGTTCCGGATCCGACGCTGCTCAGGAACGGTGACTCGTGGGCCACCGCCGGACCGAAGTTTGATCCGGTCTGCACCACTTTGCCGAGGTCGTAGCCCAGTGCCTGCAGGTAGTGCACGATGTAGGAGCTGTCGCCAAAGAGACTCTTGTACAGCGGGACGTTGGAGATCCCGGACATCATCCGCTGCAGGGAATAGTGCAGCCCGTAGAGCGGATAGACCTTGCCCGGCTTGAGGAACACGTTCAGCAAACGCGGAACGGTCAGGACAAAGATAAGGCCACCGATCACCCCGGCGAGGAAGACGAGCAGGGTGGAAGCCATAACCTCGACAAAGAACGTGCCTGCGCCCAGTTGGAGGTGCCCGGTGTCCAGATAGGCAGGCAGGAACGCTGCCAGCCCGAGGACGGCGACGGGAACCACCAGGACCAGGCGGTTGAACAGCTGCAGCAGGCTGAAGATCACCCTCCTGCGGGTGCCGCAGTCGGCTGGTGGGACCCGCCGGTAGTCGGTGCTGGTTCGTTCTGCCGGGGAACCATGCCAGGTTTGTCCATCGGGGACGGCCTGTCCTGTGTGCAGCGCCGAAGAGTGTCCAAGCTGGGTGTCGTCTCCCATCGACGTGCCGATGTCAAAAGTGGTCGTTTCGGAGACGAGGACATTCTTGCCCAACGTCACCGGGCCTTTCTCGATGGTGCCCGGGATTGCCCGATAGCAGAGAAGGTAGGAGTGCTTATGGATGACGGTGTCATCGCCGATGGTGAGCAGGTCCGTGCACACGGGCACCGTCCGGGAGAAGATCACGACGCCCTTGCCGATCTTTGCCCCGAGAAGCCGCAGGTACAGCACGTAGAGGGGTGAGCCGGCAAAGAGCACGAGGGGGTTTGCCCGCGTAAGGGTCTTGACAGCCCAGAACCGGAGGTAGGCCATACTCCAGATGGGGATCTGCCCCGGCTTCCACCGCCCCACCAGGACCCACTTGGCGAGGACCGGCGTCAGGGACAGGACCACGAAAGTGGCGGCGCCGAAACCGATGGACCGCAACCACATGTCGATCGGAGTGGCTGCCGCGGACACCCATTCGAAGCCGAAAACCAGCAGCCACGCGGCGTACATCGTGTACCCCAGGAAAACCAGCAATTGGATTGCACCGCACAGCACGTACTGGAGGGTGCTGACGCGGGGCATCGGTGCCGGCGGGGGCGCCAGCTCAGCGGCAGGCGCGGCCGGTTCCAGTGCAGCCTCGAGGCGCATGGCCTCCAGGCGCTCGGCAAGCTGCCGCACCGTCGGGTTCTTATAGATGTCCTGCATGGCCGCCGGCGGCAGATCGGTCTCCCTCCTGACCCGCGCGCAGAAGTGCGCCATCAGGAGTGAGTCGGCACCCAGATCGTTGAAGAAGTGCGCATCCGTGGACACTTTCTCAATCCCCAGCACGGCGCCAAGCTGCTCCGCCAGTGCCTCTTCGGCGGCGGTTGCCGGGGCCGTATAGGACCCGTCGCCCGCCGCGCTGAGCCGGTGCGTCGGCCGGGGTAAACGCTTTCGGTCCACCTTGCCGCTGGCCATCATCGGCATGGACTCAAGCTCCTCAAAATACGCCGGAACCATGTAGCCGGGAAGCCTCGTGCGGAGCATCTCCCGGATCTCACGGGCGTCAACGCCGGCCACGTCCTGGCGGGGCGTGTAGTACGCGGCCAGTTCCACTGATCCGTTCTCCGTCGCGAAGGTCTCAACGACTCCCTGCGCGATTCCGGGAAGCTGCAGGAGCAGGGACTCGATTTCGGTCAGTTCGATGCGGTAGCCGCGTATTTTGACCTGGGTATCGATCCGCCCGAAATATTCGATTTCCCCGTCGGCGTTGATCCGGCCCAGGTCCCCGGTCCGGTATATCCGGCCGGAAGGATTGTTCCCGATTCCGAGGAAGTCCGGGATGAAGGCCTGCTCCGTGAGGTCCGGCCGGTTGACGTAGCCCCGCGCCAGCCCGACCCCTGCCAGGCCGATCTCCCCCGATTCCCCTGGCGGCAAGGCCCGGGATTCATGGGGGTCCAGGATGACAGCCGAGTAGGTGGGCAGGGGCACTCCCAGCGACACCGGCCTGTCGGGGGCAAGGAGCGCCCACGTGGCCGTGACGGTCGCTTCGGTGGGTCCGTAGACATTCAGGAAGCGACGTCCGGGGCGGTGCCAGCGCGTGACGAGGTCCCTCGGGCAAGCCTCGCCGGAGACCAGCAGGAACCGGAGCCCGGGCAGGTCATCGTCAAGGGTCGCCAGCAGGGTCGGAACGCAGCAAAGGGCTGAGATGCGCTTGTCCTGCAGGTACTCCGCGAGTTCGGCGCCCAGCAGGCTGGGTCCGACCGGCTTGGGCACCAGGGTGGCCCCTGCCATCCAGGAGACCCAGATTTCCTCCACCGAAAAATCGAAGGCGATCGTCATTCCCTGATAAACGCGGTCCGACGGCTCAATTCCGTAGATTGCGGACGCAACACGGACGAAATTGCAGATACTGGCATGCTCGACTGCCACACCCTTCGGCCGGCCGGTCGAACCGGAAGTGTAGATAATGTAGGCCAGCTCATCATCCTTTCCGCCCATTTCCGTGCCGTTCATGCGGGCCGGGTCTTCGGCGTCGACGTGCTCCTGGACGAGATCGAGACACACGGTCGCTGCGGCCACCTCAGGCAGAAGGTCCTTCAGATGTGAGAGGGAGAGGACCAGCGCCACATCGGCGTCTTCCACGATGTACTTCAGCCGGTCCGAGGGGAACCCTGCATCCAGGGGTACATAGGCGGCGTGGATCTTCAGCACGGCAAGCATCGCCACGTAGGCGCGCCACGGCTGGTCAAACAGCAACGCGATGCGGTCCCCCGGCCTGGCTCCACAGGACAGAAGATGGCGCGCAAGCTGGTTCGCCCGCCCATCCAGCTCCAGATAGCTCAGGACGACGTCGTCGGCGTCCACCGCAATCTGGGCCTCCACCCGGTCACAGAGATCCTCAAACAGCTGGTCCAGCCGTTCGCCCTGTTGCCAGCGGGCGGCCTGATCCGAAGCAGCCGATGTCAGGACCTTACCCTCCACCGGTCCGCCGTCGGACAGCATCTTGCCCCGCAACTCCGCGGGGGCGGTAACGCCAGTGCGGACTTTCACCGTTTTGCTCATATTTGCCTCCTTCTGAAGAAGTGACGTGCCGCCGACAGATCGCTCATCTCCCGAAGGCTCAGACCGGACTGCGGTGTTGTGCAGGAGTTGGTGTGCTCTCAGCCGCTCCGCGAGGCGTGGCTCGCCGCCAACCCGCGAAGACGATGGCCCGGGTCATGGCCCCAGCGGGGGTCGCCGTCCAGGTCCCGGCCGTGGGACGCCGGGGAGCCAGACCTAGCGGTCTGCCCGACCGCCGGGGCCATGCCGAACGCCAGCCGGACGACGCGTTCGGCTTCCTCGAGCCGCTCCGCGCGGGTGATTGCCGCGACATAGGTCTCCGATATTTCGACCAAGTCGACGTCTATACCGGCCTCCGACAGGGTCCACAGGAAGGTGCAAACGACGTCGGGCGAAGACCGCATCCCCACCCCGGTGACGGACACCCTGCCGACTTCGCCGCGGTGCTGCAGACCCTCGAATCCTATGGTCGATTGGGCTGCACCCAGCACAGCGAGGGCGGGTGACGCCTCCAGTGCCGGGATTATCAAGCCAACGTCGGAACGCCTGGAACCTGTTCCGTTCGCGCTCTGGACGATTGTCTGGACGTTCACCCCTGACCGCGAAAGCACCTGGAACAGGCGCGCCATGCTGTCCGGTTGTTGGGGGACTCCCAGAACGATGACCTTCGCAGCCGAGTTGACTCCACCCACTCCCGTCACGACGGGTTGCTCTCTGACGGGCTTGCGGAACGGGTGGCGGTCGAGGCCCGGCAGGATCAGCGTTCCCAGTTCCGGAACGAACGAGGACCTCACGTGGATCGGAATACCGAATCGGCGGGCGTATTCCACACACCTCAGGTGGAGCACCTTGCATCCGGACGCCGCGAACTCCAGCATGACTTCGCTCGAGAGCACCCCTATCTTGCGGGCTCTCGGGACAATCCGCGGATCCGCGGTGTAGACACCGTCCACATCCGTATAGATCTCGCAGATGCCCGCGCCCAGGGCCGCGGCCAGCGCAACTGCCGTGAGGTCCGAGCCACCCCGGCCAAGGGTGGTCACCCTCTTCCCTTTCCTCGTCCTTCCCTGAAACCCCGCAACAATCGGGAGTTCCCCGCGGGCCAGGGAGGTGCGGATGCGGTCGGGTCTGACGTCGGTGATCTGGGCCTTGCCGTGAACGTTGTCGGTGATGAGGCCCGCCATGCTGCCCGTAAAGGTAACGGGCGCGTGGCCAAGATCTGCCAGTGCGATGGCCAGCAGGGCCGAGGACACAAGTTCGCCCGTGCTCAGCAGCGCATCGAGGTCGCTGGGACGCGGCCTGCGGGAAACTCCAGCGGCCAGATCGCACAGTTCATCGGTCGTGTCGCCCATGGCGGACACGACCGCCACAACCTGGTAGCCGTTCTTCCGCGTCATGGCTATACGCTGGGCCGCACGGAGGATGCCCGAGGGGTCCGCAAGGGATGAGCCCCCGTGGCGAGTAGCGCTTGATGGTAGCGCGAGTCCAAACACCTGGTAGCGCAGTTCTGACGAGGTGGTAGCGGCCCGGGCGC
>NZ_MQTS01000105.1:0-28524 GCF_020532825.1 Arthrobacter sp. SO3
AATCCAAGGATGACTCGCCAGATAGCTGACAAGATTCGCCAGATCGTTTGGCAATTCGCCAACTACGCTGTCAAGCGACACCACGGGCTGGAGCGGCTCGGCAATGGCACCGGTGCGGGGGTTGGTGAGGAGCCGTTCGACGGTGGTGCTGAGGACGCAGGTCCAGCAGCGGCCGCCGGAGTGCAGTTCAGCCTCGGCGCCGCAGGCGCGGCAGTCGACGTTCAACTGGATGCCGCTGCAGGACCTGCAGGCGGGCTGGCCTTCAATGACTCCTGGCAGGACGCCTTGGTGGCCGCAGAGGCAGGTACCGGTGCGGCGTTTTGCGGCCTGGTAGCAGTATCCACAGATACGTGCATCAGGCCAGGAGGCAACGATTTGATGATGCTCGGAGCATCGTCCGCACGGTTCAGGCCAGGTGGTCGGGTCGCTGGTCCGGCGTGGTCTACTCATCGGCCGGGCTGGAGGGGTCAGGGAGAAGCTTGATGCGCCGCGCAATCGGCTTGTTCGGCACGGCACCGATGCCGTCGCTGTGGCGCGGTGCGTTGGCACTGGCGGCGGCACGGATTTCAACGAAGGGCTCGAAGAGGTCGTTAGGGCTGCAGTCCAGGATGTCGCAGAGGGCTGCGAAGGTTCGTGCCGGAATCCGTTCGGGCGCGCCTGTGATGAGCCGGTAGACCTGGGTGTCGGAAAGGTTGATGCCCCGTGATCTGAGCAGGGGTTGGAGCTCGGAGGTCTTCCACAGATTGCGGCTTGCCATCACTTTTCGAAGGTTCCAGCGGTAGCCCATCCGGCGTTGGTCTGGCATTACTGCTCCCGCGGGGTTGTGCGACGTGTGATCATCTGTTGCACGGTCTTGTGCTTGAAATCGTTGGAAACATGCGTGTACAGGCCGGTGGTCGAGGCATAGGTGTGGCCTACCTGTTCCTGGACAAAGGCAGGATCATATCCAGCCTCGATCTGGTGGGTGACATAGGAGTGGCGAAGTGAGTGCATGGTCAGCTTCTCCGGCAGGCCCGCCAGCTCCCGTACCGACTGGAATGACCGGTCGAAGGATCGGACGTCCAGACGGCCCGCACGTTCACTGGGCCAGAGACTGAGCGTGCGGTCCGCGGTTGGAAATCTGGCACGTCCCTCGTCCGAGAGCCAGAATCCGAGGAGTTCGACCACCCAGTCGAACTCCGGGCTCGTCAGGACCGTACGTCGTCGTGGGCCGGATCCCGAGGTTCCTTTGGCGAAACGAACCTCGGCGCACCCGAAGCCCTTGTAGGCCGGCACGTGGGGATTGGGTCCGAAATCCACGGTCTCCAGCATGGTCAACTCACGGCGGCGCAGGCCGTACGCGTAGCAAACCTTGAATGCGATTGAGTCCCGCAGCGCCGGCAGCCAGCGTTTCGACCCGGCAGCGAACTCCTGGTCGACGAGGTCGTCTACGGTGTCGAAGAAGGTCTGGAGCTCATTTCTGGTGAACGGGCGGCGTCCTTCAGGGGCGGCGTCATCTGTGGCGTGCTTCGGGCTGTTCCACTCGAAGCAGATCTGGGAGGGAATGTCGCCGAAGGCTTGCTCACAATAGGAGACCCACCCGTAGCGGGAATCGGTGATGTAAGCGCAGAAGATCCGAACCGCGCTGCTGTACGACCGCAGCGTGGTCAACGTGACAGGCTTCTCGCGTGACCTCAGACTGGCCAGGTACTCATCGACGTCGTGGGCCCGCCACTTCCAGGGATAGTCGTTGGTGAACGCCTGGAACCGGGTCACGATCGACGCTGAACTCTTGATCCATTGTGTCGTTAGTCCGCGGGCCAGCATCTGCGACCGCCAGCCATCCAGCATGGCCTCTAATACCCGGTCCTCGGCCCTGAACAGCGAAATATCACCGTCAGTCAGGACGGATGGAATAGACCACGGAAGACGCTGCATGGTTAGCATCATATGTCGAAACCTTGCATCTAATGCAAGAAAGCTACCCTGACGTGCAACGATGTCACTCCGCCGCCGACTCAGCGCAGGAGAACGTCGACAAGGAAACGCCGCCTGACCTGCAGAAACACAAAAATGATGCAGTAAGACGAGTTCTTGCATTAAACGAAACTCGTCCTGGTTAATCACCGATAACCGTGATTATGTCAAGTAAATTACTTGAAGATTCAACTATCGACGACCAACCCTTGTCCGCCCTCATTCCAGATGTCAGTTTTCGCATTCGACTGTCAGTCGCCTGCAGACAGCCAACGAACGCATCCGCGGGCTCACAGAGGGGTGGGTTCCTCCCTCTGCAGGCGTGGGGCTGCAGGGGGCGCTGTCCGCCATCGGGGTAGGCCTGCAGATTCCTGATCAGCGCAACCAAATACGAAACGGCCCCTCCCAAGGCCACCGTAAACGACGACCACCCCACCTCAACAGGGGGTACTTAAGGGATACAAGCCTCAAAACCGGCACCAGCGGTCAGGGGCTAAACCGCGATGCCGGCGTACTGTGTCCCGGGCTCTGGATGAAGCTGTTTCATGCGGGCGAACACATCGACGCCAATCTGGTCATAAACACTGAGAATGTCGATCAGCACCCAGTTCTCTCTGATTAGTCCGTTCTCAAGGCGCCAGAAGTCGAGGCTTCGAACTTCGATCGATTGACCGGACGGGGCAATCCCCATCCACCCATCGGATGTAATCGTCATTTCCATATTCGGCCAGCCAGTGACCGCTACGTAGTTGTTTTCAGCAAAGAAGTGCGCGGGCGCGTCTGCAGGGCGACGATCCGGCATTGCACGGAGAAACGGGATCTGATGACAACTGCGGAAACCCTCTATTCCGCGGGCGGTGCCGATACCCGCCGGGCCATACCAGTTCATCTTCGGATGCCAATATTTCTCTAGTTGCATCGCTTCTAGTGGCTGAGCCGGATGTTTCCCCATATTCGTGAGCATCTCTTCCACGACCAGCAGATTCGATGAGGACAACTCGTTATCCCGAGGGGCACGAAACACACCGTCCTGCGTCGCTGGACCGGGAACCTGCCACTCCAGCCCGAGGCTAGGCGACATCGGCCAGCAGCCAGCCTCCAGCATCAGCCCTGGAATATCCCAGAGACCCTGCATCTCAACCACTCTTCCGTCGATAAGACGGAAGAACTCGTGATAACGCATACTTACCTGGCGCCCAGTCGGTGCTATTTCGAGCCACGGGCGCAGAAAACTGCCGGTGTAATAGCCGCAGCAGCCGATCCACTGGTTACCGTCTCGGTCGGTGCCATGTACGACAATGGTGTCTCGACGTTCTATATCCGGAATGGCCGTGTGAAGAGGCTGATAGGCGGTGTCGTAGAGGGCGTCGGCCCCAATCATTTCTTCGAACGGGAATCCGAGTTTCACTATAGCGTTTGCATCAAACGATGCCCTCAGTGCAGCTTGAACTGCATCCGGTTCATAATCATAGAGTGCCGCTCGAAGGGTGGACATGCTCTCATCGTTATTCATTCTGACCTCCTGTTTTTATGGGCTATTTTTCGCTATCCAGGAACGTGGTTCTCCAGACAGTCACGATCATCGGAATCCTTGCGTCATCCCCCAAAGTCGCGTCGCACCCGGTTCCGGCATGGCCGGTCCGCCCTGGCCAGCGCACCTGCTCGCCAACGACGAATGCCACGCCGACCCCGGGGCCGGCCACTTCAGCCGGCTGGACCCGGTCAAAGCCAAAAACCAGGCCTTCAAAAGATTCAACAGCCTCGGCTCCTATGCCACCGTCGCTTTGTTTTTCATTTCAGCGATAGGGAGTGTGGTGGTCGGCGGCAATGGAGCTAAGACTTTGCCAGGATGCCGTGCCGGTCGGCGATCCCGACGTGGCGATCTGCTGGCGAGCTTCACTCTGCGGCTAGGGCGCCGACGTCTCGGCGGAACTCTCTTCGAGAAAGGCGAGGTCTGCGATCCGGCGACTCGTTACCGACTCTGACATCTACTTCTCGGAGCCGGCGGTCAGCCCGCTGACCAGATAACGCTGTGCGAATAACGCCAGAAAGACTACGGGGATCGCCAGTGCCACGTTGCAGGCGGCGAGGGTCTGTAGCGAGCTGACGTTCTGCTTTGCACCGATCGATGAGACGAATACCGAAATGGTCTGAGCATTGGTCTGTGTGAGGGCAAGCGGTATGAGGTACTCCTGATATGCGAGTAGGAGTGTGAAGATGCCGGCAGTGGCGAGTCCGGGCACCGAAAGTGGCAAGATGACACGGAAGAACGTCCGAAGCGGTCCGCAGCCGTCTATCTGGGCGGCTTCATCTAACGATGCGGGGATCGTTGCAAAGAAGTTGCGGAGCAGCCACAGAGTGAACGGCTGGTTCACCGCTACAAGCGCGATGATCAGCATCCCGGGCGAGTCATAGACCCCAAGCGCTTGCGCGATATCGTAAAAAGGCAGAACGACAGCGAAGCGTGGAAGCGCGCGAAACACCAACGCGATGATGAGCAACCAGATCCCAATCTTGCCTGAATGACGAGACATCGCATAGGCCGCGGGCGCAGCGATAGCCAAGGAGATGACCATCGTCAGCACGGCCACAAGCACCGTGTTCCCGAAGATCGCCACGAAGTCGGTCTCGAGGTACAGCTTCGAGAACGAGTCGATGGTTGGCGTGAAATTCCATGTCGGCGGAAACGTAAACGCGTCACGAAATGGCTTAATGGCGGTGAGTAGAGCCCACAGGAAGGGCAGGCTAAACACAGCGGATATCACGGTAAGAGCTGAAGCGGCGGCCCATGGGCGCAACCGTCGACTTAGCGGTCTGCGCCGCACCGTAATTGCGTCGCGTGGCGCTGCCTGACGACGTCGTGGCTGAACGGGCGGGGGCTTCACCGCAGGTTCCAGAGATTTCACGATCATTGTGACCTCAGATCACGGTAGGTGTTGATAAGGAGCGGCAGCAGCACAATGAACGTAATAACCATGGTCATAACACTGATAGCGCTGGCCAAGCCGAGCTGCTGGCTGTTGCCGAGGGCGACATCGTAGACGTACACCATGAGCGACTCGGTACCGAGGTTCTGCGCGGACGGCGTGATCATTTGGATCTGATCGAACACCCGCAAGTTGTCCATGACGCAGATCAAGATGATGAGTGCGAACAATTTTCGTAGGTGTGGGATGACGACAAACCGTTGAGTTTGGAACCACGACGCACCGTCCAGGCGCGCTGCCTCGATCTGGTTGGAATCGACCGTGTTGAGACCGGCCAACAGCACCAGCGCTGGAAAGGCAGCCTGGCTCCAAACCGTTTCGATAACGACCAGGACACGCGCCGGCCACACGCTATCGAGCCAATAGTAGTTGAGCCCAATAGCTCGAAGCAGGCCGTCGAGCGGGCCGCCATAGGTGTTGTTGAACAGCCACGCAAACGCCAATGCTCCAACTACGAGCGGCACCACGTAGGAAATCATGATGAGGCACAGGAACACAGTCCGGAGATGCTTGTTTACCGCAAACAACAGCAGGGCGAGCCCATACCCGATAACGACCAGTAAGACTGTGACCGCGCCCGTGAACGCGCTCGTAAAGGAGATCGCCGAAAGAAAGCGTGGTGTCGACAACGATTGGACGTAGTTGGAGAGACCAACCCACGCGCCTTCTGTTCCGTACGAGACTTGCTGAAAGCTCCATACGAGGGTGTATCCGAGTGGAAGCACCAGTAGCACGGCCATGGTGAATACACTTGGGGTGGCGAAAGCCACGAAATGTCGGTGCCTCATGTCAAAGGATCTCCTTGATGTGTCGAGCCGGGGCGTCCTGCTCATCGCTGAACGCCCCGGGCGCGTCCACTTACCTTCTGTTGGGTTAGCGTTTCTGCAAGAACGAGGTCGCGGCGGCTTGGGCGTCAGCCAGCGCGTCACTCACACTCTTCTTGCCGAAGATACCGTCGGCAATAGCCGGCCGGATAGCGGTTTTTAGGTCGTCGAAATAGGGCTGTTGCTGCGGTCCGGCAACACCGCTGTCAATTGTGGCCGTCACGGCCGGCCAGTATGCGGTGGCCGGTAACTTTGACAGTGTGGAATCGTTCAACACACTCGAACGTGCCGGGTACGCCAGGCTGCCTGCGGCCTTGGCAGCGTCAGCGCCGGAACCAACAGCGGCGATCTGGAAGAGCACGGTCTCGTCCACCTTCGAGTTCTTTGCCAGGGCGAATCCATCGACAAAAAAGGTTCCCCATGGACTGCCACCCTTTTCAACCGCCGGTGGCGGCGCGAAGGCAAATTTGTCGGCAAATTCGGTGTTCTTCGAATCCAGCAACTGGCCCATGTCACCGGAGTACGTGAGGCCGATGGCTGACTGTCCTGTCTGCAACGCCGTCGCCACGGCTGCCTCGTCGGAGTTAATGGCCGACGGCGACATAAACGGGACGAGCCGCGTCAGCGAGTTCAGGGCAGTCTCTGCGGTGGGGCTGTTCAGCAGGGGCTCGTCAGTACCCTCTTTGGTGAGTGTTCCACCGAGGGAGGCAACCGAACTGTAGAAGTCCGACGACGCATAAGTTCCCGCGGAGATGGGCATCGTCAGTGGGTAGCGTACGAGCTGCGCGTCCTGGATCTTCTGGGCGGCCGCTACCAGCTCATCGAAGGTGGTGGGGGCCTTGAGCCCGAGCTTGTCGAAGATATCCTTGCGGTACACCATCTCGTGCACGTTGACCTGGTTGGGCAGTCCGTATACGTGCCCGTTGTAGGTGAACTGTTTCAGGAGGCTGGGCGATATGTCGTCAAGGCCGTACCGCGTGCCGTATTTGGAGATCAAGTCGTCGAGCGGTTGGAGCCATCCCTTAGCCGCATACTGCAAGAGCGTCGATGTATAGACTTCTGCAATGTCGTACGAGGGTGAGTTCCCGGACAACGAGAGTGGCGCCTTAGTCAACTGGCCGTTGAAGTCAACCGGGCTGTGACGCACTGTGAGGTTCTCAACACCGCTGCAGCCAACCATCGCGTCGGAGAAGGGGTCTATTCCGGGAGCGC
Organism: Arthrobacter sp. SO3; assembly: GCF_020532825.1. Lineage (GTDB taxonomy): Bacteria > Actinomycetota > Actinomycetes > Actinomycetales > Micrococcaceae > Arthrobacter. The sequence continues at coordinate 6,980 of NZ_MQTS01000105.1, forward strand.
TATAGGCAAGCACATTGACAGTGGCCGGTGCTTTCGGAGCATCAACGTCGCAGGATGACTGAGCGGACTTTTGGGGTGATTGGGACCCCGCCCCGCAGGCCGTGGTCGTGCCCACAACAACGATTGAGATCAGAATTCCCAATCGCGAGTACCAGGTATGGCGGTTTCGCATTGTGCGTTTCCTTCGAGTCAAAGCGCGCCCAGCGCGCCGTATGAAGCCACCCAACGGTGGGGTAGCCGTGAACTTTTCCCCTCAGGGCAGAGCCGAGAGGTAGTTTTCCGTCTGATCCTCGGAGCTCGATAGAACTGCTCGAGAAAGTTAGAAAGCACATGGCCCGATTGGTCAACATGCACCTCATCTCGAGCTAAGTGGCCTCGGCGTGCTACCCAAGGAGTGGGCCGAGGTCACCTTCAGTTTTGTCAACCGATATGCGGAGCTGCCATAGCGTCGCGCTCCTCGTCTGCGACTCACTCCTCGAAGTAGTCATTCAGGGGCCAATGAAGTTGGCAACGCTATAAGAGGTCGTGACTCGCGGGTTTAGACTGTGACCGCTCTCTAGTACAGCCAAGCCACTCAAATCCCGTGCCTAGCATGGTGGAAGAGGATGACTCAATCCACTGAATAGGATGGCCCAGACACGCCGTTGACGCACGTGCGACCTCAGCTCCACGCGGACAATTGCTACTCAGCACTGACTGCGGCGGCTTGTTCGGCCGCGGCGCGACGGGCTGCACCTTCGCCATTGGCGTCGCGTTCAGCGAGGGCATGCACTGCGGGAGCGTCCTCGAGCGCGGACTCGTCGACATCGAGGACAATCTCTCCACTGGCGATCTTGTCGCGGACGAGCTTAATGACATCGATACCGATCTGATTCATGAAATCGATGAAGTCAATCATCACCCAGTTTTCGACGAGTTTACCGCCCTCGGAGCGCCAGATATCCATGTAGCGGACCTTGACCTTCTTACCCGTAGCGGGGATGCCGAGGTACTCACCCAAGTGTGTTGCGTACTGGTAGCCGTGAGCGGCAGCCCACTGGCCACCGTCACCGAACCGGATCTCGTCGTCGGCGTACTTGTCCGGGAATCCGTGCAGGAAGTTGCGCTGGTGAATGTTCTGGAACTCGGCCAAGTTCTGCATCGTCCCGATGCCTGCCGGCCCGTACCACTTCATGTCGGAAGACCAGTACTCTTCCTGGCCAACTATCACGTGGTCGTTGATCGCGTTGATCATCTTCTCGACAAGTTGCTGCGCGGTGGGCTCTGCGGGGTTTGACATACTAACTGCTCCTGCCTTTGAGGTGTTGGTCACATCAGTGTATACGCATGCACGCTGGCGTCAACCCTTCCCTAGCGTTCCTTGGTGCGTAGAACTCATGCATTTGTCTTGAGTTTTTGGCCGGAGTATCGTCGGAATTACCCGCTCCATATCTCGCAGGCAATGGCCTGACCAGCCACTTTGGTGGCACAACCGGCCGGTGGTGACTGTCCGGACCTTGGCGCAGCGGGTGGCGGCGGTCGGCCAAAACGGATCGCATGTCCGGGCGCGAGCTTGCGCTTGTATCGTTTACGCGCCCATTCGGACCCTTGCCGGCATGCCGGGACCGCAGCACGACCAGCCTACGCGGCCACGCAGCTCGGCGGTCAGAGGCGAAGCCTCACTGGAAGTTAGATAAAATTAAGACTTCACAAATAAGTATTCGTATAACTACATAGGACTTCCCGGGTTTGTTTGACTCCTGACTTGTGAGGATTCATTCCTTGCAGCAAGGATGTTAAACAAGCCCAATCTTTCGCCGCTGAGTTCCGCCGTGACGTGGTCGCGGTTGCACGGAAGTACGAAGCGCCGATCTTGCAGATCGCCAAAGACTTCGAGATTTCCGAAGCAACCCTGCACAACTGGCTCAAGAAAGCCGACATCGAGGACGGCGCCCGTCCCGGCGTAACGGAGAAGGAAGCCGCCGAACTCAGGGACGCCAGGAAGCGGATCCGGCTGCTGGAGCAGGAGAACGAGATTCTGCCCCGGGCCAGCCAGTAACCATTACAGAAGTTCCCGCTGGTCCTTGACCAAGACGTGCGACGGTGTCCCCGACGCGGTGGCCTGCCGGGTGCTGGGCTTCTCCAAACAAGCGTTCTATGCATGGAAGACACGCCGGTCACGGAGCGTGACTGGTCCGATGCCCACCTAATCAACGCGGCGCTGGACGTCCACCCGGACGATCGGGCGTTCGGGTACCGCTTCGTCGCCGACGAGCTCGAAGACCAGGGGTTCAGCGCCGGAGAGAACCGTGTGGCGCGGCTGTGCAGCAGCCAACAGATCTGGTCCGTCTTTGCCAAGAAGCGCAGTCTGACACGCAAGGCCGGGCCACCCGTGCACGATGACCACGTCAGATGGGCCTTCAACGCGACGGCGCCTGATCAGCTGTGGCTCACAGACATCACCGAGCACCGGACCCCTTGGATTGGGCCCAGGCTGATGCGGGCGCGGCAAGGGCTATGGGTTCTCTGTTAGAACGCGCGGAGGATGTCCTCGACGCGTTGTTTGGCATCGCCGAAGAGCATCTGGGAGTTGTCGCGGTAGAACAGGGGGTTCTGGACGCCGGCGTAGCCTGCGGCCATGGAGCGTTTGAACACGATGACGTTGTCGGCTTCCCAGACGCGGAGGACGGGCATGCCGGCGATGGGGCTGGACGGGTCCTCGGCCGCGGCGGGGTTGACGGTGTCGTTGGCGCCGATGACGAGGACCACGGAGGTTCCGCCAAGGTCGTCGTTGATTTCGTCCATTTCCAGGACGATGTCGTAGGGGACTTTGGCTTCGGCGAGGAGTACGTTCATGTGCCCGGGCAGGCGTCCGGCGACCGGGTGGATGCCGAACCTGACGTTCACGCCGCGTTCGCGGAGTTGGTGGGCGAGTTCGGCGACGGGGTACTGGGCCTGGGCGACTGCCATGCCGTAGCCGGGGGTGATGACGACGCTCGAGGCGTTGGAGAGCATCTCCGCGGTTGCCTGGGCCGTGATTTCCCGGTGCTCACCGTGGTCAACGTCCCCCGCGGTGGGCGCGGCGATGCCGAAGCCGCCCGCGATCACGGAGATGAAGGACCGGTTCATGGCCTTGCACATGATGTAGGACAGGTACGCGCCGGAAGAGCCCACCAGGGCACCGGTGATGATGAGCAGGTCATTGTTCAGCAGGAAGCCCGCCGCTGCCGCGGCCCAGCCGGAGTAGCTGTTGAGCATCGACACGACGACGGGCATGTCACCGCCGCCGATGGAGGCCACCAGATGCCAACCCAGTCCCAGAGCAAGGAGGGTGACGACGACGAGCAGCCACAGCTGGGAATCATTGACGTACCAGACGGTCAGGGCGACAAATGCGGCGAGGGCGCCGAGGTTGATGGCGTTCTTTCCCGGCAGCATCAGCGGTGAGGACTTCATCCTGGCCGACAGTTTCAGGAACGCGACGATCGAACCGGTGAAGGTCACCGCTCCGATGAAGACGCCGATGAACACCTCGGCGTGGTGGACAGCCATGAGCTCCGCTGACAGGGCGGGGGCTTCAAGGTGCCCGTTCCAGCCGACCAGCACGGCGGCGAGGCCAACGAAGCTGTGCAGCAGGGCGATCAGCTCGGGCATGCCCGTCATCTCCACCACGCGGGCCCGCCACAAACCGATCGCGCCGCCGACCAGGACCGCCGCCAGGAGCAGGGCCAGGCCGGTCAGCGCGTGGCCTGTCCCCCAGGCTCCCTGGACGGTCAGCCAGACGGTCGCGGCGAGGGCGATGACCATCCCGGTGATGCCGTAGATGACCCCTGCCCGGGCTTTTTCGTGCCGGCTCAGCCCGGCGAGGCTGAGGATGAACAGCAGGGCCGCGACGACGTAGGCCGCCCCCGCGATGGACTCTGAGGTCAACGGACCGGAGACGGTGTCAGACACGGTAAAGCTCCTCGTAAGTAATGCGGCTGCTGCTTCGGTGACCGCGCTCATCCGCGTGCCCTGTCTGCGCGGGAGAACATCGCGAGCATGCGCCGGGTGACGGCGAAGCCGCCGAAGATGTTGATGCTGGCCAGCAGGACCGCGACGGCGGCGAGAATCTGCATGACCGGGTTCTCGGAGGTGACCTGCAGAAGGGCCCCGACGACGATGATCCCCGAGATCGCGTTGGTGACGGACATCAGCGGGGTGTGCAGGGCATGGTGGACTTTGCCGATGACGTAGAAGCCGACCACGACCGAGAGCATCAGCACGGTGAAGTGCTGCGGCAGCGGTGCCGGGGCGACCGCGTTGAGCCCGAACAGGACCGCGATGCCCGCGGCAACAAGCCAGGCCTTCCCGGCAGGGCTCAGCCCCGACCTTTTGGCCGCGGTGCCGGCAGCGGACTCCCCCGCGCCGCTGGCCTGGGCGGCGTCAGCCTTCACAGGCGCTGCGGAGACCTGTACCGGGGGCGGGGGCCAGGTCTTCTCGCCGTCGCGGACTACCGTCACCGAGCGCTGCACCACGTCATCGAAGTCGATCCGCAGGACCCCGTCCTTGTCCCTGGTGAGCAGCTTGAGCAGGTTCAGCATGTTCGTCCCGTACAGCTGGGACGCCTGTGCCGGCAGCCGGGCCGGAAGATCCGTGTAGCCCAGGATCACGACACCGTTGTCCGTGACCACGCGTTCCCCGGCGACCGAACCGTCCACGTTCCCGCCCTGCCCGGCAGCCATGTCCACGATCACGCTGCCCGGCTTCATGCCGGCCACATCCCCGGCCGTGAGCAGCTTCGGCGCGGGACGCCCCGGAATCAGGGCCGTGGTGATAATGATGTCCACATCAGCTGCCTGCTCGGTGTAGATCTCCGCCGCGCGGGCGTTGTACGCCTCACTCGTGGCCTTGGCGTATCCGTCCGTAGACGTCATCTCCTCGCCGACCTCAACCTTGAGGTAGACCCCGCCAATGGACTTCACCTGGTCAGCCACCTCGGGCCGCGGGTCCGTCGCGCGCACAATCGCACCGAGACTGCTCGCCGCCCCGATCGCCGCCAGGCCGGCAACGCCGGCGCCGACGACCAGGACCTTCGCCGGCGGAACCTTGCCCGCCGCGGTCACCTGGCCCGTGAAAAACCGGCCGAACTCGTGCGCGGCCTCAATAACGGCCCGGTACCCGGCAATGTTCGCCATCGAGCTGAGCACATCCATCGACTGCGCCCGCGAGATCCGCGGCACGGCATCCAGCGCCAACGCCGTAATCGGCCGCGCCGCCAACGCCTCCACGAGCTCCGGCCGCAGGCCAGGGCTCAACGAACCAATCAACGTGGCCCCGTCGGCAAGCCGGCCGATCTCGTCCTCAGAGGGCGGATTGATCCGCAGCACCACCTCAGACCCCCACGCCTCATCGGCGCCCACAATCAGGGCACCCGCCTCGACATAGGCATGGTCCGGGAAGGACGATGACTCCCCCGCACCCTTCTCGACCACGACGTCGTAGCCTAACTCCGCCAGTTGCTTGGCCGTTACGGGTGTTGCTGCGACCCTTGACTCCTGGCCCAACTCCGCCACAATTCCTATACGTGTCACGGTTGCTCTCTCTTATCATGTTGGGTTCCCGACGGGCAATGCCCACCGGGTATACGGTTTTCCCTATGACAGGCACCAGGTCCCTGAGGGGCGCGATACCGGAAATATCCGCAACGGTGCCCGCTCCAAGACGGTGCTGACCGCGGTCACCGGCCTGGCCGGCATAGAGGTTCCCCGGGACAGGGAAGGCACCCTGGGTAAGCAGATTCCGTTCGGCGTGGCCGGGCACATGCCGCCGATGAGTATTTCACTGTCGGCTCGGTCGAGAAACTCATGCACTTCACGGTTGACTATCTTGGCGATTTTGCCGATACCGCACCGCCGGCCGCCGCGGCGGGCCGGAACTGACCGAACACACGGGATAGGGGTGTCCCGGTGGAAACCGCGACACCCCTATCCCTGTGCTCAGGACTCGGCAGCCCAGTCAGCCAGGCAACTATCGATCGCGGACTGCGCGTTCAGGACGACCATCGACGCTCCCTGATCCCACGCCTTACGGGCCTGGGAACCGGTGGAGACGATAGCCATCACCGGCCGCCGTGCCGCGGCGGCAACCGCCCAGACCTCAAGCCGGGCTTCATCCGCCCGGGCAGCGTCATAGCCCAACGCCGCAGCCAGATCCGACGGCCCCACGAAAACCGCGTCGATGCCGGGGTTCTTCGCAATACCACCGGCGTTGGACACACCCTCGGCGTCCTCGATCATGGCCACAACCATGGTGGTGGCAGCCGCCTTCGCGGCGTGCTCCGCAGCTGTGGCCTTCCCCCAGCTTCCCGCTGCCGTGTAGGTGGCGAACCCCCGGTCTCCCAGCGGCGGGTAGTGAGCCAGACGTACTGCCGCCGATGCCTCGGTGGCAGTGCGGACGTGCGGCACGATGACGCCTTCGGCGCCGGCATCGAGGACCCGCAGGGCCAGCGCGGTCTCGCCTTCGCCGATTCGCACCAGTGTGGGCAGCCCCGCCGCCCGCCCGGCGATGATGTGCTCGGCAATGTCCTTCTGATCCGCGATCCCGTGCTCGGTGTCAAGGAAAATGAAGTCGAACCCGTTGGCCCCGGCCATGTCGATCAGCATCGGCGCCGGGACGCGGACCAGCAGTCCGCGCAGCCGGTCACCGTTGGTGAGACGTGACTTGAGCGGCTTCGGTGCCAGCAGGGGGCTCATCGGGCCACCATCCCGGCCGACAGGTCGATGTCTGCTGCGGTCAGTCCCCGCATCTGCAGCATCGCAACGACCGCCTGGCCGATTTCCTCCTCCTCAACCATGCGGCCCAGGGCCGCCCGGGAGACAAAGGCCGCCTCTGCCTGGTCGTAGGAGCTGCTCGAGCGTTCGGCCTCCATCCGGAAGTTGCGTTCCATCCGCGGTCCACGGACCGGACCGGGCGAGAGGCTGTTGACCCGCACGTCATAGGGTCCGGCTTCGGCGGCCAGTGTCGTGGTCAGTCCGATCACCGCCATCTTTGAGGCACAGTACGGGGTACGCCCGGCCAGGGGCCGTTTCCCGCTCACTGACGCGATATTGATGATGTCTCCGCTGCGGGCGTTCATCATGGCTGGAAGAAAAGCCCTGCAGATCAGATACACACCCCGGACGTTTGTTGCGAAGACCTCGTCCCAGTCCCTTGGATCGATGTCAACAAGGTCCGATACCGGTCCCGGGACTCCGGCATTGTTGACCACAATCGACACGGATTCTCCCCTGAGTGCCAGTGCCAGCCGCTCGACCGAGGCCGGATCAGCGACGTCGCAGCTTTCGGCCCGGCACTGGTCATCGGTCAGCCCGAGTACATCGCGGGTCTGAGCGAGTTTGTCCAGGTTCCTGCCGACCATAATGACCCTGGCTCCGGATTCGACCAGGTGGCCGGTGATCGCCTTGCCGAGGCCGTTGCCCGCGCCGGTCACAAGGGCGGTACGTCCTGCCAGCAGCCCTGTCATTGCTGCATCGCGACGGCAGGCTGGGAGGACCAGGGCAGGTCCGTGCCGGTGTACTTGCTCGCGCGGACGTCGCCCGAGCGGGCATGGCCTTCGAAGGATTCGACGCGGCTGGCCCGCCCGCAGATCTCGCCCAGCAGCGCCGAGGTTGCCGTGTCTGTCACTTCCTGGTGGGTGACGGTCTTCAGGTATTTTCCGACCCAGAGGCCGCCGGTGTAGCGGGCTGAGCCCTTGGTGGGCAGGACGTGGTTGGTGCCGATGACTTTATCCCCATAAGAGACGCAGGTCCCTTCGCCGAGGAACAGCGCGCCGTATTCCCGCATTTTGTCCAGTGCCTCACGCGGTTCCCGGGTCAGGACCTCGACGTGTTCGGAGGCGAAGGTGTCCGCGAGGGCGTAGGCCTCATCAAGCGAGTCGACGACGTGGACCTGGCCATGGTCCCGCCAGGCCGGCCCGGCGTAATCCTTGGTGGGCATGCCCGGCAGGATCTGCTCAATATGCTCCAGGACCTGGGTCCCCAGGGCGGTGCTGGTGGTAATGAGCACGGCCGGGGAGTCAGGACCGTGTTCGGCCTGGCTGAGCAGATCGACAGCGACAATGAACGGGTCCGCGTACTCGTCGGCGATGATAAGGATTTCGGTGGGTCCGGCGAAGAGATCGATGCCTACTTCGCCGAAGAGTTGACGTTTGGCTTCTGCCACGAAGGCGTTGCCCGGTCCGGCAATGAGGTTCACCTTCGGGATCTCCTCGGTTCCCACGGCGAGGGCCGTGACGGCCTGTACTCCGCCGAGCAGGTAGATCTCGTCGGCGCCGGCCATGTGGGCCGCGGCGATGGTTGCTGCAGGGATCTTGCCGCGGATGGGTGGGGTGCAGGCGGCCACGCGGGGCACGCCGGCTACTTTGGCGGTGATGATGGTCATGTGGGCTGATGCGGTCAGGGGGTAGCGGCCGCCGGGGATGTAGGCTCCGGCGGAGGATACGGGCAGGTGGCGGTGGCCCAGCCTGACCCCGGGCAGCGTCTCGATTTCGATGTCCTTCATGGAATCACGCTGGGCCTGGGCGAAGCGGCGGACCTGATCCTGGACGAAGGTGATGTCCTCGATCACCTGCCGGGGCAGGGTGGCAATGATCTCCTCGATCTGTTCCGGGTTAAGCCGGAAGGATTCAGGACTCCAGTCATCGAATTTCTCCGAGTACTCGCGGACGGCGGCGTCGCCATGGTTGCGGATGTCGTCAATGATGGTCTCGACGGTGGCGCGGACTTCCGGTTTGCTGCTGCCGGCGTGGCCGGACGGGATGGCTGATTTCAGGATGTGCGGCATGGTGTTCTCCAGGAAGGTTGGTGGTCAGACGGCGGTGGCTGGCTGGGTCAAAACGATGCCGTGGTGGGCGAGGGCGAGTTCGTCGTAGGCCAGCCACTGTGCCGTGACGCGCCCGTCGACGAGATGGTGGTGGCTGATGAGGCTGAACTCGACCGGGCCCTGCGGGCCCGTTCCTGCAATGCGCCATTGGGTGGCAACGCGCAGCGGCAGTGTGTCCGACGCCGGCAGCGAGTACTGGTCATCGATCTCCGCGGCAAGGGGTCCGAGGGCGTTCCGCAACCCGTCGGCCCACTCCGTCATGGCAAGGGCCCCGTCTCGCTGGATGTCCGGTGCGAAGGCGGTGGCACAGTCGGCGGCGTAAAGCCCGGATTCAACCCGGCCGTCCAAGGCGCCGGTGAATGCCTGCCGGACCAGGTCTCCTTCTGCTGTGCGGGAGAAGTCAAAGGCCGGGCGTGCCACCCGGGGAGCTTGGGGATAGCGGGTGGCCTGCAGGGCGTCCTCGAGCGTGTAGCCGAGCTGACGTGCCTGGGCGAGCGGGTTGGCGCCCAGCCATTCCTCGATGATGACCTCGCCGCGGACGATGCAGTTGGCGATGGCCGTGAACGTTACCGGCAGCCCGGTGGCAGGGCCGTAGATGGTGCCGCCTGTGTCGGTCCCGGTCCACGTCCAGCGCATCGAGGTACGGTATCCGTCCTCTTCGGACCCGGTCCAGATCGTGTCGTCGATGATGCCGTGGAAGTCCGGGTAGGTGCGCAGCCTGGCCTGGGTGTTGGTGATGACCACTTCGTCGCCCAGCAGGTCACCGGCGTCAAGGTGGATCGCCGTGCCGGGTGTGTAATACCTGCGGATCAGATCAGGGTCACGGCCGGGCAAGTTCCAGATGTCGTTGGTGATGCGTTCTATGTAGTCGACGGGTCCGTCGAAGCCAAAGGGCCGGAGACCGTGCGGGGAGTGTGTCATATAGCTTTCCTTAGATTCCAGTTGTTGATGATGTTGGCTGTCGACGCCGGGTCTTCGAGCGTCATGAGGTGGCCGGCGCCGGCCAGGACTTCCAGGTCGGCATTGGGCAGGGCGGCGGCGATGTCACGGTGCAACTCCAGGCCGCAGAGCTGGTCCTCGGTTCCGGCCAGGACCAGGGTCCGTGCACTGACCCTCGCCAGTTCCGGGCGAAGGTCCCGGCGGCTTCGTTGGATGCCGAGCTGGTCCGCGAAGGCGTCCCGGCCGATGTCGTTGGCCATGGCGGCCCCCACCCCTGGCAGCGGGCCGGTCCTGCGGTCCGGAGCGAACAGCGCCGGCGCGGTCTCAGCTGCGATGTCGTGCAGGGCTCCGGCCCGGTTGCGCCGGGCCATGGCGTCCCAAGCCTGGATCTGTTCGGGTCTGGGGCCCCGGGGGTTGGTCGAAATCAGTATCGCGGTGTCAAAGAGGCCCGGATCTTTCACGGCTGCTGCCATCGCGATGATGGCACCCAGCGAGAGTCCGATTATCCCCACCGGGCCTGGACGGTCCATGGCAAGCGCCACGATATGTCCTGACGCCTCGTCCAGCGTGGTGCCCCGGATCGGGACGTCCCGCGTCGTGCCGCCCAGATTAAGGTAGGGGTCCATGGCGGTAAAGATTCCTGCGGTGCACAGCATGCCCGGAACCCGGATCCAGGTTCGGATCTGTTCGTCCGTCGGGTGTAGGGCCATGTTCTCAGCTCAGTCGTCGATGGTCGAGTAGCGCACGACGTTCCACGAGGCCACGTATCCTGCAGCGTCGGCGGCATTTCCCTTGTCTTCGGCGTGGCGGAGAGTTTCCGATGGCCACTCAAGGCGGACCCGTCCGTCTCCGCTGTTCACGACCAGCATCTGGGCCTCGTCATCCAGTGCGGTGAAGGCCCGCCAGGCACCTGCCGGCACGGATATCGTGTCGTACGGATGGAGTACTGTCGTCACTTTTGCGTCGCCGTCGTTCAGAGTCACCAGCCAGGTGCCCCGGTAGCCCATCAGCACCTGGCTGTGATCGTGGCGGTGCTGGAGCATTCCTTCGTCCTTGACGGCGCGCAACCATGCGAGATTGAAGTTGTGGGGATAGTGGATCGGAGGTACTTGGTCCCGGTCCTCGGTCATGCCGTAGCCGATGACCGTGGCGAGTTCGGCCCCTCCACCGGGCAATTCGCTGCACATGAACGGCCGGCCACTCCAGACAAGGTCCCGCTGACGGACCACGCGCTGCTGCATCTGCTCGGCAGACCAGCTGCGAAGCCGATCGATCTCAGCGTGTGGCAGCGGCGGAACGACCTCGACATGCTCCGGTATTGTGTCGCCGGCGACGGTGTCGATCAGCTGATTGTCAAGGGTGAGGAACAAGCCATGCTTTTCCGCTTCCTTCAGCACTGACGGTCCCCAAATGATGCCTCCGGTGTTGTCGAACCCGAGCGCGGTGAACAGCCAGCCATGGGAGCCGCCCACGTTGGTGAACCCGCGGAAGATCCAGGTGGGAACGCTGACGATGTCTCCTTCTTCACAGAGGAATTCCCCGTCGCCGCCATCTGCACCCCAGCGCATATTCCAGGTGCCGCTCCAGTTCAGGAATACTTCGGCGGTGAAGTGAAGGTGGAGGTTGTTCACCACACCGTCCGGCATGGCCGCGGCACCGATGTTGAACCCGTGTGGCTCGCGCAGGTTCACGACCTGCTGGGCGCTCTGCGTTACCCCTGGCCCGATGATCGAGTAGTTCTCCTTGGTATCGCTGCCGGGCGTGCGGCAATCGATAAACGCCTGGTTGCAACTGACGTAGTCGCTGCGGCGGATTGTTCTGCGCCTGAGCTCGTTTTCATCAACGAGCGCGGCTGCGGATTCAAGCTTTACATTAATTCCCATGAGTCATGTATACGTATGTATTGAATGCATGTCAAGGGTCGCATCGCCAGCCAGTGAGGCCTAGATCTGCCCTGCGGCGGCGTGCGTGCCGCGGGGCACGGCATGCACCGGGTGGACGCGGCGCACCGGCTCCTCCGGCAAAATCCCCGTCAGCCTGTCGACGAGCAGGTTCGCGGCATCCTCCGCCATCTGGGGCAGCGGGAGCGCGACAGTGCTGAGGTTGCAGATGGGCCAGCCGGACATTGGCACATTATCGATGCCCACAATGGACACATCCGCCGGCACTCGGAGGCCGAGATCCCGGGCCGCGTTCAGCGCACCGATGGCGACGGAATCGCTGATGCAGATAACCGCCCTGGGCGGCTGCTCGAGCGACATCAGTTTGCGCATGCCGGCGTCGCCGGACCCGTGGCCGAACCATCCACGGACAACGCGCGCCGAACGCAGTGGAATATCCGCATCAGCCAGTGCTTCCCGGATTCCGGCCTCGCGATCGACGCTGGTGGACGCCTCAACGGGCCCGGCAAGGAGACCAATTTCCCGGTGCCCGGCCGAGATGAGCATCCGGGCGGCAGTCCGGCCCGCCTCCACGTTGTCCGCCACCACGCTGTCTGCATCGACCATTCCGCCGACCCGGTTCAGCATGACCATAGGAATTCCCCGCCGGTGCAGTTCAAACGGCAAGGCCGACTCCCGCCGCGTGGTGGTGAGCAGCACGCCATCCACCGAGCGGTCCAGCAGAGGTGAGTATCCCGAGCCGTTTTCCTCGCGTTCGGCGAGCAGGACCATCCCGTAGCCCCGAGCCGCCAGTGCGTCGTGGATCGCCGGCAGGATCAGCGGATAGAGAGGATTCGCAAGATCCGCCACCATGGCCACCCGATGTGTGGCCTGCGTCGAGAGAGAACGGCCCATCTGGCTGGGTACGTAACTCAGGGCCGTGGCGGCTTCCGCGATGCGGCGGCGCGTTTCCGGGGTGATCCTGGGATCCCCCCGCAGCGCACGCGAAACGGTTGGCTGGGAGACCCCGGCAAGGCGGGCAACATCTCGACTCGTGGCAACCATGGGGTGCCTCACTTTCCGGTTCAGGCAGCGCTGGAGGACTGTCCGCCAACCAGCATCCACCATCTCTTGACAAGAGCTGTAACACACTCTATAACATACGTATGCATTTTGCAGGGCACCAAGCCGTGAAGTTGGCGTTTTGAAATCTCGCCGCGTCTTGGGGTCGAAGGTACCTGACTCGCGGTGGAACCCGCCGCCCCTCCCGGGAGTATCGCTACTGGTCGCCAGTATAATCATCGCCGAGACGGGAGCCGATATGACCGTGTTCCCCACAGCGCTATCGGTCCAGCGGGTTGAATCTCCTCACGGCGCCCATCGTTCTTTGGAACACTATCTACCTCGACCGGACGATCACGACCCTGAACAGCAACGGCGACACCACGGACCCTGACCATCTGAGGTTCCTCTCACCCCTTGGGATGAGAACATATCAACCTCACCGGAGACTACACCTGGCCCCGCACGAACCGCATTAAGCACGGGAGATGCAGACCGCTACGACGACCCGAACCGGCCTTAGCGTCGGACCCTTCTTTGTCTCGGCGTCAAGCCATGATGCTGTTTAGGCGACGGAAGAGCTGTCGGGCGATGTATCGCTTGAGGCATCGGCGGATGTCGCGGCGGCTCTTTCCCTCGGCCAGCCGTCGTTCGTCGGCGGAGGGGCGAGAACGACCTGGCCGCGGGTGACACGGATGGGGCCTGCCGGCGGTAGCCGCGCACCTCGCCGCAGTTCAACACCGCTGTCCGGGGTCAGAACAGGGTGTCCTGCACCCGCAGCGGCCGGTATCCGGTGGGGCCGAGCTGGGCCAGCTCGCCTTCGATATCGACGTCGATGGAGCCGAAGAAGTTGATGTTCTCGCTGTGGGCCGGGGAGATGTGGGCCAGGACCTCGTCGTCGATGCGCCGCCCGGACCGGCGTATCGATTCCACCGCCAGACCGTAGTATTCCGTCGTCCAGGTCACCATGGCGTTCGTCACGAGCGTGAGGCACCAGGCCTGCTCGGTCTGTTGTTCGAGGTGGCGGGCCCGGATGGTGCCTTCGTGGGCGTAGAGCAGGTCCCGTTTCAGGGCGTGCAGCGACTCGCCCTTGTTTAGTTGCCGGGAGATCTTGCGCCGGTAGGCCGGATCGGACAGGTACCGGGCGGCGTAGATCGTCCTGCGCAGCGCCCCGTACTCCTTCAGCACCAGCGGAGCTGCCGCCGCAGCCCAGGCCGCCGCGTCGGGATAGCCCGCGCGGCTCCACTTGTCACGGTGACGAGAGCACAGTCCGTGGCCGGCGGCGCCGTAGCGGCAGCCCGGCACCGTGCACGAGTCCAGTTCTCGCCGGCCCATCTGAGGCGAGGTCTGTTCGGCCTTGAACGTCGCGAGATCCGTGCCGCCAGCCTTCTTCCAGCGCAGATGGTGGCCGTTGCACATGCCACGGTGTTTGATCGGCCGGTCACAGCCGCCGATCTCGCAGGGCTTCACGCCCAGGACCGGGTCGTCGGGATCGGCGATCAACACGTCGACCCGGAACTCCGGCCGGACGGCGGCCATCAGCTTCTCCAGCAACCCAGCACGCCCCGTGCCGGGGGCCTTCCCGGCGAGCGTCACAGCCGCACCTCCCGGCCGGTGAACCAGCCCGCCGCCTCCAGGGTCCTGCGTGCATCCTCGACAGTGAGGTGGCTGTATGTGTCGATCGTGGTGGTGATCGAGGCGTGGCCGAGGAGTTCCTTCACCGACTCCATGCCCGCGCCCCGACGAAGCAGCCAGGTCGCGTAGGTGTGGCGCCATTGGTGGGGCTCGAAGTCGATCCCGGTCCGTTCCCGCAAGCGCAGGACCAGGTCGTAGACAGCGGCGTAGGTCCATGGGCGACCGTGGGGCTGCGACCACAAATTGACGAACACGTAGTCCGAGTCCAGGGAGCCGTACTCGCGGGCGAGGTAGTCGGCATAGAGCCGCATCAGCTCGGCGCTGGCCGGGATGGTCCGGGAGACGCCAGCCTTGGCGCGGGCCCGGTTGTCGTTGGCACGGGGTATGACGGTGACGGCTCGCTCCGCGATGCCCATGTCCTCGTGCCGGAGGCCGAGGGCCTCGCCGATCCGTACCCCGCAATCCAGCAGGAGGGCAAAGAGCAGGCGATCGCGTAAGTGGTCGCAGGCATCCAGGATCGTCTGAACCTCTTTGACGGTAAGGACCTTCGGTCGAGGCCGCCCGGTCTTCAGCTTGATCGCCCGCCGCCGCTCGGGCTTGTTCTTGGTGACGTGATGCAGGAACGGCTTGTAGGACGTGGCCGACCCCGCCCCTCGCCGTCCCGTCGGCTGCATCGTGACCAGCAGCCCGGCAAGCGCGACCCCGTGCCGGGCGTGGAACTCGCAGAACGAGGTCAACGCCGCCAGCTTGCGGTTCACGCTGGCAGCCGAGCAGTGGTGCTCTACCGTGGGCAGCACCGCGACCCTGCCGTCACGGGCCTCGGGCGGCAGCCGGAGCCAGGCCACGAAGCCGGCCACGTCCTCCAGCGACGCGGACTGCCAGCTGCCCCCGTGCCTGTCCAGGTAGGTGAACCAGTCCTTCAGGTCATGGGCGTATGCCTTGATTGTGTTCGGTGACTTCTCGATCGACGCCAGGTAGGCCAGGAACCGCTCGACCGGTTCGACCGGCATGTGGTCATCGCCAAGCAGCGTCCAGGACTCGAATTCCGAGTTGGGCATGAGAACCCGCTGTACACGCATCGAAACCTCCTACTCATCCGTGGTGGATAACAGAAGGTAATCCCATCCATGACGAGATCTCATGGATTTCCGGGCCTCGTCGTGCACGTGATGGACGGCGCCTCAGCGGCTCAAGATAACGAATCCCAGTCGGTTGTGCATCCCCCGGCGGCGGCCGGCTACCGACAGATCGGCATCGTCCAACCAGCAAAAGCCTTCCAGGTCATCCAGTGACACCTCAACCGGGAATCGGCCGAACCCGGAGGCCTGCTCGTCACTTAGGAAATCGACCGCCATGGCACCAATTCAACAGCCACCCGATCCCTTACCGTGAATTTCCGTACCGATCCTCCTCAGACCCCGAGATGGTGGGACGGGAAAATTTGCCCGAAGGGCGTCCATCAGGCGGTGAGCAACGCGAGCGGGATGACCGCTACGCCATCCTGTCGACGATAGGCGTGGGCGCCCGTGTTGATGACGACGAGGTCGACGATTTGGTCGGGGAGCGACTCCTTCAGCCAGAGCAAGTGGCGAACGTCGTGGTCGGTGATCGCGGATTTTAGCTTCACTTCAATACCGACAGCTTCTGCGTGTCCTCGGTGGATAATGAAGTCAATCTCGTGCCGCCCATCATGGTCGCGGAAGTGGGACACCTGCGCGTCGTTCGCCTCCGCATAGGTTTGAAGGCTAAGGGCGACGAGTGCTTCGAAGAAATCGCCGAGCCGAGTTCGGTCCCCGTTGTTGGTCGCGGGTTGGGCGGCGGACATCAATTTGACCTCGTTGAGGTTGAGTAGGCGCGCGGAGAGTGCCGGATCGGCGAGAAAGTGCTTCGGCGCGAGGGACGCTCGTGACAGGAGCTTCTGACTGGGCGACCAGGCGTCGACTTGGTCGAGCAGGTAGAGGCTGCTGAGGACGTCACGGTAGGCGATCGACGTCTTCTTCGTCGGTCCCGTCGGTTCACCTGGGTCGAGACTGGCACCGATCTTCGCAAACGTGGTTGCGGAGGCGGTGGCCGAGGCGTAACCCCGCAACCAACCTCGCAGCAGTTCAGGCCGGCGGATGCGGTGCCCCTGTTTGGTGAAGTCGTGAGTGATGACTCGCTCGATGTAGTCATCCAGCCAAACTCCGCGGGCACGGTCGCTCATCTGCCGAGGCTGCGGGAATCCGGAGGCGACGATTTCGCGGACGTAGTCGCGCAGTTCGACGTCACTGGAACCGTGGATGTCCGGGGTGTCTGCGCTGAGCAGATCGCGGACGCGGACGGTGGGCGTTGCCAAGTTGCGTTCCGCGATGGAAAGAGGTCGCATGCGGAATCGGATGATACGGCCAGCCCCGGAGTGGAGGTGGGTGCCAACGGGTGCGGCACTGCCGGCCAAGATGAACCGTTCTCCGGTCGAGTCACTGTCGACGAGGCGGCGGACACGGTCCCAGACCTCAGGGACATGTTGCCATTCATCGATGAGGACAGGGGTGTCTACTCTGCTCAAGTACTTGGGATCCGCTTGGATCAACTCCCGTATCTCGGGGAGGTCCAAGTCGAGAATTGTCTTCGCTCGCTGCCTCCCGGTGGAGGTCTTCCCGATCGCGCGAGCCCCATCGATGGAGATTGCAGCGAACGAAGGGAAGAGCTCGTCGATGGAGTCATCGATGATCCGCCTCTTGTACCCGTCCATTGTGATGGACCTCCCGCGCATCTTTACTAGTACACCATTTTGAGCGTTCTAAAGATACCATTCTGAGCGTTCTGAAGATACCATTCTGAGCTATATGAGTCCACCGTATTGAGCAGTCGTGATCCACCACTTTGAGCGCCCACTTGAGCTTTAACGTCCCGGCCACCGCGACTGCGAGCATCATCGCTTGACGCCGCGACATAGAAGAGCGCCATAGTCAGCACTCGCAGCGTCCGGTAACGATCGTTACCTGACAGCTCCATCAATACACGCATCAGCTGCAAAGCAGGCCCGCACGGGCTGCCGCCCATCATAAGGTGCATGAGCTGCAGACGTGCCGGGTGATGAAGGCCGCTCCGGCCGTCTTGGATGACACTGTCGGACGGCTTTCACACGGTCACTCAAGTCGGTTTCGCGGGTGGCAACGTAGGTGGCAATGACCCTTTCAAGAAGCGGAATGGGTCTTTGAACATCGACCGGCACGGGGACCTGAGCCGGGCGTCCATTCTCGACGGCGCCCGCCGCCGGGTGTGGTCCTTGACACACAATCGCTTTTGTCTCATCCTTAGACGAAAGGTGCTGCAGCGGCGCGCACCGGATTGGAGCAGTCAATGAACCAGGACAACTTGCACCCCCCGCAGAGACAGCCTTCACGACGAAGCCTCCTCCTCGCGGGCCTCGGGACCGCCATGTCTCTCCCCTTCCTCTCCGCTTGTGCCGGCTTCGATACCAGCGGCGCGGCCGCCGGCGAAGGCACCGTCGGATTCCTCTCAACGCAGTTCACCCCCGTCGAGGAAAAGCAGCGCTACGAAGCTGTCCTCAAGAAATTCCTCAAGGTCCCCGTGGCCTACAACCCGGTCGACGCCGGGGTCTTTGCCTCGACCGTGCGGTCGCAGGTGGATTCGGGCAACGTCAGCCTCTCCCTCTTGGGTGGACTGCACGGCGACCTGGCCCCGCTGGCTGACTCGCTCGAAGACGTCGACCCCCTGATCCGCGATCTCTCCGGCCGCGGCTTCGGCAAGGACATCCTCGAACTGACCAAGGTCGGCGGCACCACCTCCAAATATGTTCCCTGGATGCAGGCCACCTATGTCGTGGCCGTCAACAAAAAAGCCCTCGAATGGCTGCCCGGCGGAGTTGATGTCAACGACCTCAGTTACGAGGACTTCCTGGCCTGGGCCAAGGCGGCGAAGCAGGGAGCCGGCCGTCCGGTCTTCGGCATGCCGGCCGGACCCAAGGGCCTGCACCACCGCTTCTACCAGGGCTTCCTGCTTCCGAGCTTCACCGGTGGCCAGATCACCACGTTCCGGAATCAGGATGCCGTCACGGCCTGGAATTACATGCGGGAGCTTTGGGAGAACATGGCTCCGGCCTCCACCAACTACGACGCGATGCAGGAACCCCTGGCCCGCGGCGAAGTCCTGGTGGCCTGGGACCACGTCGCCCGGCTTGTCGGAGCGCCGGCTTCCAAACCGGACGACTGGCTGATGGTTCCGGCCCCGCGGGGACCGAAAGGCCGCGGCTACATGCTCATCGTCGCCGGCGTCGCACTGCCGAAGGGCGGGCGTGAGCGCGAACGCGCCGAACAGGCCATCCGCGGCCTCTCGGAACCGGTCACCCAGATTGAGACGCTGCGCAGCAATGCGTTCTTCCCCGTGGTGCAGACAGAATTGCCCAGCGACCTCAGGGGCGCCGTCGCCCTCGAAGCCGCCGCCGTCCGCCTCCAGCAACGTTCGCCCGGGGCCCTCCTGGCCCTGCCGCCCGTCGGGCTGGGCAAAAAAGACGGCGAAGTCTCCCAGATCTTCAAGAACTGTTTCCAGGAGATCTGCCTCAACAACTCCCCCGTCCAGGCCACCCTGGACCGCCAGGCCGGCCAGCTCAACACGATCCTCAACGAGCTGGACGTGCCCTGCTGGGCCCCCGATCCCGTCTCACCCGGTACGAAGTGCGAGGTAGCGTAATGACTGTCCAGTCCCCGCCGGTGAGTCCGGCCGCAGTCCAGGCCGCGCCGCGGCCCCGCCGTGTGCCCCCGGCCGTATGGCTGATCGGCCCCTCCATTGTCTTTATGTCCCTGCTGCTCGGCTGGCCGGTTGTCCAGGGCGTCCTGCAGGCCTTCCAGAACGAGCAGGGATTTACGCTCGAGTACGTCAACCGGATGGTCGAGGACCCTTACTTCTGGCCCGCGGTGCGGAACACGGTCCTGCTGATTGCGGTCATGATCCCGCTCCAGTTCGGGATTGCCATCGCCATGGCCCTGCTGCTGCGGTCCAACCCGCGGCTGAACAAGCTGCACTTTTTCGTCTGGGCCATTCCGCTGGCCCTCAGCGACCTGGCCGCCGGCCTGGTGTGGCTGTCCATTTTCAACGATCGCGGCTACCTGAACTCCTTCCTGAAGGGGTTCGGCATCGACGGCATCTCCTGGCTCGCCTATGACAACCAGGCAACGCTTTTCTTCTGCGTCCTCATCGCCGAAGTCTGGCGCTCCACCTCGCTGGTGCTGGTGATCGTCGTCGCCGGCCTGCAAGGCATCCCGAAGGACTATGACGAAGCCGCCCAGGTCTTCGGCGCCACCTTCTGGCAGCGCCTGCGCCACGTGACGCTCCCGCTCCTGAAGCCAAGCCTGCAGGTGGCCCTGATTCTCCGCACCATCCTGGCATTCCAGACGTTCGCCGTTGCCCAGGCACTCACGGGGCAGAACTTTCCCCTCGTCGTCGGCGAAACCTACCGCTGGTACACGGCCCTGCAGAACCCGAACGTCGCCGCGGCGCTGGCCCTGGTCATCCTCGTCGCATCGATGCTGACCTCCATCTTCTACCTGCGGGCACTCCGCGAGAAAGGGCAGGGAGGCAAACGATGAGCACCCCCACCGTAGACACAGCACCCCTCCAGCGGCAGCGCCGGCACCGGATCTACCTGCAGATAGCCTGCGTCACCATCTCACTCTCCATGCTGGTCCCGATTTACCTGATCTCGCTGGCGGCACTCTCGACGCGCGAATCCCTCAACGAGTTCCCGCTCAGCATGCTTCCCACGAACATCTCCTTCGACACCCTCTACGCGTTCCTGTCCTCCACCGGAATCTTCGGGGCCCTCGGCAACTCCGTACTCGTCGGCGTGGGCACGCTGGCCCTCTCGGCGGTCATCGGGATCCCCGGCGGCTACGCCCTGGCCCGGTTCGCGTTCCCCGGCAAAGAGCCCTACCAGCTGTTCCTTCTCTTCACCCGGGCCCTGCCGATCGTGGTCCTTTCGGTTCCGCTCGCCAAGTTATTCCTGACCACCGGCATCTATGACACGACCTACGGCGTCATCCTGCTCCACACCTCGCTGGCCCTGCCCACCACCATCCTGATCTCGGCCAGCGTGTTCCTCAGCGTCCCGGTCGACGTGGAAGAGGCCGCACGCATCTTCGGCTGCAGCCCGTTCAGCGCCTTCGCCCGGGTGGTGATGCCGATGGCACTGCCCGGCCTGGCGGCGGCATCGATCTTCACCTTCGTGATGTCCTGGAACGAAGTGCTGGGAGCCTCCATCCTGACGCTGGACCACCGGACCCTACCGGCCCAGGTCCTGACCTCCCTGTCGGATTCGCCCCTGGCCTACCGATTCGCCGGCGGCTTCGCGCTCGTCATCCCCTCGATCATTTTCATCGCCTTTATGCGGCGGTATCTGACCAACATGTGGGGCTCCACGATCCGCTAAGGCTCCGCCCTCCCCCCAACACTTCCCGGAATCACCCTAGAAGGAGCCAATCATGGCTGATATCTCCATCTCCCACCTCGTCAAGACCTACCCCGGCGGCACGGACCGCGCCACCGACGATG
Source organism: Arthrobacter sp. SO3 (assembly GCF_020532825.1). Lineage (GTDB taxonomy): Bacteria > Actinomycetota > Actinomycetes > Actinomycetales > Micrococcaceae > Arthrobacter. The sequence goes on from NZ_MQTS01000105.1 coordinate 27,886, forward strand.
TCTCCCTGGACATCAAGGACGGCGACTTCACCGTGCTGCTCGGCCCCTCCGGCTGCGGCAAAACCACGCTGCTGCGGATGGTGGCTGGCCTCGAGTTCCCGGACGCCGGCTCGATCTCGGTCGGCGGCCGCGACGTCACCTACCTGCCGCCGAACAAGCGCAACATGTCCATGGTTTTCCAGTCCTACGCCGTGTTCCCGCACCGCAAGGTCCGGTACAACATCGGCTTCGGGCTGCAGATGGCCAAGGTCGATTCCAAGGAAATTGAGCGCAAAGTCCAGTGGGCTGCCGATCTGCTTCAGCTCACCCCGTACCTTGACCGGCTTCCGGCCCAACTCTCCGGCGGTCAGCGCCAGCGCGTCGCCGTGGCCCGGGCCATCGTGATGGACGCCGACGTGCTTCTTATGGACGAGCCGCTCTCCAACCTGGATGCCTTGCTCCGTCTGACGTTCCGGTCCGAATTGAAGAAGATCGTCAAGGACCTCGGGACCACCACCGTTTACGTCACCCATGACCAGAGCGAGGCCCTGTCCCTGGGCGACCAGGTTGCCGTCATGCGTAAGGGCCGGATCGCCCAGCTCGGCGATCCCCTGGACGTCTACGATGCCCCGGCCGATAAGTTTGTCGGCGGGTTCATCG
>NZ_MQTS01000105.1:28583-34996 GCF_020532825.1 Arthrobacter sp. SO3
TCCACGCACCCTCGATGCTGAGTTCCTTCGCCAACGAGGCCATCATCCTCGGCGTCCGCGCCGAAAACATCGGAGTGGCCACCGACCGGTCCTCCGGTGATGTCCCGGCCACTGTACTCGTCGTCGAGCCGATGGGCTCCTCGGTGCTCCTGACGGTCGACGTCGACGGCCAGGCAGTTAAGGTCCAGGCGCCCCCGACCTTCCGCACTTCGCCGCACGAGACGATCTGGCTCACGTTTTCCCCGAACACCATGCGCTTTTACGACGGCGCCACATCCATGGCACTGGAGGCCAAATGAGCAACGCAACCCGTATCGGCGTCGAGGAACTGCGCCAATCCGCAATTGAGACCCTGAAACTCAACGATCTCGGCACCATGACCAGCGCCGCGCCCAACCTTTACCCGCACATGTGGAGCTGGGATGCAGCATTTGTCGCCATTGGGCTGGCCCGTTACGACGTGCCGCGCGCCATTACGGAACTCCGCACCCTGCTGGCCGCCCAGTGGTCCACCGGGATGATCCCGCACATCGTCTTCAGCGAAAACGCGGCCGGCTACTTCCCGGGCTTCGACCGCTGGGGCACCGCCTCCGCCGCAGCCCGGCCCGCCGCGTTCAAAAGCAGCGGCATCTGCCAGCCTCCGGTCCACGCCATCGCGGTGCGGCACATTGTTGACCGCGGCCGGGAAAACGGCGGAGCGGACCAGGAAGCGGCCGAGGCCTTCCTGCACGAAACCTTCGACGGCTGGCTCGCGTGGCACCGCTGGCTGGCCGAGGTCCGGGATCCTGACGGGGTGGGCCTGATTGAGATCCACCACGGCTGGGAATCAGGCTTCGACAACTCCCCCCGCTGGGACGGCCCCTACGCCCGGATCGAACCCGGGACGGTCGAGCCGTTCACCCGGCGCGACACCCTCCACGTCGCCGACGTCAGCGAACGCCCCGACGACGCCGAATACACCAAGTATCTGTGGCTCGTCCAGCAGATGGCCTCGGTCGACTTCGACGACCGGGCAGTCCAGGACATCATCGACTTCCGGGTCAGGGACGTCTTCTTCTCCGGCATTATGGCCGCCTCCTCCGATGTCCTCGCCGGCCTCGCCGACGAGATCGGCCGCGCCGAAGACGCCGCGGAACTGCGCGGCTACGCCCGGCGGTTCCGGGACGGCGTCGCGTCCAGCGTTGATCCGGCAACCGGTCTGGCCCGCGACTACGATGTCCTGGCCGGGGAATGGATCTCCACCCAGACGGTGTCCGGCTTCGCTCCCCTCGTGGCCGGCGGCGACCCCGCAGCCCTGGCCGTCCAGCGGAACCTCCTCCAGGGCCCGGACTGGATGGGATACCCGGACCTGCGTTTCCCGCTGCCGCCGTCCACGTCCCCGGCAAGCCCCGCCTTCCGCTCCCGGACGTACTGGCGCGGGCCCGTGTGGCCGTTCCTTAACCTGCTGCTCGGCTGGGCGGCGGAGCGTGACGGGCAACGGGAGCTGTACGAAACGCTCAAGTCCGCGTCCCTGTGCCAGCTCGCGGATCTGAAATTCGGCGAATACTACGAACCCTTCACCGGTGAACCGTTGGGCAGCCTGAACCAGGCGTGGACGGCTGCCGCCGCCCTGGAATGGATCGGCGCCGACAGATGACCGTCCTCATCGCCTGCGACAAGTTCAAGGGCTCCCTGACCGCCGCCGAGGTTTGTGCCAGCTTACGGGCCGGGCTGCTCCGGGCCCGGCCCGGCCTGGACATCGTCGCCGTCCCCATCGCCGACGGCGGGGACGGCACCGCCGCCGCTGCCGTCTCCGCCGGCTATGAGGAAATCGAGGTCACGGTCAGCGGTCCCACCGGCGTCCCGTTGACCGCCATGTTTGCTTTGGACCGGCCCAGCGCGACCGCGGTGGTGGAGATGGCCCAGGCCTCCGGGCTGGAACGGCTGCCCGGTGGCGTCCTCAGCCCGCTGGCCGCCTCCAGTTACGGCACCGGTGAACTCGTCCTGGCCGCCCTCGACGCCGGGGCCAGGACCATCATCCTCGCCGTGGGCGGCAGCGCCTGCACCGACGGCGGGGCCGGTTTCCTGCAGGCCCTGGGAATGAAACTTCGTGCCGCCGACGGAACGGAGCTGCTGCCCGGCGGCGGCGCACTAAACAGGCTCGCCGCCGTCGACCTCTCAAGACTGGATCCACGGCTAACCGGCTGCCACTTCATCCTGGCGTCCGATGTGGACAACGTCCTGGTGGGACCGCACGGAGCGGCCGCCGTGTACGGCCCGCAGAAGGGGGCCACGGCCGCCGACGTCGCGCACCTGGACGGTGGGCTGTCCCGCTTCGCCGGCATTCTGGGCCGGACCCCGGGCATAGCGCCGGAGACCGATCTCCTGCCCGGCGCGGGCGCTGCCGGCGGGCTCGGCTATGCCGCCATGACGGTCCTGGGCGCCGAGCAGCGCCCCGGCGTCGAGGTGGTGATGGGGCTTGCCGGGTTTGAAGCCGTACTCAAGGGACTCACCGCCAGCGACCTCGTTATCACCGGCGAGGGCTCTCTCGATGACCAGACGCTCAGCGGCAAAGCGGCAGCCGGCGTGGCGCTGGCGGCCCGGGCCGCCGGCGTACCGGCGATCGCCGTCTGCGGACAACGCAAGCTCACACCCGGACAACTCGAGGGCATCGGCATCGCCCAGGCCTACGCCCTGACCGACATCCGGACCGATGTCCGCGAATGCATGGACGAAGCAGCGGACATCCTGCAGTCCACAACCATCAGGATCGCAGAGGACTGGCTATGACCGACACACACCAAGGGGCCGTCATCGGGCTGGACATCGGCGGCACCAAAACCCGCGGCATCCGGATCGTCAACGGCTCGCTCGCCGATGACCGGTCCGCGGGCAGCGCGAACGTCCAGAACGTCACGCTCGAGGAAGCGGCCCGTCGGCTCGGTGAGCTTCTCTCTGCCTTGGGCGCGTCCGACGCCGGCGCCGTCTTCGTTGGGGCCGGCGGGATCGACACCGACGCCGACGCCGAGCAGCTCCGCCGGCTCATCGCCCCGCACGCCCCGCACGCCGACATCACCGTCGTCCACGACACCCGGCTGATCCTCGCAGCCGGCGGCACGGACACCGGGATCGCCATCATCTCCGGCACCGGCTCGGCAGCCTGGGGAACCAATAAAGCCGGGCAGACCGGACGCGCCGGCGGCTGGGGATACCTGCTCGGGGACGAAGGCAGCGGCTACTGGTTCGGCCGGGAAGCAGTACGGCACAGCCTGGACCGCGCCAACCACGGACAGGGCATCGATCCGCTCACCCGGGGGCTGCTCGACTACTGCGGTCTCGCCGCCCCGGAGGAACTGATCAGCCTCTTCCACGGCACCGCCGGACGCCACTACTGGGCCGACACCTCGCGCCTGGTCTTCGACGCGGCCAACGCCGGCCACGGCCCCAGCCTCGCCATCATCGACGCCGGGGCCCGGTATCTGGCTGGGCAGGCGGCCGCCGTGGCCGCACAGATCGGCATCACAAGCCCGGTCGTGCTCGGCGGCGGCCTCGTCACCAACCAGCCGGCCTTCCAGCAAAGCATCACGAAGCATCTTGAAGAACAAGGACTCACCGACATCCGCGTACTGGCGCAGGAGCCCGTCTTCGGAGTCCTGCAGCTCGCCAGGGACAGGGCCATGGCGTGACCGAGGCCGCCGCGGTCCCGCGGAGCAGCCCAGCGGTGCAGCGGGAGAACAACGGGACGGCCGGTAGGATGATCAGCCGGACAGGAGGACCAATGACAATCGAACGAGTACCCGCCAGGCTCAGCGGCGCGACCTCGCACGGCCATCTGTTGAACCTGATCCGGGCCACCGGCGGCATGTCCCGCCAGCAGCTCCTGGCCAGCACCGGCATGTCCCGCGCCACCCTTTATGAGCGGCTGGAGACGCTGCTGCGCCGGAATCTGATCTACGAGGCCGAGAGCATGGAAGCGACCGGGGGCCGGCGCTCCCGCAAAATCCGCTTCGAGGACCGCGGCCGTGTGGTCCTGTCCTTCGCGCTGGGCCAAACCCACGCGACCGTCGCGGTATCCGACACCAACGGCCGGCAGCTCAGGTCACGCTCGGTGGAGCACCGGATCAACGCACCCGAAGACACCGTCCTTCAGCCGCTCATCCGGATCGGCACCGAACTCCTCGACGCCGGCACCGGGGAAACCCTGATCGGTATCGGAGTGAGCGTGCCGGCTCCCGTCGACGCCGGCACCGGATATGTCGTCCACCCGACCACGATCCCCGAGTGGGAACCGGATGCCGTGGTGACCTCCGTATCCAGCCAGTGGCAGGTTCCCATCGTGGTCGAAAACGACGCCCGGGCCGGTGCCCTGGGCGAATGCACCACCGAGAACGAGACCACCGTCTACGTCAAAGTCGCCACCGGCATCGGCTGCGGAATCGTCGTCAACGGGACCATTCTTCGCGGCGCTCACGGCGCCGCCGGCGACATCGGCCACATCCACGTCGCCTCCGACGGGCCGCTGTGCCGGTGCGGACGCCGCGGCTGCCTGGCCACCTTCAGCTCCGGCAGCTCGCTCATCGACCGGCTCAACAGTCAGGGCATGACGAGCCTGGACGAAATCGCCCGTGCGGCCGAACAAGGCCAGCCCGACGTCGAAGCACAGCTGCTCTCCGCAGCAGACGTTCTCGGCGGCGCCTTGGCAGCGACTGTCACGACAGTCAACCCGAACAGGCTCGTGCTCGGCGGCACAATCGGCACCATTCCGTACTTCGCAGAGCAGGTCCGCTCCAGAGTGCTCAAGGACGTCGTTGAACGTATCGCAGAAGGCCTGTTGGTCGTCGCTGGAGCGACCGGCGATCACGCCGCGGTAGATGGACTCACCCGACTCGTGATGCGGAAAGTCTTCGCGCCCGACGCCATCGACATGTTAATTGTCGATTACCCGATCAACTAGCAGGCAACAACAAGCCACGATCCTAGGCACCTCTGGCCTATCGCGTGCAGTCCAAAGTCATGAAATAGGACATCTCGTTCCGGGCTGCTCCCACGGAACTGATCCCAAGCCATCAGACCCCTCCTGACCAACCGGAGACCTGACCGCGACGGCTTTCACGGACTACGCCTCACAGCAAAACGCCCACAAAAAGCCCTCACCGGCACACGGGCAACCAAGTCCCCGGTTCCTGCCGAGCTAAGTCAGACCAACCTCACCGCCAGTTGACACCAAGATTGCCCCCTCTCCTCAGCCCACCCAACCAACCTGGGCCAGGCCATAGCCCGGGGCGACTCCATGAAAGGTATACCCCGTGTTTCTTCCAATCACCAACGAGCCCCGGAACTATGAGTGGGGCTCGTTGACGGCAATCAGCGGACTGCTGGGCCGTCAGGCATCCGGCAGTCCCGAGGCGGAACTATGGCTGGGAGACCATCCTGGATCTCCCGCACAGATACTTGACCCGGACCTTGCCAATGGCGCCACGACCCTCGATCACTGGATCGCCGCAGACCCGGTCACGGCGCTTGGCACTGACAGCGGGGAGGCACGGCTGGGCTTCCTCCTGAAAATCCTGGCCGCCGACGCCCCCTTGTCCCTCCAAGCCCACCCGACGCGGGAGCAAGCCGTGACCGGGTTCGCCCGCGAAAACGCTGCCGGCATACCGCTTGACGCGGCACACCGAAACTACAAGGACGTCCAGCATAAGCCCGAAGTGATCTACGCCCTCAGCGAGACGTTCGAGGCTCTGTGTGGATTCCGCGCCGTTGAAGACTCTCTGGAGACGCTGCACAGCCTCGGGGACGATTGCGTTCCCCAGGCCTTGGAGCCGTTGGTTGTACTGCTGCGCTCGGGACTCCCCGCAGCCGTCAGGTGGCTGTTGAGTGCTTCCGCCGAAGTCCTCCCGGCCATCAAGGAAGTCGTCGCGGCCGCCCACGCGGATACAGCCCTGGCCCGAAGCGATGCCCAGCTCTCCACCGTCCGCATGCTCGCGGTGAATTACCCGGATGATCCGGGCATCCTGCTCTCTCTGCTGCTCCACCGCGTCACCCTCAGACGCGGTGAGGCGCTGTATCTGCCGGCCGGGAACATCCATGCCTATCTGCAAGGCGTCGGTGTTGAAGTGATGGCTGCCTCTGACAAACGTGCTCCGCGGCGGATTGACACCCAAACACATAGACGTCCCGGAACTGCTGGACGTACTCACATTCGACCCGATTCCAATTCCCTACCTGACGCCGCTGACCGCAGCCGACGGAACCGAATCGTTCGAGCCGGATATCCCCGATTTCCGCCTGATCCGCATACCCGCGGGCACTCAATCTGCTCTCAAGCTTGAGGGGCCCGCTATCGTCGGGTGCCTCAAGGGTAAAACAAAGATCCGCGGTGACAAGTCATTGTCCACCCTGGCACAGGGAGATTTCCTTTTCGTGACACCCGA
>NZ_MQTS01000106.1 GCF_020532825.1 Arthrobacter sp. SO3
CCCTGGAACCCCCGGTGCCCCTAGAACCCGTGGCGCCCCTGGAACCCCCGGTGCCCCTAGAACCCGTGGCTCAGGATCAGGCCCAGTGAGAACAGCACCGCATAGCCGAGGTTGATGAGCCCGGTCTGCTTGAGCACCGGAATCAGGCTCTTGCGCCGCCGGCCGGCGATCATCAGCCAGGACGGCATCAGGCTGGCCGGGATCAGCAGCAGCACGATCAGCATCCACGGCCGGGCCGGCGCCAGCACAATCGGCAGCAGGATGGCGACGGCCAGCATCAGCACGTAGCTTTCCCGGGCATGCTTGTCGCCGAGCCGCACGGCCAGGGTCTTCTTCCCGGCCTTCCGGTCGGTGGGGATGTCGCGGACGTTGTTGGCCATGAGCAGTGCGCACGCGATCAGGCCCGTGCCGATCGCGCCGATGATGGCGGCGAGGCTGATCTGCCCCGCCTGCGTGTAGGTGGTGCCGAGGGTGGCCACAAGCCCGAAGAACACAAAGACGAACAGATCGCCCAGGCCGAGGTACCCGTACGGATTCTTCCCGCCCGTATAGCCCCACGCCGCGAGGACGCAGCCCAGGCCCACCAGGATCAGCCACCACGTCTGCGAGAGGATGACCAGCGCCAGGCCGAACACCATGGCCAGCCCGAACGCGGCGAAGGCGGCGTACTTGACGTGCTCGGGCTTCGCGGAGCCGGAGCCGACCAGCCGGAGCGGGCCCACCCGGTCCTCATCGGTGCCCCGGATGCCGTCCGAATAGTCGTTGGCGTAGTTCACGCCGATCTGCAGCAGCAGCGCCACCAGCGCGGCCAGGACGGCGTTGAGCGGGATGAACGAGTCCATCTCGTACGCGGCCGCCGTACCGATCAGGACAGGCGCGATCGCGGCCGGCAGGGTGCGCAGTCGGGCGCCTTGGATCCATTGAGCGGCTGTAGCCACGTGTCAGTACCTCGTGTTGGTTTGGCGAATCCGGGAGTGCCCGGCTTGTCTATTTTCCCTGATGCAGCTCGGTGAGCCGAACCGTCATGCTCAGGCGGTCCGGTTTGCCGTTCGGCAGCATCAGCAGTTCAGCGGCGGCGAGCACGGTCTTCGGGACCAGCGCGCCCAGTGCCGGCACCCAAGGGGCTCCTGCGGTGAAGCCCTCGAGGCCCTTCGGGGTGCTGTCCGCCACCGCCACATACGCGGCGATCGCCTGGCCCCACTCGGCGGAGGGGACGCCGGCGACGAAGGCGGCCCGCACGCCGTCGAGCTTCTCCAGCTCCGCCTGCACGTGGGCGGCGGAGACCTTCACGCCGCCGGTGATGACGACGTCGTCGGCCCGGCCCAGGACGGTCAGCTTCCCGGTGGCGTCGATGGAGCCGAGATCGCTCGTGCGGTACCAGCGGGCGCCGTCCTCCTCGAAGAAGGAGTCGGCGGTGAGCCCGGGGTCGCCAAGGTAGCCGGCCGCGAGTGTGGCGCCGCCCAGCAGGATCCGGCCGTCCCCCTCCACCCGGGCCAGCACGTCCTCGATCGGGAAGCCGTCGTACACGCAGCCGCCGCAGGTTTCCGCGGAGCCGTAGGTGGTGATCACGCGGGCGCCGGCGTCGCGGGCGGCGGCAAGCAGTTCGGGCGAGGCGGGGCCGCCGCCGAGCAGGATGCCGTTGAAGCGGCGCAGCACCGCGAGGGTGTCGGCCGACGGCGCGTCCAGCAGCCGCTGCAGCTGGGTGGGCACGAGCGAGGTGAAGCGGATCTTGTCCGTGAGCTCCAGGGCGGCAGCGGTGAAGGCCTCCGGGGTGAAGCCGCCGGAGAGGTCCATGGCCCACGGCCTGGTGCCGGCGAACAGCGAGCGGACCAGCACCTGCACGCCGGCCACATACTGCACGGGCAGGGCCAGCAGCCACTGTCCCTCGCCCTTGAGCGCGAAGGCGGTCGCCACGGAGGATGCCGCCAGCGCGTCCACGGTGAGGACCGTCGCCTTGGGTGTGCCGGTGGAGCCGGAGGTCCGCACCACGACGGCGGCGTCCTCATAGCCGGGGGTCTCCACCAGCTCCACGACCGTGGATCCGTCCGGCCCGGCGGAGAGTTCGACGGCGGGGCCCTCGCCGCCGAGGGCAGCGGCCAGCGCCGTGAGGGCGGGCTCGATGTTTACAGCTCCGGAAGTCATGTGGGCCGCCTTAGAAGTAGTACGGGAACTTGGACCAGTCCGGATCGCGCTTCTCCAGGAAAGCTTCCTTGCCTTCCACCGCCTCGTCCGTCATGTAGGCCAGCCGGGTGGCTTCGCCGGCGAAGACCTGCTGGCCGGCGAGGCCGTCGTCGGCCAGGTTGAAGGCGAATTTGAGCATCCGGATGGCCTGCGGGGACTGCCGGGCGATGTCCGCGGCGTACTCCAGCGCGACGTCCTCGAGCCGTTCGTGGTCCACGGCCTCGTTCACGGCGCCCAGCCGGACCATGTCCTCGGCAGAGTATTCGCGGGCCAGGAAGAAGATCTCGCGCGCGGCCTTCTGGCCGATCTGGCGGGCCAGCAGCGCGGAGCCGTAGCCGGCGTCGAAACTGCCGACCGTGGCGTCGGTCTGCTTGAACTTGCCGTGCTCGCGGGAGGCGATGGTCAGGTCGGCGACGACGTGCAGCGAGTGCCCGCCGCCGGCGGCCCAGCCGTTCACGACGGCGATGACCACCTTGGGCATGGTGCGCATGAGCCGCTGGACCTCGAGGATGTGCAGCCGGCCGGCGCGGGCCGGGTCGATGGTCTCCTTGGTCTCGCCCTCTGCGTACCTGTACCCGTCGCGGCCGCGGATCCGCTGGTCCCCGCCGGAGCAGAACGAGTGGCCGCCGTCCTTCGGGGAGGGGCCGTTGCCGGTGAGCAGCACGGTGGCCACGTCCGGCGTCATCCGGGCGTGGTCCATGGCGCGGTAGAGCTCGTCCACGGTGCCGGGGCGGAAGGCGTTCCGCACCTCGGGCCGGTCGAAGGCGATGCGGACCGTGGGCAGGTCGCGGACCACGGTGCTGTCCGCGGAACGCTCCACCTGCCGGTGGTAGGTCATGTCCTGGAAATCGTCGAAGCCGGTCACAGTGCGCCAGCGGGTGGGGTCAAAAACGTCGGACACCTTGGCGGGGATTTCGTTGCTCACAGTCCGAGTCTAGTAATCGCCTCAGCTGATGCAGAACTCGTTGCCTTCCGGGTCCGCCATGGTGTGCCAGGAATGCGGTCCCTCACTGGCGGTCCAGAGGTAGGTGGCGCCCCGCGCCTCGAGGGCTTTGCGCACCTCGTCCTTGTCCGCGCCGGCCAGGTTGACGTCCCAGTGGATCCGGTTTTTGACGGTTTTTGCCTCCGGGACCGTCTGGAACAGGATGCGGCGGGCGGGCGGTTTGGCGTCGAGGTCCTCGGGCGGGCGGATGGCGGCGCCGGTACGCCAGACGAGTTGGCCATGGTGCAGCGTGGTTTCGGCCTCCGTGGCGAAGCCCTGCCCGATCATGGAGCGGATGAAGTCCTCGTCCTGCGGCTCCACGGCCCAGTCGAGGGTTTCGGCCCACCAGTCGGCGAGCTCATGCGGGTTCCGGCAGTCGACGGCGATCTGGATGTTCAGTGTCATGGAAAGAAACTACGACGTCGGCCCGGCCGGCGGTAGGTCCCCGCGGAGGATTCCGCCCGCCTCCTCATCCCTTCCCGCCTTCTCCGACCAACGCGGGGTCACTTCTCCCAGCAACGCGGGGTCACATCGCGCCCATGCGGGGCCCCGGAATGGGCCGGATGTGACCCCGCGTTGGGTGGGCCCGCGACGGCGGCAGGTGCTGTGTCTCAGCACGCCGACGGCGGCCCTTGCGGGGTGGAGGAATCCGCGATGCGCCAGATGGACCCGTCCCACTCCATGAGATAGTCCAGGGCCCAATCCGAGCAGGTCTGGCCGGCTGGCCCGTGCTCGGCATCCTGAACCGTTCGAAGCCGGACGGACGCGATCAGCTCCGATCCCGACGCCTTGACGTCGGCGATATCCAGGTTTTGCCAGAAGGAAGAGCCCAGGCCTGAGCGCCAGGTCTCCAGCCCGCCCATCCGCTGCTGCATCTCGGGGCTCAGGATGGCGAAGGCGAGGTCGTAGGCGCCCAGGTTGATCGACTGGCCGTGGAACACCAGGCTCCGCGCGATGTTGACGGCTTCGGGATGGTTGGAGCTGACGGTGACAGCAATGGAGCTGGCCTCCCCTGCCGGAGGCACGCCGCAACTGGCGGGCGCCAGTGCCGCGGAGCGGTTCCCCCAGCTCTCGACCGCGAGGGCGGCCTTGCGGCCATCGACGGCAAAAGCTGTGCCCTCGGCACTGAAGTTGTCGGGGCCACTGGTGCCGAACACCCAGGCCCGTTTGGAGCTGACGACGCCGGCCACCTCGCCCTCCAGCGTCAGCAGGGGCCCTCCGCTGTTGCCGGGGTTGATGGCGGCGTCCGTCTGGATCAGGTTGGTGACGGTTCGGGTGCCGATTGTCTGCTCCCGGTTGAGTCCGCTGACACGGCCTGCGGTGAAGGTGAGGTCGGCATCCAAGGGGTAGCCGAGCGCCGCCACCTCCTCGCCGAGTTCCGGCGGAACGCCCACGAAGGCGAAGATGTGGCCATCGACGGGACGGGCGGTGCGGATGAGTGCGAGGTCTGCCTGTTCGTCGACCCCCAGCACCTCCGCATTCACGATTTCCGTTCCGACGCTGACGCTGATGTCGGCCTGGTCCTTAACGACGTGGGCCGCAGTCACGATCAGATCGTTCTTGACCAGAAATCCCGTACCGACTCCGCCCCCGTCGCAGAAGGTGACATTGATCTTCGCAACGCCGGAGCGGACTGCCGCCACCGTGTCGGACCAGCCTGCGGGCGGCGGGACCGTGGGTGTCGCCGTCGTAACGGGCGGAGCGGATACGGGCGCGGATGTTGGCGGCGGTGGAGCCGGCGTCGGGGACGTTGCCGCCGCGGTGGTTTGGGGATTCTGGGGCGGGACCGTGATGCAGCCCGACAGGGTCAGGATCAGGGTGACCAGCGCCGCCGGCACCGCAACTGCGGCGGGTGCGGTGCTTCGGGAGGCTAGGGATTTCATGGCGGTCCTTCCCCACAACAAGGTTGCCGCTCTAGCCCGCCCAAACTATCGCGAAGTGTCCCCAAGATAGCCCATCTGCCCCCGGGCGACCAGAGCCGGATTCGCCTCTCCTCCCACCACGAGGGCGCACCGATTGCCGAGCCGTGTCCCGGGGAGTGTCCCGCGGCAGCACCCCCCCATCCCAGCAACGCGGGGTCACATCGCGCCCATGCGGGGCACCGGAATGGGCCGGATGTGACCCCGCGTTGCTTGGTGCCCGGGTTGCTTGGTGCCCGGGTGGCTTGTTGGGGGTTAGCCCTGGACTTTTTGGAGCTGCTCCATCAGGTCCGGCGGGATGGCGTAGATGAAGATGACCGCCAGCAGGTTCTTCGAGGCGTGGACGAAGTAGGAGAACATCACGTTCTTCCCGGTCCAGACGTAGACGAACACCAGGACGGCGCCCATTGCGAGGTAGGGCATCAGCACCGGGAGGGTCAGGTCCTCCTGGCCGACAATGTGCAGGGCCGCGAACAGCATCACCGACAGGACGCAGCACACCCAGAGGTTCACCTTTCGGCTCAGCTTGCCGACCAGCAGGTGGCGGAAAATGTACTCCTCCACAAAGGGCCCCACGATCACCAGCAGGGGCACCATCAGCCATGCCGGAACCTGCTGCATCAGCGCCTGCAGGCCGGCCTGGTTGGCGGACGTCTGTACCGGCCCGGAGAGCGAGACGAGGACCGCGGTGAGGATCATCATGGCCACCACGGCCAGGGGGACCATCACCGCGGTGAACCAGGGCCTCGTCGCGAGCACCCTGAGGTCCCGGGCGGCGACGCGCCGGACAGCGGCCAGGGCCAGGATGCCGATGCCGCCGTAGAAGATCAGGTTGACGGAGTAGGACGCCACGGCAGGGTTCGGCGACAGCTGGAGCATCAGCGGGACCAGCAGTCCGCCGGCGACGGCGAAAAAGGCGGCCACAGCCACATACAGGCCGGCCGTGATGAAATCGAGCCGCGAGAACCGGTAGAGTTCCGGCCGCGGGGCGGGTGGTGTGCGGAGAACGGTGCCCATGCCACCAGCCTAGCGCCGCGGCAGAGCTGCGGAGCCCGGCGAAACCGATCTCCCGGCTGACGGCGGCAGGAGCCTCAGTACCCCGGGAACAGCCGACGATGTCATACTGGACGACGCACACCGCCGCCGCACGGGGCACGACGCACGACGCCGACGCACGACGCCGCCAGGCCGGCTGGCACCTACTTGCGAGGACTCCTTGAGCGAACATCTCCGCCTTTCGGGCGTATCCCATGGTTACGGGGACCGCCAGCTGTTTGCCGGCGTCGAAATTGCCGTCACAGCCGGTGAACACGTGGCGATCGTCGGCGAAAACGGCGCGGGAAAATCCACGCTGCTCCGGATCCTGGCCGGGCTCGAGGCCCCCGACGAGGGCGCCGCCGTCAGCCAGGGCCGCGTCGGCTATCTTGCCCAGACCCTCGGGCTGCCTGCCGCCTTCACCGTGAGCAACGCGATCGACGCCGCGCTCGAATCGCTCCGCGCCATGGAGGCCGAGATGGACCGCCTGGAAGACGGGCTGGCCGGCGCGGAAGCGGACGAACTGGAGCGCTACGGGAACCTGCAGACGCAGTACCAGCTCCGGGAAGGCTATGCCGCGGAATCCCGGGTGGAGGCGGCGCTGGACCGGCTTGGCCTGGGCGGCCTGGACCGGATGCGGACCCTGGGCTCGCTCTCCGGCGGGGAACAGGAACGCGTGGCACTGGCCTGCGTGCTGGCCGATCCCGCGGACATCCTCCTCCTGGACGAACCCACCAACCACCTTGACGCCAGCGGCACGGCCTGGCTGGAGGCGCGGCTGGCCGCGCACCGCGGAACCGTGGTGGTGGTTTCCCACGACCGCGTCCTGCTGCGCAAAGTGGCCTCAACCGTGATTGAAGTGGATGCCGAACGCCTTACGGTCAACCGCTATGGCAACGGCTATGAAGGGTACCTGCGGGAGAAGGCGGCCGAACGCGAGCGCTGGGCGCAGCAGTACCACGGGTGGCTGGACGCGATGGCGGCCGAACGGCTCCAGGCGGACACCGTAGCGGGGAAGATGGGCTACGCCCGCCAACGCGACAACGACAAAATGGGGTTCGACTTCAAAGCCGGCACGTGGCAGAAGGCAGCCACCAGCAAGGTCCGCAACGCCCAGGAGCGTCTCCGCAGGCTGGAGGACAACCCCATCGACCGTCCGCCGGTGCCCCTGAAGCTGGCCACGGATCTGCGGGCGGACGTTGCCGCGGGCCCCGCCCTCGAAGCGCGGGGAGTGATGGTGCCGGGCCGGCTGGAACCAACGGACTTCCGGGTGGAGGCGGGCCAAAAAATCCTCATCACCGGTCCCAACGGGGCAGGCAAGTCCACGCTGCTCTCCGTCCTCGCGGGCACGCTGGAACCGGCCCAAGGCAGCGTGGTGCGGCACGGCCGGATCGGGTACCTGCAGCAGGAGCTGGAGCTCCCGCAGCGCCCGGGTCTGCGTCTCCTGCCCGCTTTCGCCGCGGGTCTGGGGGGCAACATCGATGAGCACGCCGAGGCACTCCTGCGGCTCGGGCTGTTCCGGACCAGCGAATTCCACGTCCCGGTGGGCAGCCTGTCCGCAGGACAACAACGCCGGCTGGCTCTGGCCCGGCTCCTCCTGGGCGGGTTCGGGACGATGCTCGTCGATGAGCCCACCAACCATCTGGCGCCCGTGCTGGTGGAACAGCTCGAAGCGGCCCTCGCGGACTTCGCCGGGACGCTGGTGATGGTCAGCCACGACCGCGCGCTGGGGGAGTGGTTCAGTGGCTGCGCCCGTGACAACAGCGCCGGCAACCGCGCCGGCAACCGCGCCGGCCACCGCGCCGAGGCCGGGAACTGGCTCAGGTACGGGATGCGTGACGGCGTCCTGGCCTAACTGACGGACAAGCCGGGATTTAACGGGCCTAAGTCGAACATTATTCGGCCATCCTGCCCGAAGGGCGCCGATAATTAGTGAATAGGCTCCGCTGATGTTGCCCCCGTCACGGCCGGGCCCTGATTGCTAGTACGATGGATGAGCCGCGCGAACTTCGACGCTTGTGAGGTTCGGTACATGTCTTGGTCCCTGCGAGGGGTTCAAGCCCGAATTTTGTGTACTTGAATCCACGGCCCCTTCCCGGCCATACCTCGACCTACAAGGAAACAGCTGTGCCATCAAATACCCCCACAGAACTTAAGAGCCCGACGGCGCCACCCGCCGTCGTCGACTCAACCCTCAGCGCCGAGGGCTACCAGAAGTCCCTGAGCGGTCGCCAGGTCACCATGATCGCCATGGGCGGCGCCATCGGCGTCGGCCTCTTCATGGGTGCCGGCGGGCGGCTGGCCTCCACGGGTCCCGCGCTGATTTTCTCCTACGCCATGGCCGGCGTCATCGCCTACCTGCTGATGCGCGCGCTGGGCGAGCTCATCATGTACCGCCAGACGTCGGGCTCCTTCGTCAGCTACGCGGGCGAAATGTTCGGCAAAAAGGGCGCGTACCTGTCCGGCTGGATGTACTTCATCAACTGGGCCATGACCGGCATCGCCGAGCTCATCGCGATCGGCCTGTACTTCCAGTTCTTCTTCCCCAACGTGCCGGTGGAACTCTCGGCCATCGCGGCGCTGCTGCTGCTGGTGGGCGTCAACCTCCTGAGCGTCAAGGCGTTCGGCGAATTCGAGTTCTGGGCCTCAGTCCTCAAGGTCGGCGCCATCCTGATCTTCCTGGCCGTGGGCACCTTCATGGTGGTCACCAACGCCCAGGTCGGCTCCGGCCACGCGTCGGTCAGCAACCTCTTCGCAGCCGACGGCGGAATGTTCCCCAAGGGCGGGCTGGTCATGATCCTGGTCCTGAACGCCGTGATCTTCGCCTACAACGGCATCGAGCTCGTCGGCATCACTGCCGGTGAGATGCAGGATCCGGCCAAGGAAGTTCCCAAGGCCATCCGCGCTGTCGTCTTCCGCATCGTGGTCTTCTACGTCGGTTCCGTCACCCTCCTGGCCATGCTGCTTCCCTCCGACCAGTACGTGGCCGGAACCTCGCCGTTCGTCACCGTGTTCGGGCAGATGGGCCTCGGCTGGATGGGCGATGTCATGAACATGATCGTCATTACCGCCGCGCTGTCCTCCTGCAACTCGGGCCTGTACTCGATCGGCCGGGTCTTCCGCACCATGGCGAACAATGGACATGCCCCCCACTGGCTGACCAAGATGTCCAAGACCCACGTGCCGTACGCCGCCATCCTGGCCATCGGCGGCGTCTACCTCGCCGGCATCCTGCTCAACATCTGGCTCGGCGGCTCGCACGCCTTCGACCTCGCGCTGAACTCCGCATCAATCGGCGTCATCTTCACCTGGGGCGCCATCTTCGCCAGCCAGATCGCGCTGCGCAAGACCAAGGGCAAGGTCTCCTCGCTGCCCGCGCCGGGCGGGGTCTGGACCAGCTGGGCCGGCCTGATTTCCCTGCTCGTCATCACGGTGCTGATCGGCTTCGACACCATGACCAGCAAGACCGGCGAGGTCTTCCAGCTCGGCCTCTGGACCCTGGCGACCATCCCGTTCTTCGCGCTCCTGCTGTGGCTTGGCTGGCAGAAGGTCAAGAACAACGAACCGACGAACGCGCTCTTCAACTAAGGCGTTTACAGAAGTACGACGACTGCGACCGTCACCGTCGTCGTGGCGTCGCGTCCGTCACCGTGGTCGCGGAGTCGCGGAGTCGCGTCAACGCGGAAAGGGGAGTGCCCAGGCGCTCCCCTTTCCGCGTTCCCGCCTAACCGGCGCGGTGTCTGGGCTCGGCTTTTCGCCGGCCCACTTGGACAGGCCGCCTGGACAACATGGTCCCGTCAAAAGTGGTCCCGTCCCTCCGGACTGTAAGCTGCCGGCGTCAGGCCAGGTGCCGGGCAAAGTGATCTTCGATCCGCTGCCAGGCTTCCGCCGCCGCGTCCGGGTCCGGCTTGATCCCCATCACGCGGAAGAGCGGCCGGAGCGGACGCGGGCCCACCTCGGCGTCGTTCATGAAGCCGTGGCCGGCGCCATCAAATTCCCTGATGTCGTTCTCGATGCCCAGCGTGTCCAGGGTGGCTGCGAGTTTGGCCGCGGCTCCGGGCAGGGTGCGGTCCGCCTTGCCGAAGTTGCCCACCACGGGACATGCTCCCAGCAGGGCTTCCTCCGGATTCTTGGGCAGCCTGCCGTAGTTCACGGCCGCCGCAGCGAAGCCGTCCTTGGCGACCAGCAGGGCGAAGCCGCCGCCCATGCAAAAACCGATAACGCCAATCTTGCCGTTGGTGCGCCCTGACTGCTCCAGCCACTCCCGTGCGACGGCCAGGTCCGCGAAGGCCTTGCCGGAGCCGGACGCGAGCGACCGCATGGTGGAGACCAGGCAGTGGCGCGCTCCGCCGTCGCTGAACAGGTCCACCGCCAGCGTCAGATACCCGGCCGCTGCCAGCCGGTCCGCCTGTCGCCGCGAGATGTCGTTGAGGCCGAACGCTTCATGGATCATCAGGACGGCCGGAAACGGGCCCGTTCCTTCCGGTTCCGCGAGGTAGCCGCGCAGGTTCGGGGATCCGGTGCCGGCCACACTGAGGTCGATGATCGTCATGGTGCGGACCTTTCTGGGGCGGATTGCTGTCACCCGAGAGTCTCACAAACGCGGCGGCCACCAGGGTCGGCCCGCCGCGATACTCCGGGCGGCCCGTGCATGGGGCCGCAATGGGCTGCGTCGGACTGGCCGTCGGGGACGGGCTTCCTTCCGGGGGAGGATCGGCTCCGGCGCCTAACCCCGCGTCCATTGGACGAGGATGGCCGCTATTCGGGCCGGTTTAGCGGCCATTTGTGGTGAATCGATGGGGCCGGGCGTCTAAAGGCCGGTCTGCCCCGATGCCACCAATCCGGGCACAAAAAAGCGGCGTCGGACATCCCCCAAAGGAAAGTCCGACGCCGCAGTCATCCGTAAAGACTAATCCTTCTTGAAGGCGTCCTTGACGTTTTCGCCGGCCTTCTTTGCGTCGGCTACGACCTGGTCCTTCTGGCCCTCTGCGCGCAGCTGGTCGTTGTTCGTCGCGTTTCCGGTGGCTTCCTTGGCCTTGCCGCCCAGGTGCTCCGCTTCGTTCTGAATCTTGTCTCCGATACCCATGGTGTGAACCACCTTTCGTTTCCGGTTGAAATTCAACGTCCATTCACCATAACACAAAGCATGCTTACTAAATCAAGGGGGATTCGTTTTCACGTGCGGATCACCTGCGGATCACGTGGGATCCAGATGGGAATCCGGAGGGAATCAACTGGGACTCCGGCGCCGGAGGGGTGAAATCGGCGGTGAAGCCGGGCTAGGCTCGATCCCATGGACCACACAACCAGCCTGACTCAGCACGTCAATGCCTCGTCGGACAAGGTGTGGGCGGTCGTCTCCGACATTCCCGGGTCGGCCGCCACTTTGTCCGGCATCGATTCGATCCAGATGCTGAGCGAGGGCCCGTACGGTGAGGGCACGCGCTGGAAGGAAACCCGCAAAATGATGGGCCGGTCGGAAACCGTGGAAATGTGGGTGGCCCAGGCCGACCCGCCGCGGGGCACCACGGTGAAGGCGCGCCAGGGCAGCGCGGACTACACCACCCGCTTCACGCTGGCCGACCGCGACGGCGGCACGGACCTCACCCTGACCTTCGGCGCCGAAATGGTCAACCCCTCCCGGATGAGCAGGCTGGCGCTGGCGCTCTTCGGAAAACTGGGCATGCTCATTACCCGCAAGGCCCTCGCCAAGGACCTGACTGAAATCGCGGCCAAAGCCGAGTCGCTCTGATGGGGCATGGCGCCGGGGCAGCCAACTCGCCCAAAACCCGAACAGCACCCAAGGTCACCCCGCCGCGGCTCACTCCCGTCCGGCTGGCGGAGCTCACGGACGACCCGTCTCCGAATTTCCAGTCCGGGGAGCGGTACGACGGCGTCCGGTACAGCAGGGCATCAGCCGACGGGCTCGACCTGGGCGGCGCCGACTTCGCCGAATGCGAATTCCAGGGCGTGTCCTTCAACGAGACCCAGCTGCGCGGCGCCTCCTTTCGGGACTGCATCCTGGCCGAGGTTTACGCGCCCGTGTTCACGGCGCCGCGCAGCACCCTGCGCGACGTCGAGATCGGAAACCCCCGCTGGGGTTCCGCGGAACTCTACGAAAGCGGATGGCAGTCGGTACGGATCGACGGCGGCAAGCTCGACTATGTGAACCTGCGCGGCTCCAAGCTCACGGACGTGCAGGTCAGCGACTGCATCATCAACGAACTGGACCTGGGTTCCTGCGCGGCGACCCGGGTGGCGCTGAAGAACTGCACCATCGGCACCCTCGACGTCGCCGGCGCCCGGTTCAAGGACTTCGACATCCGCGGCACCGACTTCCGCGCCATCAGTGGACTGGAAAGCCTCGCCGGCCTCGTCATCGACGACTACCAGCTCGGGCTGCTGGCCCCGCTGATGGCAAGCCACCTCGGCGTCGTCGTCGCGTAATCCGGTGGGGATTCGGTTGACCCCCTTGACCCGCCGTGTAATCTTTATAGAACGAACGGTCAGTAAATTGGCGCGCCAGCGGGTCGAACGCAGACGCCGCCGCCGATGAGAGTTCTTTCGATGACAGATTCGATGACAGAGACGTTTATCGCGTGAAGGGTGTACCCATGGCATCAGCAGCAGCAGGACCACAGGCATTTCTCGTAGGCGGCGCCCGCACCCCGGTGGGCCGCTACGGCGGGGCAATCTCCGCGGTCCGCCCCGATGACTTGGCCGCCCTGGTGGTCCGCGAGGCTGTGGCCCGTGCCGGGCTGGACCCCGACAGCATCGACGAGGTCATCCTGGGCAACGCCAACGGCGCCGGCGAGGAAAACCGCAACGTCGCCCGGATGGCCACCATCCTGGCCGGCCTGCCGCTGCACATCCCGGGCATCACCGTGAACCGGCTCTGCGCGTCCGGCCTGAGCGCCATCATCATGGCTAGCCACATGATCAAGTCCGGCGCCGCGGACATCGTGATTGCCGGCGGCGTGGAATCCATGAGCCGGGCCCCCTGGGTCCAGGAGAAGCCGACGACCGCCTTCGCCAAGCCGGGGCAGATCTTCGACACCTCCATCGGCTGGCGCTTCGCGAACCCGCTCTTCCAGAAGGGTGAGCTCTCCCGCGGCGGGAAGATGACCTACTCCATGCCGGAAACGGCCGAGGAAGTCGCCCGCGTGGACGGGATCACCCGGGAGGACGCCGACGCCTTCGCCGTCCGCTCCCATGAACGCTCCCTCGCGGCCATCGCCGCCGGCCGCTTCGCCGACGAGATCGTCCCGGTCACGGTCAAAACCCGCAAGGGCGAAACCGTCGTCGACACCGACGAGGGCCCCCGCGCCGGCACCACGATGGACGTCCTCGCGGCCCTGCGGCCCGTCGTCGCCGGCGGCTCGGTGGTCACGGCCGGGAACTCCTCCACCCTCAACGACGGCGCCTCCGCCATCATCGTCGCGTCCGAGGCCGCCATCGAGCGGCTCGGCCTCATCCCGCGCGCCCGGATCATCGACGGCGCCTCCGCCGGCTGCGAACCCGAAATCATGGGCATCGGCCCCGTCCCGGCGACCCAGAAGGTGCTCGCCCGGACCGGCCTGAGCGTCGGCGACCTCGGCGCCGTCGAACTCAACGAAGCTTTCGCGACCCAGTCGCTGGCCACGATGCGCCGGCTCGGCCTGGACCCCGAGATCGTGAACCGCGACGGCGGCGCGATCTCCCTGGGGCACCCGCTGGGTTCGTCCGGCTCACGGCTCGCGATCACCCTGCTGGGCCGGATGGAGCGCGAGGACGCCCGGATCGGCCTCGCCACCATGTGCATCGGTGTGGGCCAGGGCACCGCGATGCTGCTGGAGCGCGTCTAGTGTCGGCCGC
This sequence comes from Arthrobacter sp. SO3, assembly GCF_020532825.1. Lineage (GTDB taxonomy): Bacteria > Actinomycetota > Actinomycetes > Actinomycetales > Micrococcaceae > Arthrobacter. Next base: position 13,972 of record NZ_MQTS01000106.1, read on the forward strand.
GACGGGTCTGGACCCGCAGGATTTCCGTACGCTGCTGATCGACGAGCGTGAGGACCGGCTGGTGGTGCTCCTGAACCGGCCCGAGGTCCGCAACGCGATCGGCCAGCAGATGGTCGACGAGCTGCACGCCGTCTGCGCTGCGCTGGAGCAGACCCCGAAGGTGCTGATTATCGCCGGCACCGAGGGCGTCTTTGCCTCCGGCGCGGACATCGGGCAGTTGCGTGAACGCCGCCGCGACGATGCCCTGCAGGGGATCAACTCCACCATTTTTGTGCGGATCGCCAAGCTGCCGATGCCGGTCATTGCGGCGCTGGACGGCTTCTGCCTGGGCGGCGGCGCCGAGCTCGCCTACGCCGCGGACTTCCGGATCGGCACACCCTCGGTGCGGATCGGCAACCCGGAAACGGGACTGGGCATCCTCGCCGCCGCCGGTGCGAGCTGGCGGCTGAAGGAACTCGTGGGGGAGCCGGTGGCGAAGGAAATCCTGCTGGCCGGCGTCGTGCTGCGCGCCGATCGGGCCCTCGCCGTCAACCTCATCACCGAGATCCACGAAGCCCCCGAGCTGATGGCGGCGGCCCACGCCTTGGCCGACCGGATCGCCGGCCAGGATCCGCTCGCGGTCCGGATCACCAAGTCGGTGTTCCACGCACCCGCCGGGGCCCACCCGCTGATCGACCAGCTGGCGCAGGGAATCCTCTTCGAATCCCAGGCCAAATTCGACCGCATGCAGGCATTCCTGGATAAGAAGTCAGCCAAGAAATCAGCCACGGCGTCAGCCAAGAAGTCCGAGCAGCATCCAGACCGGAAGAAGAACTGAAGATGAGCAACTCCGTACTCCCCGCGAATCTGCCCGCCACTGTCGGCGTCCTCGGCGGCGGCCGGATGGGTGCCGGCATTGCGCACGCCTTCCTGATCAACGGCGCCAACGTCCTCGTCGTCGAGCGTGACGACGAATCAGCCGAGGCGGCCCGCGAACGGGTGGAGTCCGCGGCGGCCAAGAGCATCGAGCGCGGCGCCACGGACGGCAACCTGGACGAGATGGTCTCCCGGCTCGCGGTGACGGTCGACTATGACGACTTCAAGGACCGCCAGCTGGTCATCGAGGCCGTCCCGGAAGACTGGGACCTGAAAGTCGCCTCGCTGCGCGGCATCGAGGAACGCCTGGCCGCCGACGCGTACCTTGCCTCCAACACCTCGTCCATCTCGGTCAACGCGCTGGCCCGCGAGCTGCAGCGCCCGCAGAACTTCCTGGGCCTGCACTTCTTCAACCCGGTGCCGGCCTCCACCCTGATCGAGGTCGTCCTCGGCGAGCACACCTCCGGGCAGCTGGCCCAGGCAGCCCGCGGCTGGGTCGACGCGCTGGGCAAGACCGCCGTCGTCGTCAACGACGCCCCCGGCTTCGCCTCCTCACGCCTGGGGGTCGCGATTGCCCTCGAAGCGATGCGCATGGTGGAAGAGGGCGTGGCGTCCGCCGAGGACATCGACAACGCCATGGTCCTGGGCTACAAGCACCCCACCGGACCCTTGCGGACCACGGACATCGTGGGGCTGGACGTACGTCTTGGCATCGCCGAATACCTTGAATCCACGCTGGGCGAGCGCTTCGCTCCGCCGCAGATCCTGCGCGACAAAGTGGCCCGCGGCGAACTCGGGCGCAAATCCGGCAAGGGCTTCTTCGACTGGACTGTCTAGCCGCCGGCGGCCTGACGGGAAACGCTCAAGCGTTTTTTGTTAGGAAGCTGCCAGGGAGTCGAGCGCCTTCTTGATGCCGTCCATGGCAGGTCCGGCGAGGGAGCGGAACGCCGGCCGGACAAACGGTTCGGCGATCTTGAGCCATCCCTTGAGCTGGAACTCTGCCGTGTACTTCACCTCGGAGCCCGTCCCTGCCGGCGAAACGTCGATAGTGTCCACGGAGATGACCGATTTGTTCTCGCCGCGCAGCGTGATCCGGTTTGCCGTCAGTTCAATCACCTCGTAGGTCAGCGCCTGGCGCTTGCCCCGGAACTCGGCTTCGGCGTGGTACCGGTGCCCGACGGCGACCGGTCCCTCGGAGAGCTTGTTCACCACGGGGGTCCCGGGGTCCCAGTCCGGGGTGTGCTCGAAAGCCGACAAGTACTTGAAGGCCGCGGCGGGTTCAAGGGCGGAGTGGACTGTTCCCGTTACTTTGATCATGGACCCAGCTAACCACGACGCCCACCATGACACCGCGACCGCGACCGCGGGGCGGGGATACCGCGCCGCCGCCGACGGTACCGCGCAGCCGGCGGCAATTGCCCCCGCCGTAGGATGGTGCGGTGACTTCCCTGGAGCTCCCCGCGATCGCCCCCATCACCCTGACCGGCAAGTACGTCGTCCTTGAGCCGCTGCGCCCGGACCACCACGACGGTCTCGTCGATGCGGTCCGGGACGGCGAACTCTGGCACCTCTGGTACACGGGTGTGCCCGCCCCGGAGCAGATGGCGGCCGAGATCGAACGGCGCCTGGCCCTGCAGGCGAGCGGTTCGATGCTGCCCTTCACCACGCGGCTGATCGACCCCGCCACCGGCGGACCGGGCCGGCTGATCGGCATGACCACCTACATGAACATCGACGCCGCCACGCCCCGGGTGGAGATCGGCTCCACCTGGAACGCGGCGTCCGCACACGGCAGCGGCAGCAACCCGGACTCCAAGCTGCTGCTGCTGCGCCACGCCTTCGAAACCCTGGGCTGCCCCGCCGTCGAGTTCCGGACGCACTGGCTCAACCACCAGTCGCGCGAGGCGATCGCGCGGCTGGGCGCCAAACAGGACGGCGTGCTCCGCAGCCACACCCGCAGCGCTGACGGCTCGCTGCGGGACACCGTGGTGTTTTCCATCCTGGAACACGAGTGGCCGATGGTCCGGAATGCCCTGGAGTACAGGCTGGCCAAGCCGCGCTGAGCCGCGGCGCTAACGCCCGCCGCCGCGGCCCTGGGCTCCGCTAGGAAGCCGAATAGACCTTGGCGTCGTTCAGCGCTGCCAAATACGCCCGGTAGCCCGCAGCGTTCGGGTGGAAGTTATCGGGACTGCCCAGGTTGGCAAGGTCGAGATTGATCCACGGATCTGCCGAGTTGATGCCGTGGCCGGCGAAAGCGTCCTTGACGCCGACGTATGTCGCACCGGTGGCCCCGGCGGCGCCCGCGATGGAGCCGTTGAGGCCGTCAGCCAGGAGAGCCGCTTTGTCGATGAAGACGGACATCGGATCGGCCGGATTCAATGCGACCGGATTGTAGAGGTAGGGGTAGCCGGTCACCACAACCCTGGCATTGGGCGCGGCGGCCTTCACACTCTGGACCATCGCGACGACGTCACCGGCCAGTTCTCCGCTGGCGATCAGGGCCGCCGCGTCACTGCTGGCTTTGTCACACAACGCAGCCGCAGCTTCGGTGGGATTGGCCATGGCAGTGCCGCACTTGGTGATGATATCCCCAAAGCCGAGGTCGTTGCCGCCGGCGGTGATGGTCACCAGCTCCGTGCTTTTGTTCAGCTGGCGCAGCTGCGAGTTCACGACGTCCTTGGTCGTCTTCCCGCTGCAGGCCGCGTTCCTGACCAGCTTGACGGCCTTGGCATCATCAGCGAGTTCGGAATAAGCGTTGTCACTGCGGTAACAAATATTGTCCTGGTACGGTCCTGCCCCCTGCCCGGCGGCGTACGAGTCGCCGAGCGCGATGTACGTGGTCTTGTCCACGGCCTGAGCCGGGACCGCCGCGGCACCGGCCGCCATGGCCAGCGTGGCGAGACCGGCAGCCACAGCCGTTCGCCGGCGTCGAAAATTCAAGATTCCCATTGTGTTCCCCTCAGTAGCACGTAGGTCCAGCCCGCCGCGCCGCGTCGCGTCGCGCCGCGACGTGGTGTCGGTTCCGGAGGCAGGCGAGCTGAAAAGAGCCCGGCGGCTACCGGGTTCACCGTCACCTTACGTGGACGCCTGCACCCCGCACCATGCCAATGGTCCCGTTGTGGAGAACTTTCCTGCATCCGGTCCGTGGATCGGCACCGGTGCGTGTGTTTAGCTTTCAGGATGACGATTCCTGCCACGCCCGGCGGCCAAACCAAGGGGACAGCCGTGCCCGGGGCAGTGGACTGGGACGGGGCGGTCAACGCCTGGCACATCGCCGGCAGCGTTTTCCGGATGGGACGCCGCGAGTGGCTCACTGACGCCGGGTGGCAACAGGCGTACGACGGCGGCATCCGGACGGTGATTGACCTCCGCAACCCTGACGAGGTCCGCCGCCGGGACACTGATCCGCAGGTGAGCCCCGAGATTCTGGCGGCGTTCGACGTCGTGCACGCCCCCACCGAGGACCCCGGCAACAGCGAATTCCGTGAGCTCTGCGTTCCCTACCTGAACGATCCGGCGTCGTATGCGGACAATGCCCGGATCTTCCCCGGGAACCTGGCCCGGGTGTTCAGGGCGGTTGCGGCGGCGCGGGGCGGCGTCGTGATCCACTGCTCCGCAGGCCGGGACCGCAGCGGGATGATCGCGGCCATGCTCCAGGACCTCGCCGGGGCGGGAGAGGATGCCATTGCCAGGGACTACGAGCGGGCTATGCGCGGCATCAACGAGCACCACCGGGTGTCGGGGATCCCGCATCCGCACGAGCGGTATCTGCCCGAGGAAGTCCTCGCTCCGCTGCTCGAAGCGCGGCGCGAAAGCCTGTTGCGGTTTGTTCGCGGCGTGAGGACGCAGGATTTCTTACACCACAATGGCGTAACGGACCGGGAGCTGACTGCCATTCTGGCCAAATTGAGGCGCTAAAGTAACCGGGTGAAGACTCCTGGGTATCAGCTGACAGTGCGGGCGGTGGCGGCTGCCGCCATCGCGCTCGCGGGATCGTTCTACGCCGTTCCTGCGCTCGCCGAAACCGGGGGAACCCAACCCGCCCCTTCAGCCCCGCCGTCGGCGGCCGCCAGCCCGGCTCCGGCTGTGGC
>NZ_MQTS01000107.1 GCF_020532825.1 Arthrobacter sp. SO3
GAGTAGGTCACCGCCGGAACATCATTAAACGGTCGAGAGCCCCAACCACAACGGTCGGGGCTCTCCCGCATTTAACACCTGTTTCGATCCGCGGCGGGGCCCTCTTCCGGACCCCGCAGATCCCGGGCATCCCGGCTACGCAACGCCGCCGGAAGCGAGCCGCCGGAAACGAGGGGGCGTCGGGCCGCAGGTAGAGTTGATGACCATGGACAACCTCTTCAGCCACGCAGCCTCTGACGCTCCCGAGACACCGGAGCCGGCAGCGGCAGGCGGACTGGACCCCGTCGTCTGTACCGTCATCGTTCCGGGTGCGGTCGCCCGCGCCTTTGTCGGTTTCACCGAACACACCCACCTTTGGTGGCCGCTCGAGGAGCACAGCGTCTTCGGGGCCAGCTCCTACGTTGAGTTCGAAGAGCATCTGATCCTGGAGAGCGCGGACGACGGCCGGACGGCCATCTGGGGGTCCATTGACGACTGGCAGCCCCCGTTGTCCTTCCACGCCAGCTGGCACCCCGGATCGTCGGCCGTGTGGTCTACGGAGCTTCGCGTCGCGTTCCGTGCCGTCGAGGGCGGCACGGAACTGCGCCTCGTCCACAGCGGATGGGAAGGCGCCGAGGATCCTGCGGCGACACGGGCGGAATACGCCGCGGGTTGGCCGGTGGTGCTGGACCGCTTCGTGCGCTTTATGGGGACCGCTGGCTGAGCCTGCACGAGCCTGCACGGCTGCAGGGCCGTGTGGCGGCGCAGCGGTCGCAGGGAAAACATCAGCGCTCAGCGCAGCGGCACTGCGTCCACGGGAGGGACGGCGGTGCTGGAACGGATCACGAAGCGTGTCGGGAACTCGGTGTCGGCCGCGCCGGGGTCCCCGACTCCGTCGAGTCCGGCCAACAGGCGGCGGACCGCCACCGCACCCTGGCCGCGGGCGTCCTGGTCGATCGTGGTGAGCCCAAAGACCTCTCCCAGTTCGTGGCCGTCAATGCCGATCACGGACAGGTCGTAAGGCACCCGGAGTCCGAAATCGCGGGCGGCGAGAATCGTGCCGATCGCCATCTCGTCGGACGCCGCGAAGACGGCCGTCGGGCGTTCCACGGAGCCGCCCAGCAATTGCCGGGCGCTGGCGTAGGCGCCTTGAATGGTGAAGTCAGCGGAGACCTGCCATTCCGGGCGGACCGCCAGTCCGGCGTCCTTCATGGCTTTTTTGAATCCGCCCTGGCGGGTTCCCGGCAGCCGGAAATCCTTCTCGTAGGCGGCGTCACCGGTCATATGGGCGATTTTGCTGTGGCCGAGCTGGATCAGGTGGCGGGCCGCGGCCTGCGCGATCCCCGAATCGTCGATGCGGATGGTCGAAGCCCCGGGCAGCGGGCCGCCGATCCCGACGATCGGCCGGTGGATCGCGAGCAGCTGCTGGATTTCGGCCTCGCTGAGCTCCAGCGAGACCGCAATTACCGCATCCACACGCTTGCGCAGCAGAAAGTCGTTCAGGACGCTGTGACGGCGTTCCTGTCCCTCGCTGACGTTGTAAAGCGTGAGGTCGTACCCCGCGTCCAGCAAGGTCGCCGAGACCCCTTCCACCACCGAGGAGAAGAACCAGCGGTGCACGGACGGAACCACGACGCCGACGTTGTGGTTCCGTCCGGAGGCCAGGCTGGAGGCATGGTAGGACAGGACGAACCCGAGTTCGGCCGCGGCCGCCTGCGCACGTTCCCGGCTGCGGGTTGAGACATTGCCCTTGCCGCTCAAGGCCCGCGAAACGGTGGCTATGGAGAGGCCAGCGCGCTCAGCGACGTCCTTGATGCCGGGCATTCTTAGCTCTCCGCGTCCTCGATGTAGATTTCCAGCCAAACAGTTTCCCCTGAGCCTAACCGATGCCCGGAGCCGCCCGGTTCAGATGACTCGAGCCATTCTCCCGCGGAGTCCTGGGAGCTGCGCAGCAGCACCCGGCCGGCCGGCAGGTCGACTGCGTCCTGCCCGGCATTGAGCAGCACCAGGGTGGTCCCGTTCAGGTACGCCAGGCAGCTGTCCGTGCACCATTCCTCAGCCCAGGCGAGCGAACCCTGGCCGAGGCCGAGTTCGCGGCGGGCCACGAGCATGCGCCGGTAGAGGTTGAGGTGCGACGACGGCGAGGCGGCCTGGGCATCACGGGCCAGTCCCACAAAGCTTGCCGGCTGCGGAAGCCAGGGGGCGGCGCCGTCGCCAAATCCTGCATGAAGTTCCGCGGCGCGCCACGGCAGCGGCACACGGCAGCCGTCACGGCCCAGCCGTTCGCCGCCGGTGCGGGCGAAGGTGGGATCCTGGCGCTGCTGGTCCGGGATGTCGATCCCGTCGGGAAGGCCGAGTTCTTCACCCTGGTAGAGGTAGGCGCCGCCGGGCAGGCCAAGCATGAACATGGAAGCGGCTGCGGCCCGGGAGCGGCCCAGTGCCTCGTTGGGCTGGGGATCGAAGCTGCCGATCCCGTCGCCGTCGCGCGGTGCGGGGCCGTCGTATCCGAACCGGGTCGCGTGCCGGACCACATCGTGGTTGGAGAGCACCCAGGTGGTGGGGGCTCCGACGGAGTCCAGTGCAGCCAGGGATTCGGTGATGACGCCGCGCATGCGGTGGACGTCCAGGCCCGTGTGCAGGTACGGGAAGTTGAAGGCCTGGTGCATTTCGTCCGGCCGGACCCAGTCGGCCAGTCGGGGGAGCGGATCCACGTTCGCTTCCGCGCAGAGGATGCGGTCCGGGCCGAACTCGGCCAGGATCCGCCGCCACTTGCGGTAGATGTCGTGCAGGGCCGGCTGGCCGAACATCGGGGCGTCATGGCCGGGGTAGCCGTCGCAGCTGTTGCCGTCGGCGCGGCCGCCCCACTCCGGCAGGCCCGGGGCCTTGACGAGGGCGTGGGCGACGTCCACCCGGAAGCCGGAGACGCCGCGCTCCAGCCAGAAACGCAGGACCCGCTCGAATTCCTCGTGCACGGCGTCGTTGTCCCAGTTGAAGTCCGGCTGGGAGGTGTCGAAGAGGTGCAGGTACCACTGGCCCGGTGTGCCGTCGGGTTCCGCGATCCGGGTCCAGGCCGGGCCGCCGAAGTGGGACTGCCAGTTGTTCGGCGGCTCCTCGCCGAACTGTCCGCGGCCGTCGCGGAAGATGAACATGTCCCGTTCCGGGCTGCCGGCGGGCGCGGCCAGGGCTGCCCGGAAGGCGACGTGCTGGTCCGAGCAGTGGTTGGGGACGAGGTCCACGATCATCCGCAGGCCCAGCCGCGTGGCCTCGGCCATCATGGCGTCGAAGTCCGCCAGCGTGCCAAAGAGGGGATCGACGTCGCAGTAATCGCTGACGTCGTAGCCGGCGTCGCGCTGCGGTGAGCGGTAGAACGGCGAGAGCCAGACGGCGTCGATGTCCAGTTCGGCCAGCTTTGGCAGTTCCGCGGTGATCCCGGCGAGGTCGCCAACGCCGTCGCCGTTCAGGTCCCGGAACGAGCGCGGGTACACCTGGTAGATCACGGCCGAGCGCCACCAGCCGGGGAGGTGGTCTGCGGCGTGGACCGGCGTCAAGGGGCTGGTCAGGGGCCCGGCCAGTTCGGCGGGGGCGATGAGTGCTGAGTCAACGGACATGCCGGTAATCGTAAGGCTGAACCCTCGGAATTGAAAACGCTTCCACACATAGATTCGGTGCGCCGTTTTTGCCAGCGTCTGGATAATCCCCGCCGCCGTGCCCTCTCAGGGCACTGAAGTGCGGCTCCATCCTGAGGCGGCGGGTTGGCGGGGCTGATTCGACCACCGGTGTTACTCGCCAGTAGTGTGACTTTCCAAAGTCATAGTCACCGTGTACTTTGGAAGCGCTTGCAGTTGTGAGCCACATCACCGATGATGCCACCCGGCCCTGGACTCCCCACCAGGAGCTTTCCGCCAGGGCCTTCAGCGTGGATGCAGGACATTATGAAAGGGACACCAATGAAGGTGCAGAACACCCTCACCACCGGGACCAGCCGCCGGGTTTTCACGGCCGGTGCAATCTCCGTAGTTGCCGCGCTGGCTTTGAGCGCCTGCGGCGGCGCCGCCGCCACGGCACCGGCAACCGCCACGGCCACGGCCACGGCCAAGCCCGACCTCAAGTCGGCCGGGGCCAGCACCATCACCATGTGGGTTGATGCCGAGCGCTCACCCGCGCTGAAGGACATCACCGCCAAGTTCCAGGCTGACACCGGCATCGAAGTGAAGCTCGTGGTCAAGGACTTCGCCGCCGTCCGCGACGACTTCATCACCCAGGTCCCCACGGGCAAAGGCCCGGACCTGATCGTCGGCCCGCACGACTGGGTAGGCAAGTTCGTCCAGAACGGCGTCATTGCCCCGGTTGAACTCGGCGACAAGAAGTCCGGCTTCCAGGACTCCGCCGTGAAGGCCATGACCTTCAACGGTTCCGTCTACGGCGTCCCGTACGCGATTGAGAACATCGCGCTGCTGCGCAACACCGACCTGGTGCCCGCAGCGGCCAAGACCTTTGACGAAGTCATCACGAACGGCAAGAAGGCTGTCGCCGACGGCAAGGCCCAGTTCCCGTTCCTGGTCGGCATGGATCCCAAGCAGGGCGACCCCTACCACCTGTACCCGCTGCAGGCCTCCATGGGCTCGCAGGTCTTCGGCCTTGCTGCCGACGGCGGCTACGATCCCAAGCAGCTCCTGATCGGCGACGCCGCCGGTGTTGAGTTCGCCAAGAAGCTGGCAGCCTGGGGCGATGCCGGCGAAAAGATCATCAACTCCAACATCACCGGTGACATTGCCAAGGAGAAGTTCCTGGCCGGGGAGTCCCCGTACTTCCTGACGGGACCGTGGAACGTGCCGGACGTGCAGAAGAAGGGCATCAAGTTCGCTGTGGACGCCCTGCCGGCCGCAGGTGACAAGCCGGCCCAGCCGTTCATCGGCGTCAACGGCTTCTTCATCAGCGCCAAGAGCGCCAACGCGCTGGCCACCAACGAGTTCGTGACCAACTACCTCACCTCCGAGGACGCCCAGGACTCGATGTACAAGGCCGGAGGCCGCCCGCCGGCACTGAAGGCATCCTTCGAGAAGGCCGCCAGCGATCCCATCGTGGCAGCCTTCGGCAAGATCGGCGCCACCGGCGTCCCGATGCCGGCAATCCCGGAAATGAGCGCCGTCTGGGCAGACTGGGGAGCCACCGAGCTTGCCCTGATCAAGGGCCAGGGCGACCCGGCCGCCGACTGGGCCAAGATGGCCGCCAGCATCAAGGCAAAAATCGCGGGTTAGTCCCCGCACCGGTTCCGGACGTTCCCGGACGGACACGAACCGGTAAGCCCGGTCCGGGCGGCAGCGATGCCGCCCGGACCGTTCCTGCACCACCACGAGCTTCCCCAAGGACTGTAGACAGCCATGACAGATACCGAACTCCGCCAGGCCGCCGGCGCGGCCTCAGCAACGGACCCCGACGGCTCCGGCCCCGCCGGACGGCCAGGCGGCCCGGGCGCGGGGCGCCGCCGCTTCGGCGCGGACACCACCAAGGGCACCGTTGCCAAGATCGTGCTGCTGGGCCTCGTGGACGCACTGGCCGTCTACGTCCTGATGATGCTTTTCCTCAGCGAGTCGTGGGGTGCGCTGGCAGTCTCCTCCGCCGTCGTGCTGGTGATCAACTGGATCTACCTGCGCAAGGGCGGCCTTCCCGCGAAGTACCTCGCCCCCGGCGTGCTGTTCCTGCTGGTCTTCCAGGTCTTCGTGGTCCTGTTCAGCGGCTACATCGCCTTCACCAACTACGGCGACGGCCACAACAGCACCAAGGATGATGCGATCGCCGCCATCCAGCTCACCGCGCAGAAACGCGTCCCCGATTCACCCGCCTACAAGGCTGCCGTCCTTGCCAAGGACAACTCCTTCTACCTGCTGTTCACCGATCCGCAGGGCAAGGTCTCGATCGGCACCACGCAGGCGCCCCTGGAGGAAGTCTCCGGTGCCGGCAAGGACTCCACCGGCAAAGCCAACGCCGTGGACGGTTACCGGACGCTGACCTTCCAGGAGATCGTCGCGAACCAGCAGAGCATCCTGGCCATCACGGTCCCGGTTTCCGCGGACCCGGCGGACGGGACGCTGCGCACCGCAGACGGCAGCAACGCCTACCAGTTCAAGCCCGCCCTGACCTACGACGCCGCGGCAGACACCTTCACCGACACCGACACCGGCGTGCTCTACCGGGACAACGGGAAGGGCGCCTTCGCGGCAGACAACGGCGAGACCCTCACCACCGGGTGGAAAATCGAGGTCGGCATGGACAATTTCGTCCGAGCCTTCACCGATCCCAGCCTGCGCGGTCCGCTGCTGGGTGTCATCCTCTGGACCTTCACCTTCGCCATCGCCTCCGTTGCGCTGACCTTCGCCATGGGCCTGTTCCTGGCCATCACGTTCAACCGGGAGGACCTGCGCGGCAAGAAGGTGTACCGGATCCTGATGATCCTGCCCTACGCCTTCCCGGCATTCCTGTCCGGACTGGTCTGGTCCGGCATCCTCAACCCGCAGTTCGGCTGGCTCAACCAGACCCTGCTGGGCGGCGCCACCATCGGCTGGCTCACGGACCCGCTCCTGGCCAAGATCAGCGTGCTGGTGGTCAACCTGTGGCTTGGGTTCCCGTACATGTTCCTGGTCTGCACCGGCGCACTGCAGTCGCTGCCGACGGAGCTCGACGAAGCCGCCCGAATGGACGGTGCAGGCCCGTGGCGGGTCTTCCGTTCCATCAAACTTCCCCTGCTGCTGGTCTCGATAGCGCCGCTTCTGATCTCCTCCTTCGCCTTCAACTTCAACAACTTCAACGTGATCTTCATGCTCACCGGCGGTGGCCCGCGCTTCGCCGACACAGACCGGGACATCGGGGCGACGGACATCCTGATCACCCTGGTCTACAAGGTGGCGTTCGGGCAGGGTACCGGGCGTGACTACGGCCTCGCCAGCGCCCTGGCCATCATCATCTTCATCATCGTGGCCACGGTTTCGGCCATCAGCTTCAAGCAGACCAAGGCACTCGAGGACGTGAACTCATGAACGGGTCAGCAGCAAGTACCGTCAGCACAGCGGCTCCGGCCGGCGCCGGGGATACAACAACAGGAAGCACCACCGACGTCGAACAGCTCAAGGCGCTGCAGCGCCGGCGCCCCTTCGGCGTCTGGTTCAGGGACAAGGGCTGGCGGCACCTCGTCGGCATCGCGGTGACCATCTTCGCGATCTTCCCGCTGCTCTACGTGCTCTCCGCGGCGTTCAACTCCACCGGCACGCTGGTGGGCTCCAACGCGCTGTTCAGCCGGATCGACTTCGGAAACTTCAGCGAACTGTTCAACAACCCCGCCCGACCCTACGCGCGCTGGTTCGTGAACACCATGGTGGTGGGCGTCGTGACGTCGGCGGCGACGGTCTTCCTCGGCGCCATGGCGGCGTACGCGTTCTCCCGGATGCGGTTCAAGGGCCGCCGGATCGGCCTGCTGAGCCTGCTGCTGCTGCAGATGTTCCCGCAGCTGCTCGCCGTCGTCGCCATCTTCCTGCTGCTCAGCGGCATCTCCGAGGTCATTCCGGCGCTCGGCCTCGGCAGCCAGCTGGGCCTTATCATGGTGTATCTCGGCGGCGCCCTGGGCGTGAACACTTACCTGATGTACGGCTTCTTCAACACCGTCCCGCAGTCCCTCGACGAGGCAGCCAAGATCGACGGCGCCAGCCACTCGCAGATCTTCTTCGGCATCATCATGCGCCTGGTTACCCCGATCCTGGCCGTCGTGGGGCTGCTGTCCTTCATCGGCATCTCCGGCGAATTCGTGATCGCCAGCGTCGTGCTCACGGATCCGGACAGCCAGACCCTCGCCGTCGGTCTTTACTCCTTCGTGGCCCAGCAGCGGTCCGAGAACTGGGGCGTCTTTGCCGCGGGGGCGGTGCTGGCAGCCGTGCCGGTGATGGCACTGTTCCTGTTCCTGCAGCGCTACATCGTCAGCGGCCTCACCCAGGGCTCGGTGAAGGGCTAGGCATGAGCGTTCCGGGCGTGACGGCACTTGGCTCAGCCGGGATCGGCTTCGCGGGGCCGCTGCCGCACCACGACGGCTCGGGCCTGCACGCCCCGCAGCACCCCGCGCTCGGGGACGAGGCCATGCTGCGGGTCCGGGTGCCGGCCGGCTGGGGACATGCCACCCGGGTCTGGCTCCGCTCGATCCACGACGGCGAGCCCCGTTACCAGCCTGGCACGTGCCTCGGGGATGCCGACGGCTGGGTCTGGTGGGAGGCGCCCATGCCGGTCACCAATCCGGTGGCCCGGTACCGCTTCCTGCTGGAAGTCCCGGATGTGCCGGCCGAGCCCGACGGGGGTGGGCAAGGCGTCGGTGGACCCGGC
>NZ_MQTS01000108.1:0-26967 GCF_020532825.1 Arthrobacter sp. SO3
CCCCCCGATGGTGGCCCCGACCCCCGGTGCAGCCGCTGCTGCCGGCACGCCAACTCCGCGGGCGGCAGCCGCGCCAGCCGGAGCGGCTCCGGCCGACACCTGGCGGAACAGGGTCACCGGGATGCGTTACGGCAAGGAGATACTGCTCGGCGCGGGACTTCTGCTGGCCGCCGGCATCCTGATCGCACGCCTGCTCGGCGTCGATGTTCCGCTCGGAACCCTCATCCCGGTAGCGGCCATCCTCGGCGGCGCTGCCATTGCCTGGATGCAGCTGGATGAGACCCGGCGGGCAGGGCTCGTAGACAAGACCAAAGCGGACCAGGCCGGCGGCTGGGCCCGCCTCGCGGCCGGCCTGGCGCTTGTCGTGGCGGGAGTCCTGGTGATGGTCTCCGGCTCCGGGTCCTGGGAACAGACGTGGCTCGCCCTGCTGTCCTCCGTGGCGGTGCTCGGCGGCGTGGCACTGGTTCTTCTGCCCTGGGGACTGAAATTCTGGCGGGACCTGGAGACGGAACGGGCCGGGCGGGTCCGCGCCACCGAACGGGCCGAGATCGCGGCGCACCTTCATGACTCGGTGCTGCAGACGCTGGCCCTGATCCAGCGGCGAGCCGGCAACGAGAGCGACGTCGTCCGCCTTGCCCGCGCCCAGGAGCGCGAGCTGAGGGGCTGGCTGTACCGGAACCCGGGCAAGGAGGCCGGGCAACTGTCCGAGGGCATCATGGCGGCTGCGGCTGAAGTGGAAGACACCCTGGGCCACGCCGTCGAGGTGGTCACCGTGGGCGACTGCGCCATGTCCGAACGCCACGAGGCCCTTGTCCAGGCAGCCCGCGAGGCGATGCTGAACGCGGCCCGGCACGGCGGCGGCGCGGTATCCGTGTACCTGGAAGTGACCGACGGCTCGGCCGAGGTCTTCGTGAAGGACCGCGGCCCCGGCTTCGACCCGGACGCCGTCCCCGCGGACCGGATGGGGGTCCGCGAATCGATCATCGGGCGGATGAACCGCCACGGCGGCACCGCCACCATCATCAGCAGCCCGGACGGCACCGAGGTGCGGCTGAGGCTGCCCCTGTCAGCGGCACCCGCCGGCGCCAGCAACAGCAACGGAGAGGTACGACTGTGACCAGCACTGAAGCGGGGCGCCCGGCGCCCGGAATCCGGGTGGTGATCGTGGATGACCACGCCATCTTCCGCTCCGGCCTGAAGGCCGACCTGGACCCGGACATTGTTGTTGCCGGTGAGGCCGGAACGGTGGAAGAGGCCGTGGCCGTGATCGCGGCCGTCCGTCCCGACGTCGTTCTCCTCGATGTCCATTTACCGGGCGGCCTGGGCGGCGGCGGCCGCGAAGTGCTGGCCGGCTCGGCGCCGTTGCTGGGCAGCACCCGCTTCCTGGCCCTGAGCGTCTCTGACGCGGCCGAGGATGTCGTCTCGGTGATCCGGGCCGGCGCCCGCGGCTACGTGACCAAGACCATTTCCGGCGCGCAAATTTCGGACGCCGTCCGGCGGGTCGCGGGCGGCGACGCCGTCTTCTCGCCCCGACTGGCCGGCTTTGTGCTGGACGCCTTCGGTACCGCCCCGGCCGACATCGCCGACGACGAACTGGACAGGCTCTCCGCCCGCGAGCTCGAGGTGATGCGGCTGATCGCCCGCGGCTACAGCTACAAGGAAGTCGCGAAGGAACTGTTCATCTCGATCAAGACCGTGGAAACCCACGTCTCGGCGGTGCTGCGCAAGCTCCAGCTCTCCAGCAGGCACGAACTCACCCGCTGGGCCGCCGAGCGCCGGCTGCTCTGACGCTCCCGCAGCCCGGACATGCCCATTCTTAAGCACACCTTCAGCCCGGACATGCCCATTCTTAAGCGCGAACAGTGGACAGAATGGCATTCTGCCCACTGCTCGTGGTTAGGACTGGACATGTCCAGTCCTGCGGGGTGCGTTGTACGGGGGCGCCCTACTTAGCCTTGCCGAGGAAGTCCTGCAGGCGGGCGACGCCGGTGGCAAGGTCCTCGTCGCCGAGGGCGTAGGAGAGGCGCAGGTAGCCGGAGGGGCCGAACGCCTCGCCAGGAACCACCGCCACCTCCACTTCGTCCAGGATCAGTGTGGCCAGCTCTGCCGAGGTCGCAGGCCGGACGGGCCCGTTCGCGGACGGGAACTCCTTGCCGAGCAGGGCGCGGACGTCCGCGTACACGTAGAAGGCGCCCTTCGGCGTCGGGCATTCCACGCCCTCGATGGCGTTCAGCCCGGCCACGATGGCTTTGCGGCGGCGGTCGAAGGCGAGTTTCATCTCGTCGACGGCGGTCAGCGGCCCGGACACCGCGGCAAGGGCGGCCATCTGCGGGATGTTGGACACGTTCGACGTCGCGTGCGACTGCAGGTTCGTCGCGGCCTTGATCACGTCGGCCGGCCCGATCATCCAGCCGACACGCCAGCCGGTCATGGCATAGGTTTTCGCCACGCCGTTGAGGATGACGACCTTGTCGCCCAGCTCGGGGACGGCCGTCGCGATCGAGGTGAAGGGCACGCCGTCGTACGTCAGGTGCTCGTAGATCTCATCCGTGACAACCCACAGGCCCTTCGAAGCGGCCCACAGGCCGATCTCCCTGACCTGCTCCGGCGAGTACACGGCGCCGGTGGGGTTGGAGGGGGAGACGAAGAGCAGGATCTTGCTGCGGTCCGTCAGGGCGCCTTCGAGCTGCTCCACCGTGACCAGGTATTCCTGCTCTGGTCCGGCGAAAACCTCCACCGGCACGCCTCCGGCCAGCCGGATGGCCTCCGGGTAGGTGGTCCAGAACGGCGTGGGGACGATGACCTCGTCGCCCGGATCGAGCAGCGTGGCGAAGGTGTTGTACACGGCCTGCTTGCCGCCGTTGGTGACGAGCACCTGCGACGCCTCGGCCTTGTAGCCGGAATCCCGGAACGTCTTGGCCGCGATGGCCTGCTTCAGCTCCGGCAGGCCGCCGGCGGGGGAGTAGCGGTGGAACCTGGGCTGCCCGGCGGCTTCGATGGCCGCCTGCACGATGTAGTTGGGGGTCGGGAAGTCCGGCTCGCCGGCGCCGAAACCGATCACCGGCCGGCCGGCCGCCTTCAGCGCCTTCGCCTTGGCATCGACAGCCAACGTGGCGGATTCGGCTATGGCGGAAATTCGCTGTGAAATGCGGGCGGCAGGCATCGCGGGTCCATTCTTCGCTAGCAGCTTCGGTGGCTGTTTGTGGGATTCGACGGAATCTACTCTATGCTGTTCACCGGATCGTCCGGGGAGACGGCGCGGAAATGTGACTGCCGTTGCGGCAGATGCTTCAGCCGCCGGTTTTTCTCGCTTCGTTTTCCCGCCCGGTTTCTCTGCAGGATTTCCCGGGGGGATGGACGCTCCGTCAGGGCCGGTTCGACGTAGGCGCAGTTGTTGCGTAGACTGGTTCTCCGGTGTTGAAAACACGATGATGGTCTGCGCCTCAGCGAAGTCTGGGGAAACGGGCCGGAACTGGTTTTTGATCCATAGGGTAGTGGCGCAATTGGTAGCGCAGCGGTCTCCAAAACCGCAGGTTGCAGGTTCGAGTCCTGTCTGCCCTGCGCAAGCTGTCCCGGTTTCTCCGGGGCAAGCGCAGCAACCATGGTTCAGTTCAGAGCCGGGTATCCGACATTGCGAGGATGAGTGAGGACCAGGTGACCGAAACAGCTGCAAGCAGCTCAAGTGGCCGCCCCGCCAAGAATGCCCCCAAGGCAGGCTTCTTCGCTCGAATCGCCCTCTTCGTCCGCCAGGTCATCGGCGAACTGAAGAAGGTTGTTGCACCGACCCGCAAGGAACTGATCAACTACACGATCGTGGTGCTGGTATTCGTGGTCATCATGATGCTCCTTACCACCGTGCTGGATCTGGCCTTCGGGACCGCAGTGGGCTGGGTATTCGGCGGGACGAGCCCCACGGACCGCTGACGCGACCGGTCCGCAGACTACGTGGATTACCACCGGGATTCCGGAGGTTCTGCGGGGTGTGCGGAATTGAGTCATTTAAATAGGCATGTTAGGCAATGAGGAAGCAGGAGACCAAGTGTCTGAGCAGGAGCTCGAGGTAACTGAGACTGAGCTGGATAAGAGCCAGGACGCCGCGGTGGAAGCCGGGGAAGAGTCCGAGGCTACGTCTGCTGCGCCCGAATCCGACGTCGCCGACGAAGCCGCTGACACGGCAGAGGCTGGCGAAGCCACCACTGGCGAGTCCGCTGAGGCGGAGACCGCCGACGCTGGCGATGAAGCAGTCGAAGCCGAGGAAGGGTCCGACGACGCGCTGGCCGCTGCCGCCGCCGCCGCCGAGGTTGACCCGGCCGATGAGTTCAAGGCCAAGCTGCGCCGCCAGGAGGGTGACTGGTTCGTCATCCACTCCTACGCCGGCTACGAAAACCGCGTCAAGGCCAACCTTGAAACCCGCATCCAGACCCTGGACATGGAAGATTACATCTTCGAAATCCAGGTTCCGATGGAGGAAGTCGTTGAGATCAAGAACGCTCAGCGCAAGGTCATCAACCGCGTCCGCATCCCCGGTTACGTCCTGGTCCGCATGGACCTGACGGATGCCTCCTGGGGCGCCGTCCGCCACACTCCCGGCGTCACCGGCTTCGTGGGCAACGCCCACAACCCGGTCCCGTTGCGCCTCGACGAGGTCTTCTCCATGCTCGCCCCGGTCTTCGAGGAAGAGCAGGCCGAGAAAGGCAAGCCGATCAAGCACGCGGCCGCGCAGATCGACGTCGACTTCGAGGTTGGCGAGTCGGTCATCGTCAAGGAGGGCCCCTTCGAGACCCTTCCGGCCACGATCTCCGAAATCAAGGTGGACTCCCAGACCCTCGTGGTCCTGGTCTCCATCTTCGAGCGCGAGACCCCGGTCACGCTGGCCTTCAACCAGGTCAGCAAGATCTAGCTTTTCCCCACAGAATTCGCCCCGGGCTGCCCGCTTTAGCAGCCAGGTGCGGCCGGCCGCCTCGCCATGGCGGCCAACAACCTGAGGCACGCTCCTGTGTCCCAGGAAAAATTTGAGAGAAGGACCCTACATTGGCTCCCAAGAAGAAGGTCACCGGCCTCATCAAGCTGCAGATCCAGGCAGGTGCCGCTAACCCGGCCCCGCCCATCGGTCCTGCGCTTGGCCAGCACGGTGTCAACATCATGGAATTCTGCAAGGCGTACAACGCTGCGACGGAAGCCCAGCGCGGCAACGTTATCCCCGTGGAAATTACGGTCTACGAGGACCGTTCCTTCACGTTCATCACCAAGACCCCGCCGGCTGCAGAGCTCATCAAAAAGGCTGCAGGCGTTGCCAAGGGTTCGCCCACCCCGCACACCGTCAAGGTTGCAAAGCTGACCCAGGCCCAGGTCAACGAGATCGCCACCACCAAGATGGAAGACCTCAACGCCACGAGCCTGGAAGGCGCCGCGAAGATCATCGCCGGCACCGCCCGTTCCATGGGTATCACCGTCGAAGGCTAATAGCCTTCCCCGCCGGGCAACCGGCACCACCTAAACATTGAGATGTTGGGAATCCGGACAAACCACCCGGACTCCCGACTGTGGCAGGGCCCAGCGCGGTCCGCAGACCACAACTGCACAAGGAGAATAAGCAGCATGGCAAAGCGCAGCAAAGCATATGAGGCAGCCGCAGCCAAGATCGACGCGGAGAAGTTCTACGCGCCGTTCGAGGCAGTGACGCTCGCCAAGGACACCAACCCGTCCAAGTTCGACGCCACCGTTGAGGTTGCATTCCGCCTGGGTGTAGACCCGCGTAAGGCTGACCAGATGGTCCGCGGCACCGTTATCCTGCCGCACGGCACCGGTAAGACCGCCCGCGTCCTCGTCTTCGCCACGGGCGACAAGGCTGAGGCAGCAATCGCAGCCGGCGCCGACTTCGTTGGTTCCGATGACCTGATCGAAAAGATCGCAGCCGGCTGGACCGACTTCGACGCCGCCGTTGCCACCCCTGACCTCATGGGCAAGGTTGGCCGCCTCGGCAAGGTCCTGGGTCCGCGTAACCTGATGCCGAACCCGAAGACCGGCACCGTGACCGCTGACGTCGCCAAGGCCGTCAACGACATCAAGGGCGGCAAGATCGACTTCCGCGTCGACAAGCACTCGAACCTGCACTTCATCATCGGCAAGGTTTCCTTCGACGCCCTCAAGCTGGCCGAGAACTACGCCGCCGCTCTGGAAGAGGTCCTCCGCCTCAAGCCGTCCGCTTCCAAGGGACGCTACATCCAGAAGGCCACCGTCGCCACCACGTTTGGCCCGGGCATCTCGGTTGACCCCAACGTCACCAAGGTCCTGACCGAGGTCTAAGCCTCACCCGCCTGGCAGCAGGCAACAGAAGAGACCGTCCCGCATCCGCGGGGCGGTCTTTTCCGCATTCCGGGGCACCGGCTACGCTGTTCCGGTGACTGCCGCGACCTGCCGCATTGAACGCCTCTTGCTACCCGACGCCCTCGATTCCCCGGACGCCGGCGACTTCCTCGAGGTCGGGGAACTGTGCGACGCCCTGACGCTCCAGACCTGGGGCAACCTGGACCGGTCAACCCCGCCCGCGGCCCGGCTTCAGTTCTGGCGGGACAACGCCTACCGGAAAATCCTGCTGTTCTTTGTGCGCCAGGACGGACGAATGGCAGCAAGGTCCTGGGTCCGCTTCGGACTTCAGGAGAACCTCGGCAGCGCGACCGTCCACGTCGATGTGCTTGAGAAGTTCAGCCGCCGGGGGAATCGGCCGGGCGCTGCTGCGCCACGCGGAGGCGCTGGCGGCCGCGGCGGGCCGCACCATCCTGCAGAGCTACACGGAGCACCCCGCCGGCTTCGACCCGGAAGACCACGACGCAAACGTCAGGCCGGCCACCGGGTCGGGGGCACGTCCCGCTGACGCGCGGGGCGTCCGCTTCGCCCTGAAAGCCGGGTACCGGCTGGAACAGGTCTCGCGCTTCAGCGCCCTGGATGTCCGCGCGCATGCCGCGTCGTGGGATGCGCTGGAGCTCGCCGTGCTGATGTCCCGGAGGAGCACGGACGCGCCGATCGGGGACCTGAGCTACGACCCGGAGGTGTGGGATGTGGCACCGTGGCAGCGGGGAACTGGCTGCCTACTCGGTGCTTCAACTCACGCCGTCGAAACCGTGGCTGGGCGACCCGGACGACACCCTCGTCGCAGCCGGGCACCGTGGCCACCGCCTGGGCATGCTCGTCAAGATCCGCAACCTCCGCCGCCTGCTCGCGCAGTTCCCGGCCGTGGAACGCGTTGTTACCTTCAACGCCGCGGAAAGCGGCCACATGCTCGCCATCAACGTTGCACTCGGTTCCCGGCCGGCCGGCTTCGACGGTGAATGGCAGCGGACCCTCGACGCCGCCGCCCGGGCGTCGTAGCGGGACCGGCGCACGTCGGACGATGGAACGCCGGCGTAAACCGGCATATGCTGACGGTGGAAACCCTGTTAGTGCCGGGATTCCGGTACCCGTAGATGGCAGAACAGCTGGGGATGATGCCCGTTATGGCAAACGACGTACGGATTGAACAGCTGTGGATCCCCGATTCCCTTGACGGGACGGACGCTGCCGACTTTATTGCCGCCGTCGAGGTGGGCCGCAAGGTGCGCATGCAGACCTGGGGGAGCGATGACCTTGCCTATGCGCCCCGGGAGAAACTGCTGGAAATGGCGGACCCGTACGAGCGCCAGGTCATCCTCGTGGCCAGGATTGACGGCGAAATCGTCGGGACCGTCGACATCGCCTTGCCCCTTTCGGATAACCTCGACCTGGCCGAATTTGCCCTCGACATCCTGCCGGAGTTCCAGGGCCGCGGCGTCGGCCGGCAACTCCTCGAAGCCGCGGAGCACTTTGCCCGGGACGAGGGCCGTCACACCATCCTGATTGACACGAACCATCCGAGCTCATCGCTGGGCGACAGCGAAGCCGGCCAGCTCGTGCCCGGGACGGGCCTTGGCTTCGTCCCGGTGCACAGCCGGGAAGTGGAATTCGCCCGGCACAGCGGCTACACCCTGCAGCACATCGAACAATTCAGTGCCTGCACGCTGCCCCTCGACAGTGAGCTCGTGGAGCAGCTGGAAACCGAGGCCGAGGAAGCGAACGCCGGCCGGTACCGGCTGCACCACTGGACGGACCGGTGCCCGGAACAATGGCTCGAAGCCGTCGCCGCGCTCGAAAACAGCGCCGGCGAAGACGGTGTGCCCGGGGCCGACGACGGGGGCATGGTGTTCGACGGCGGCATCCTCCGCGAGGCCGAGGACGTCGCCATCGCGCAGGGACGCCGGACCGTGGTCACCGCCGTCGAACACATCGCCAGCGGCGGGCTCGTGGGCCTGACCACCATCAGCGTCCTCGCGATGCGCCCCGACGTCGTGTTCCAGGACGACACCGTGGTCCTGCGGGAGCACCGCGGCAACAAACTGGGCCTGCTGATCAAGGTCTCGAACATGGAGAGGCTCTCGGAGCAGTTCCCGGACGCCCGGGTCCTCTACACCTGGAACGCCCCGGAAAACCGTTACCTGCTCACCGTCAACCAGCAGCTCGGATTCACCACCGCCGGCGTGACAGGCATCTGGCAAAAGGAACTCCCGGACTTCGGCCCCAGCCTCAGCTGACGGCGTTCCAGGGCCCTGCGGCTCCCGCCGGGGCCACGATTTGGAGCACACGCCCGGTCTCGCGTAAGCTGGGGGGACCAAAGACCGTCGGTTGTTGGAAATCCACTCTCCCAAGCAAGACTCACTTCTGCAGTCGCGCCGGGAGAGCCAGTGGATCTCCGGACGAAGGACCCTGAACATAGGGCGGCCGGCGCAGGTGAACGAAGCAAAGCTCCGCAGTCATGGACTGCGTCGAGACAAGCCCCGTGCATCTGCGCGGGGCGTTTTTTAGTTTTTAGCTCTTTTGAGCGGGGACCGGGAAATTACCGGCACTATCCCCGGAAGGAGGGTTATGGCAACGCCTAGCAAGGTTTCAGCAGTAGCTGAGATCACTAACGATTTCAAGGAATCGAACGCCGCTGTCCTGACCGAATACCGTGGGCTCACCGTTGCACAGCTCAAGCAGCTGCGTGTCTCTCTCGGCCAGGACACCAAGTTCTCGGTCGTCAAGAACACCCTGACCGCCATTGCAGCCAAGGAAGCTGGTGTCGAAGCATTCGACGGCCAGCTCGCCGGCCCCACTGCAATCGCGTTCATCAAGGGTGACGCAGTTGCCGCTGCCAAGAGCCTGACGGATTTTGCCAAGACCAACAAGCAGCTGGTTATCAAGACCGGTTACTTCGAGGGCAAGGCACTGAACGCCAGCGAGGTTGCTGCCCTGGCAGCACTCGAGTCCCGTGAGCTGCAGCTCGCCAAGGTTGCAGGCATCCTCAAGGCTCCTGCTGCCGCCGCTGTACGCATCATTGACGCACTGCGCCTCAAGCTTGAAGAAGAGAACGGCGTACCGGCTGAAGCCGAAGCGCCCGCCGCTGAAGAAGCCCCGGCCGACGCAGCAGCTGAGGCTCCGGCCGATGCAGCAGCTGAGGCTCCGGCCGACGCCGCAGCCCCCGAAGAGAACTAACTCTCTAAACCAGACTCCGGTGCGAAGGCACGGCTCCGGCCGCCGAGCACCACTATAGGAAGGACGCCACACCATGGCGAAGCTCACCAACGAAGAGCTCATTGAAGCTTTCAAGGAACTCACCATCATCGAACTCTCTGAGTTCGTCAAGCTCTTCGAAGAGACCTTCGAAGTAACGGCCGCTGCTGTTGCAGTTGCTGGCCCCGCTGCCGGCGGCGCTGCAGAAGAAGAAGAGCAGACCGCATTCGACGTCATCCTGGAGCACCCGGGCGACAAGAAGATTGCAGTCATCAAGGAAGTTCGCGCAATCACTTCCCTGGGCCTCAAGGAAGCCAAGGACGTTGTTGACAGCGCTCCGAAGGCCATCCTCGAAGGCGTCACCAAGGAAGCTGCCGAGAAGGCTGTTGCACAGCTCGAAGAAGCCGGCGCACGCGTTACCCTCAAGTAACTCGCCGCTTCACGAACTGGCCGGGAACCCTGCGTTCCCGCTCCGCTCCGGGAAACCCCGTCCACTCCGGTGGGCGGGGTTTCCTGCGTCCGGGCCGGAAACCAAACAGAACATGAAATTCCAAAAAAGATTGCTGACTCTCTGTTCTGCCGGGCAGGGGGGCCCTAGACTTTGGCTTTGTGCCAACAGGCCGCCAACGTTGAGGAGCTCACACAATGACCGACCCCACCACTCCGCTCTCCCGCCGTGCCATGCTCACCGCGGCACTCGTCGGGGGCAGTGCGGCCGCCGCGACCCTGGCCGGGGCCCCGGCAGTTAGCGCGTCCCCGGGCAACGGCGGAAAGCCGTTCACCCTGACGGTGCTTGGCACCACCGACCTGCACAACAATGTCTTCAACTGGGACTACTTCAAGAACACGCCCTACGCCGACACGGCAGGAAACAAGATCGGCATCGCCCAGGCGGCCACCCTGATCAAGGCGATGCGGGCCGAGCGCGGAGCGGCGAACACGCTCACCATCGATGCCGGCGACACCATCCAGGGCACACCCCTGGCCTACTACTTCGCCAAGGTCAACCCCGTCTCCGCCACGGTCAAGCACCCGATGGCGCTGGCCATGAACGCGGTGGGGTACGACGCCGTCGGGCTCGGCAACCACGAATTCAACTACGGCATCCCGCTGCTGCGCACGTGGGAAAGCCAGCTCGACTTTCCCCTGCTGGGCGCCAACGTCCACGACGCCGTCACCGGCCGGCGCGCCTTCAGCCCCTACGTGCTCAAGCGGGTCAAGACGGACAACGGCTGGGTCACCGTGGGCCTGGTCGGCTTGGTCACCCCCGGCTGCGCCCTGTGGGACCGCGACAACGTCCAGGGCAAACTGGACTTCAACGGCATCGTCGAGGAAGCCAAAGTCGTCATCCCGCAGCTGAAGGCCGCCGGAGCCGACGTCGTCATCGTCACGAGCCACTCGGGCGCGACGCCGGGTTCCTCCTACGGCGATGCCCTGCCGTTCCCGGAGAACGCCTCCACCCAGCTGGCGGAAGAGGTTCCCGGAATCGACGCCATCCTGGTCGGCCACGCCCACCTGGAGATCCCGGAACGATTCGTGACCAACAAGGCTTCCGGCAGGCAGGTGCTCCTGACCGAACCGCTCAAGTGGGGCATGCGCGTCTCCGTGATGGACCTGGAACTGGTCAAGGAGAAGGGCCAGTGGACCGTCACGTCCGCCCACTCGCACCTGCTGGACGCCAAGACGGTCGACGCCGACCCCGCCGTCGTGCGTGCCGTCCAGGCCGGGCACGAGGCGACGGTGAAGTACGTCAACGAGGTGATCGGCACCTGCACCGCCCCGCTGAGCACGGCTACCGCCTGCTGGGAGGACTCGGCCGCGATTGACGCGATCAACTACGTCCAGGCCAGCACCATCAAGGCCGAACTGGCCAACGGGCCGGCCGCCGCGCTGCCCGTCCTCTCCATCGCGGCGGCGTTCTCCCGCGCCGTGGACGTCAAGGCCGGGCCGCTGACCATCCGGGACGTCGCCGGGCTCTACATCTTCGACAACACGCTGCTGTCCATCAAGGTCACCGGCGCGCAGGTCAAGGATTACCTGGAATGGTCCGCGCAGTACTTCAAGCCGGTCTCCGGCACCACCGCCCGCGCCGCCGACGTCACCAACGCCGTCACTGCGACGGCCCCGGGCGGGACACCGGACTACAACTACGACGTCGTCTACGGACTTGACGCGCCGCTGACCTACGAGATTGACCTCGCGAAGCCGGTGGGGGAGCGCATCACCGGGCTCAGCTACGGCGGCGAGGCCCTGCGCATGGACCAGGAGTTCGCCCTGGCCATCAACAACTACCGGCAGAGCGGCGGCGGCAACTTCCCCGCCGTGAAGACGGCCCCGGTGCTCTCCAACAGCCAGCAGGAAATCCGGCAGCGGATCATCGACTACGTCGTGGCCAACGGGACCCTGGACGTGGCCGTGTTCAGCCAGGACAACTGGCGGCTCACCGTCAACGGCGCGGCCCTCACCGTCACCCCCTAGCCCCCACCAACAGCAACGCGGGGTCACTTACGGCCCATCCCGGGCGTCGGGACGGGCCGTAAGTGACCCCGCGTTGGTGTTTGTTAACCCGGGGAGTTAACCCTGGCGGGCTAGATCGCCGGGAGGGTCAGTTCGGCTCCGAGATATCGGCGACGACGGCGTCGAGGGTGGCGGTCAGGGCGTCGGCGTCCACGAAGGCGCTGTAGCCGTGCTCCCCGGCGCCCATCGAAATCCGGCGGCCCGTGATGCTCCGGTCCGCGTACACCGGCCAGGCCACGGTGCTTCCCAATGGGGTGATGGTGCCGCGCTCGTAGCCCGTGGCAGCAAGGGCCACGTCCGCCGCCGGGAGCGAGAGCTTGTTGACCCCGAGCAG
Organism: Arthrobacter sp. SO3; assembly: GCF_020532825.1. Lineage (GTDB taxonomy): Bacteria > Actinomycetota > Actinomycetes > Actinomycetales > Micrococcaceae > Arthrobacter. Next base: position 12,413 of record NZ_MQTS01000108.1, read on the forward strand.
CGCCCGGAGCTTGGGCCAGGAAATCTGGCGGTCGCCGGGAACCAACGCGAACAGGAAGCTGCCGTCCTTGTGCTTGACCACCAGCGACTTCACGATGTCCCCGGGCTGGATGCCGAGGATCCGGGCCGCCTCCTCGAGGCTGCCGGCGGCGCGCCGCTCGACGAGCTGGACGCTGAGCCCGCGGGCGGCGGCGTCGGCCAGGAACCGCTCCCGGCCGGCCCCGTCACCAGCCGCTTCCCTTTCGGGGGCTGCGGGGTCCGTCATCGCGTTCAGTCGCGGTACAGCAGGAGCGCTTCGCCCTGCCCGCCGCCGCCGCACAGGGATACGGCAGCCTTGCCGGCACCGCGCCGCTTCAGCTCGTGCGCCGCGTGCAGGGCCAGCCGGGCGCCGGAGGCACCGATCGGGTGGCCCAGGGCGATCGCGCCGCCGTGGATGTTGCACTTGTCCAGCGGGTAGTCCAGGTCCTTGAGCGACTGCACGGCCACGGAACCGAAGGCCTCGTTGATCTCGATGAAGTCCAGGTCCGCAGCCGACCAGCCGGCCTTGTCCAGGGCGCTCCTGATCGCATTGGAGGGCTGGGAATGCAGCGAGTTGTCCGGCCCGGCCACCTGCCCGGGCTTGCCCACAACGGCGAGGTACTCCAGTCCGTTGTCCTCGGCGAACTTCCGGGAGGACAGCACGAGGGCGGAGGCGCCGTCGGACAAGGGGGATGAGTTGCCTGCGGTGATGGTGCCGTCCGTAACGAACGCCGCCCGCAGGCCGGCCAGCGAGCCGACCGTGGTGTCCGGCCGGATGCCCTCATCCGCGGACAGGATGACCGGCTCCCCCTTGCGCTGCTTGACGCTGATCGGGGCGATTTCGCGGTCGAACACGCCGTCTTTGGCGGCGCGGGCGGCGCGCTGATGGGACGCGGCCGCCACCTCGTCCTGGGAGGTGCGGTCAATGCCCAGCGTGAGGTTCTTGGTCTCGGTGGACAGGCCCATGGACTGCCCGTCGAAGGCATCGGTCAGGCCGTCATGGGCCGCGACGTCGAGCGCCTGGACGGAGCCGTAGGTCCAGCCCTGCCGGGAACCGGGAAGGATGTGCGGAGCGCGGGTCATGGACTCCTGGCCGCCGGCGACGACGACGGTGGCGTCGCCGGCGCGGATCATCCGGGCCGCATCGATCACCGCCGTCAGGCCTGACAGGCAGACCTTGTTGATGGTCAGGGTGGGAACGTTCCAGCCGATGCCTGCGGCAATGGCGCTCTGGCGGGCGGGATTCTGGCCGGCCCCGGCCTGCAGCACCTGGCCCATGATCACCGAGTCCACCTGCTCGGCCTTCACCCCGCTGGCTGCCAGCGCGGCGCGGATGGCGTGGGCGCCGAGCTCCACCGCCGTGAAGCTGGCGAGCTGCCCGTTGAGGCGCCCCTGGGGCGTGCGGGCGGCGGCGAGGATGACAACATCATTGTCGTCTGCAGAGTTGCTCATGGTTATCTCTTCCGATCTTGAACGAGTTACAGCAAGGTTATCGTGACCCCCGTCACCGTGCTATTTGACCGGCGGCGGCGCGGGGGAGCGTGTGGGGCAGGCGCGGGCGGGAGCCGGGCCGGTGCTTGCAATCCCGGGCGAAGTGGGGTAGACAAGTAGGTTGCTTTGCCGTATCGTAGATATTTGCGTCTTCCCTGTTTACCTTCAGCCTTCATATAGCGGTGGGCTTAGCCTGGCAGCTGCGCCATCAATGTGCCGTCAACAACGGCACCAGCATGGTCAGCGCGGGTCCCGGGTCATATAGCGGAACCGGACTGGTAGCACTGCGGAGTCACTCTGCAGGGTACATAACGGGGGAGATCTGAAAACGCCTGAAGGTCTGTGGAAGGATCCCTCTTGGTCGCCTCGAGCACCTCTAATGTAAACAACGCTGCAACCGCTATCAATGCCGACAGCACCGACGGTGCAACCCGCCGGCTCTCATTCGCAAAGATTCACGAACCACTTGACGTTCCGAATCTGCTTGCCCTGCAAACGGACAGCTTTGACTGGCTGGTCGGAAACGAGCGCTGGCAGGCACGCGTAGCCAAGGCCGTCGAAGAAGGCGACCTCAGCGTCGCCACCTCCTCGGGTCTGTCCGACATTTTCGAAGAGATCTCCCCGATCGAGGACTTCCAGGGCACCATGTCCCTGAGCTTCTCGGAGCCGGAGTTCGCTGACCCGAAATACACCATGGCTGAGTGCAAGGACCGGGACGCAACGTACTCGGCTCCGCTGTACGTCAAGGCCGAATTCATGAACAACAACACGGGCGAAATCAAGCAGCAGACCGTGTTCATGGGTGACTTCCCGCTGATGACCGAGAAGGGCACCTTCGTCGTCAACGGCACCGAGCGTGTCGTTGTCTCGCAGCTGGTCCGCTCCCCGGGCGCCTACTTTGAGCGCACCGCCGACAAGACCAGTGACAAGGACATCTTCACCGCGAAGATCATCCCGTCCCGCGGCGCCTGGTTCGAACTCGAAATCGACAAGCGCGACCAGGTCGGCGTTCGTCTCGACCGCAAGCGCAAGCAGTCCGTCACGGTGCTGCTGAAGGCCCTCGGCTGGACCGAAGGCCAGATCCTCGAAGAGTTCGGCCAGTACGACTCCATGCGCGCGACGCTGGAGAAGGACGCCACCGAGACCCGCGAAGACGCCTTGCTGGATATCTACCGGAAGCTGCGACCGGGCGAGCCGCCCACGGTCGAGGCTGCCCAGTCCCTGCTGGACAACCTGTACTTCAACTCCAAGCGCTACGATCTGGCCAAGGTCGGCCGTTACAAGATCAACCGCAAGCTCGGCATCGACCGCTCCCTTGGTGACAAGGAAGCGTCTGTCCTGCACGTTGAAGACATCGTGGCCATGATCAAGTTCCTGGTTGCCCTGCACGCCGGTGAGAAGACCCTCACCGGCAAGCGCGACGGCCAGGACCACGAGCTGCGCGTTGAGATCGATGACATCGACCACTTCGGCAACCGCCGCATCCGCGCCGTCGGCGAGCTCATCGAGAACCAGGTCCGCACCGGCCTGTCCCGTATGGAGCGTGTTGTCCGCGAGCGGATGACGACCCAGGACGTCGAGGCCATCACGCCGCAGACGCTGATTAACATCCGCCCCGTCGTGGCAGCCATCAAGGAGTTCTTCGGAACCTCCCAGCTGTCCCAGTTCATGGACCAGAACAACCCGCTGTCGGGTCTGACCCACAAGCGCCGCCTGTCGGCGCTTGGCCCGGGTGGTCTGTCCCGTGACCGTGCAGGCATGGAAGTCCGAGACGTTCACCCGTCGCACTACGGACGTATGTGCCCCATCGAAACCCCTGAAGGCCCGAACATTGGCCTGATCGGTTCGCTGGCTTCCTACGGCCGCATCAACCCGTTCGGCTTCATCGAGACCCCGTACCGTCTCGTGTCCGAGGGTGTTGTCTCCGATGAGGTCGAGTACCTCACGGCCGACGACGAGGCAGAGGTCCTGATTGCACAGGCCAACGCCCCGCTCGACGAGAACAAGAAGTTCGCCGAAGAGACCGTCCTCGTCCGTGCCCGTGGTGGTGGAGGCGAGCCTGTGCTGGTCCCCGCCGCCGAGGTCGAGTTCATGGACGTTTCCCCGCGCCAGATGGTGTCCGTGGCTACCGCCCTGATCCCGTTCCTCGAGCATGACGATGCTAACCGTGCACTCATGGGTGCCAACATGCAGCGCCAGGCCGTGCCGCTGGTCCGTTCCGAGGCACCGTTCGTCGGTACCGGCATGGAGCGCGCCGCTGCTGTCGACGCCGGTGACGTCACCATCGCGAAGAAGGCCGGTGTGGTCACCGAGGTTTCCGCCGAGCTCGTCATCATGCTCAACGATGACGGCACGGAAACCAACTACCGCATCAACAAGTTCGCCCGCTCCAACCAGGGCAACTGCTACAACAACCGCGTTCTGGTCAGCGAAGGCCAGCGCCTGGAGGTCGGCGGCATCATCGCTGACGGCCCGGCAACGGACCAGGGCGAACTGGCCCTCGGAAAGAACCTGCTCGTGGCATTCATGTCATGGGAAGGCCACAACTTCGAGGATGCCATCATCCTGTCCCAGCGGATCGTGGCTGAGGACGTTCTTTCCTCCATCCACATCGAGGAGCACGAGATCGATGCCCGCGACACCAAGCTTGGTGCCGAGGAAATCACCCGTGACATCCCGAACGTGTCCGAGGAAGTCCTGGCCGGCCTTGACGAGCGTGGCATCATCCACATCGGCGCCGAGGTCGAAGCCGGCGACATCCTGGTCGGAAAGGTCACGCCCAAGGGCGAGACCGAGCTGACCCCGGAAGAGCGCCTGCTGCGCGCCATCTTCGGTGAGAAGTCCCGCGAAGTGCGCGACACCTCCCTGAAGGTTCCGCACGGCGAGTCCGGCACCGTGATCGGTGTCCGCGTCTTCGACCGCGACAACGACGACGAGCTGCCCCCGGGCGTCAACCAGCTGGTCCGCGTCTACGTGGCCGCCAAGCGCAAGATCACCGACGGCGACAAGCTCGCCGGCCGTCACGGCAACAAGGGTGTTATCTCCAAGATCCTTCCGATCGAGGACATGCCCTTCCTTGCCGACGGCACCCCCGTTGATATCGTCCTGAACCCGCTGGGTGTTCCGGGCCGTATGAACGTCGGCCAGGTGCTGGAAACGCACCTCGGCTGGGTTGCCAAGACCGGCTGGAAGATCGAGGGCGAGCCCGAGTGGGTCAAGCAGCTGCCGAACCTGCCGCGCGAGAGTGGCTCGACCACTGTTGCAACGCCGGTCTTCGACGGTGCACGTGAAGAGGAAATCACGGGCCTGCTCGACTCCACCAACGTCACCCGCGACGGCGTCCGCCTGATCAACTCCTCAGGCAAGACCCGCCTGTTCGACGGCCGCTCCGGCGAGCCGTTCCCGGATCCGATCTCGGTCGGCTACATGTACATCCTGAAGCTCCACCACCTGGTGGACGACAAGATCCACGCGCGCTCCACCGGCCCGTACTCCATGATCACGCAGCAGCCGCTGGGTGGTAAGGCTCAGTTCGGTGGTCAGCGCTTCGGTGAAATGGAAGTGTGGGCGCTCGAAGCTTACGGCGCCGCCTACACGCTCCAGGAGCTCCTCACGATCAAGTCGGATGACATCCATGGTCGTGTGAAGGTCTACGAAGCCATCGTCAAGGGCGAGAACATCCCGGAGCCGGGCGTTCCTGAGTCCTTCAAGGTCTTGATCAAGGAAATGCAGTCGCTGTGCCTGAACGTGGAAGTTCTTTCCACGGACGGAACCACAATTGAAATGCGTGACTCTGATGACGCAGTCTTCACGGCTGCGGAAGAACTGGGCATCGATCTGTCTCGTGCAGAGCCCAGTTCCGTAGAAGAGGTTTAGCAGGTGGTGTACCGGGAAAAGCAAGCGGCCCCGCCGCGCTGACTTTTCCCGGCGCACCCCTCCCTCTTCCCGTAACCCAAGACTTCAGAATTTAGAGAACAAGAGAGAACAGGGACCATATGTCCAGCGAATCCTCCTTCGGCCTCATGCAGATCGGCCTCGCCACCGCGGAAGACATCCGTGGCTGGTCTTACGGCGAGGTTAAGAAGCCGGAAACCATCAACTACCGCACGCTCAAGCCTGAGAAGGACGGCCTCTTCTGCGAGAAGATCTTCGGCCCGTCCCGCGACTGGGAGTGCTACTGCGGCAAGTACAAGCGCGTGCGCTTCAAGGGCATCATCTGCGAGCGGTGTGGCGTTGAGGTCACCCGCGCAAAGGTCCGCCGTGAGCGCATGGGCCACATCGAGCTGGCCGCCCCGGTCACGCACATCTGGTACTTCAAGGGTGTTCCGTCCCGCCTGGGCTACCTCCTTGACCTGGCACCGAAGGACCTCGAAAAGGTCATCTACTTCGCCGCCTACATGATCACGAGCGTCGACGCCGACAGCCGCCACGAGGAACTGCCCAACCTTCAGGTTGAGCACGACATCGAGAAGAAGCAGCTGATCGACAACCGCGACTCGGACATCGCCACGATCGCCCGCGACCTTGAGAACGAGCTTGCCCGTCTCGAAGGCGAAGGCGCCAAGGCTGCCGACAAGAAGAAGGCCCGCGACTCCGCTGACCGCCAGATGGCTAACGTCCGCAAGCGCGCGGATGCTGAAATCGAGCGCCTCGAGCAGGTCTGGGACCGCTTCAAGAACCTCAAGGTCGCTGACCTTGAAGGCGACGAGGGCCTGTACCGCGAACTGCGCGACCGCTACGGCATGTACTTCGAAGGCTCCATGGGTGCCGAAGCCATCAAGAAGCGTCTTGAGAACTTCGACATGCAGGCCGAGTCGGACATGCTCCGCGACATCATTGCCAACGGCAAGGGCCAGCGCAAGACCCGTGCCCTGAAGCGGCTTAAGGTGGTCAACGCGTTCCTGACGACCAACAACAGCCCGCTTGGCATGGTGCTGGACGCCGTCCCGGTGATCCCGCCGGAACTGCGCCCGATGGTCCAGCTGGACGGTGGCCGCTTCGCGACCTCCGACCTCAACGACCTCTACCGTCGCGTGATCAACCGCAACAACCGGCTCAAGCGCCTGCTTGATCTGGGTGCTCCGGAGATCATCGTCAACAACGAGAAGCGCATGCTTCAGGAAGCTGTTGACAGCCTCTTCGACAACGGTCGCCGCGGCCGTCCGGTCACCGGACCGGGCAACCGTCCGCTGAAGTCCCTGAGCGACATGCTCAAGGGCAAGCAGGGTCGTTTCCGCCAGAACCTCCTGGGTAAGCGCGTTGACTACTCCGGCCGTTCCGTGATCGTCGTCGGCCCGCAGCTGAAGCTGCACCAGTGTGGCCTGCCGAAGCAGATGGCGCTGGAGCTCTTCAAGCCGTTCGTGATGAAGCGCCTGGTTGACCTCAACCACGCCCAGAACATCAAGTCGGCCAAGCGGATGGTCGAGCGTTACCGCCCGCAGGTCTGGGATGTCCTCGAAGAGATCATCACCGAGCACCCCGTGCTGCTGAACCGTGCACCCACCCTGCACCGTCTCGGCATCCAGGCGTTCGAACCGCAGCTTGTTGAAGGTAAGGCAATCCAGCTCCACCCGCTGGTTTGTGGCGCCTTCAACGCTGACTTCGACGGCGACCAGATGGCAGTGCACCTGCCGCTGAGCCCCGAAGCCCAGGCTGAGGCCCGCATCCTGATGCTGTCCTCGAACAACATCCTGAAGCCCTCTGACGGCCGCCCGGTGACGCTGCCTTCGCAGGATATGATCATCGGCCTCTACCACCTGACCACCAAGCGTGTCGGTTCAGCTGGCGAGGGCCGGATCTTCTCCTCCGTTGCGGAAGCCATCATGGCGTTCGACCTGCACGAGCTGCACCTGAACTCCCAGGTCAAGATCCGGCTTGAGGGCTTTGTCCCTTACGCCGGCTGGGAAGCTCCGGAAGGCTACGAGCCGGGTCAGACCGTGCTCGTCCAGACCTCCCTGGGCCAGGTCCTCTTCAACGAGACCCTGCCCGCGGACTACCCGTGGGTCGAGAATGTTGCCGACAAGGGCGAACTGTCCACGATCGTCAACGACCTCGCCGAGCGGTACCCGAAGGTCGTCACGGCGGCAACGCTGGACAACCTGAAGGATGCCGGTTTCTACTGGGCCACCCGGTCCGGCGTCACCGTCGCCATCTCCGACATCGAGGTGCCCAAGGACAAGCCGCGGATCCTCGCCGGTTACGAGACTATGGCCGCCAAGATCCAGGGCCAGTACGACAAGGGCCTGATCGACGATGACGAGCGTCGCCAGGAACTGATCGAGATCTGGAACAAGGCCACGAACGAGATCGCCCAGGCGATGCGTGACAGCCTCTCCCCGATGAACACGATCAACCGCATGGTGTCCTCCGGCGCCCGTGGTAACTGGATGCAGGTCCGCCAGATCGCGGGTATCCGTGGCCTGGTGGCCAACCCTAAGGGTGAGATCATCCCGCGTCCGATCAAGTCCTCGTACCGCGAGGGCCTGTCGGTGCTGGAATACTTCATCGCCACGCACGGTGCCCGTAAGGGTCTGGCTGACACCGCGCTGCGTACCGCCAACTCGGGTTACTTGACCCGTCGTTTGGTGGACGTCTCGCAGGATGTCATCGTCCGCGAAGAGGACTGCGGTACCGAGCGCGGTCTTATGACCGCCATCGCCGTGGCTGACGCCAACGGCGAGCTGGTCCTGGACGAGAACGTCGAGAACAGCGCGTACGCCCGCACCCTGGCCGTGGATGTCGTTGACTCCAAGGGCAAGGTCCTGGCAGCAGGCGGCACCGACTGCGGCGACGTCGTCATTGCCGAACTGTTCGCAGCCGGCATCACCGAGGTCAAGGTCCGCTCCGTACTCACCTGTGAGTCCAGCGTCGGCACCTGCGCCCTGTGCTACGGCCGTTCGCTGGCCACGGGTAAGACCGTCGACATCGGTGAGGCAGTCGGCATCATCGCCGCACAGTCCATCGGTGAGCCGGGTACCCAGCTGACCATGCGTACGTTCCACACCGGTGGTGCTGTTTCCTCCAGCGGTGGCGACGACATCACCCAGGGTCTGCCCCGTATCCAGGAGCTCTTCGAAGCCCGTACTCCGAAGGGTGTCGCACCGATTGCAGAAGCAGCCGGCCGCATCACCATCGAAGAGTCCGAGCGCCAGATGCGCCTGGTCATCACCCCGGATGACGGATCCGAAGAGATCGCTTACCCGGTGCTGCGCCGTTCACGTCTTCTCATCGAAGACGGCGAGCACGTCAGCGTCGGCCAGAAGCTCATCAACGGTCCGGTCGACCCCAAGCAGGTTCTGCGCATCATGGGCCCCCGCGCCGCGCAGAAGTTCCTGGTTGACGAAGTCCAGGGCGTGTACCGCAGCCAGGGCATCGGTATCCACGACAAGCACGTCGAGGTTATCGTCCGCCAGATGCTGCGCCGCGTCACGGTCATCGAGTCCGGCGAATCGGACCTGCTGCCCGGCGAGCTCGCCGAACGCAGCCGCTTCGAGGATGCCAACCGCCGCGTTGTGTCCGAGGGCAAGACGCCGGCTTCCGGCCGTCCCGAGCTCATGGGCATCACCAAGGCGTCCCTGGCGACCGAGTCCTGGCTGTCCGCAGCTTCCTTCCAGGAAACCACCCGCGTCCTGACGCAGGCGGCCATGGAAGGCAAGAGCGATCCGCTGCTCGGCCTCAAGGAAAACGTCATCATCGGTAAGCTCATCCCGGCCGGCACGGGTCTCCCGCGCTACACCGAGGTCACGGTGGAGCCCACTGAGGAAGCGAAGGCCAACCTGTTCACCGGCCCGAGCGCGTTCAGTGACTTCTCCTACGATTCCCTGGGCGGCGACGGAGCTCCTGAGTTCCACGCCATCCCGCTGGATGACTACGACCTGGGCAGCGACTTCCGCTAACCGCTAAACCAACGCGGGGTCACTTACGGCCCAATCCGGACCTTGGATTGGGCGCGAAGTGACCCCGCGTTGCTGTTTAAGGTACGACGGCGGACCGGCCCGGCTCCGCGCCGATTAAGGGTCGGGACCCGTCCGTGTTAGACTTGAGACTAATTGTTATTGTGGCAGTGGATGAGAGCGCCGGTAGAAGCTGAAAGGCTGAACCAGGTCGACGTTTCCGGTTTGCAGGGTCCTTGTGCAACGTATGCCACATTTTCGCATGCCTAGGGGCAATCAGGGATGAAAGTCCGTGGATCCCGGCGTGCGGTCCGACTATTAAGGCTTCGCCTCAGCCGCTCCGGAGAGAACTTCCCAGCTCGAGCGGCGGGGCGCAGCGACAAGAGAGCGGCTGCCAACGGCCGCTCCGGATAAAACGGAGAACACGAGAGTGCCTACGATTAACCAGCTGGTCCGCAAGGGCCGCACGCCGAAGGTCAAGAAGACCAAGGCCCCCGCGCTTAACGGCAGCCCCATGCGCCGCGGTGTCTGCACCCGCGTTTACACGACGACCCCGAAGAAGCCGAACTCGGCTCTGCGTAAGGTTGCACGTGTGCGCCTCAACGGTGGCGTTGAAGTCACCGCTTACATCCCCGGTGTAGGCCACAACCTGCAGGAGCACTCCATTGTGCTCGTCCGTGGCGGCCGCGTTAAGGACCTTCCGGGTGTCCGTTACAAGATCGTCCGTGGTGCCCTCGATACCCAGGGTGTCAAGAACCGTAAGCAGGCTCGTAGCCGCTACGGCGCAAAGATGGAGAAGAAGTAATATGCCTCGCAAGGGTCCGGCCCCCAAGCGGCCGCTAGTCCTAGATCCCGTTTACGGCTCCCCGCTGGTCACCCAGCTGATCAACAAGGTGCTCGTTGACGGCAAGAAGTCCACCGCAGAGCGCATCGTTTACGGTGCACTCGAAGGTGCTCGTGCCAAGTCCGGCGGCGACCCGGTTGCAGCCCTCAAGAAGGCCATGGAGAACGTCAAGCCTTCCCTCGAGGTCCGCTCCCGCCGCGTCGGTGGCGCCACCTACCAGGTTCCGGTTGAGGTCAAGCCGGGCCGTTCCACCGCACTTGCCCTGCGCTGGCTGGTTGGCTACTCCAAGGCCCGCCGCGAGAAGACCATGACCGAGCGCCTCCAGAACGAGATTCTGGATGCCTCCAACGGTCTCGGTGCCGCTGTGAAGCGTCGCGAAGACACGCACAAGATGGCCGAGTCCAACAAGGCCTTCGCACACTACCGCTGGTAATACTTCCCGGACGCCGCCGGCTCTACCGAGCCGGCGGCGAACGTGCAGTCCATCCGAAAGGGAGACACCGTGGCACAGGACGTGCTTACCGACCTTAGCAAGGTCCGCAATATCGGCATCATGGCCCACATTGATGCCGGCAAGACCACTACTACCGAGCGCATCCTGTTCTACACAGGTGTGAACCACAAGATCGGCGAAACGCACGACGGCGCTTCGACGACTGACTGGATGGAACAGGAAAAGGAACGCGGCATCACCATCACGTCTGCCGCCGTGACCTGCTTCTGGGAAAACAACCAGATCAACATCATCGACACCCCCGGCCACGTTGACTTCACGGTTGAGGTTGAGCGCTCCTTGCGCGTCCTCGACGGTGCAGTTGCCGTGTTCGATGGCAAGGAAGGCGTGGAGCCGCAGTCTGAGACTGTCTGGCGCCAGGCCGACAAGTACAACGTCCCGCGCATCTGCTTCGTCAACAAGATGGACAAGCTCGGCGCTGACTTCTACTTCACCGTCGACACCATCATCAGCCGCCTCGGTGCCAAGCCGCTCGTCATGCAGCTGCCGATCGGCGCCGAGAACGACTTCATCGGCGTCGTCGACCTGCTTTACATGCGCGCACTGGTCTGGCCCGGCGACTCCAAGGGTGACGTCACCATGGGTGCCAAGTACGAGATCCAGGAGATCCCGGCTGACCTCAAGGAAAAGGCCGAAGAGTACCGCGCAACGCTCGTTGAGACCGTTGCTGAGTCCTCCGAAGAGCTCATGGAGAAGTACCTCGAAGGTGAAGAAATCACCACCGACGAGCTCAAGGCCGGCATCCGCAAGATGACGATCAACTCCGAGCTCTACCCGGTATTCTGCGGCTCCGCGTTCAAGAACCGCGGCGTCCAGCCGATGCTTGACGCCGTCGTGGACTACCTGCCGAACCCGCTCGACGTCCCGCCGATGATCGGTCACGATCCCCGGGACGAAGAGAAGGAACTGACGCGCAAGCCGTCCTCCGAGGAGCCGTTCTCGGCTCTGGCGTTCAAGATTGCCACGCACCCGTTCTTCGGTCAGCTCACCTTCATCCGTGTGTACTCCGGTCACGTGGAAGCAGGCTCCCAGGTGGTCAACTCCACCAAGGGCAAGAAGGAGCGCATCGGCAAGCTGTTCCAGATGCACGCCAACAAGGAAATGCCCGTTGACGGCGCTACCGCTGGCCACATCTACGCAGCGATCGGTCTGAAGGACACCACCACGGGCGACACCCTGTGTGATCCCAGCAACCAGATCGTCCTTGAGTCCATGAGCTTCCCGGAGCCCGTGATCTCTGTTGCGATCGAGCCGAACACCAAGGGTGACCAGGAGAAGCTCTCCACGGCCATCCAGAAGCTCTCCGCTGAGGACCCGACCTTCCAGGTCTCCCTCAACGAGGACACCGGCCAGACCATCATCGCCGGCATGGGCGAGCTCCACCTGGATATCCTGGTGGACCGCATGCGCCGCGAATTCAAGGTCGAGGCAAACGTGGGCAAGCCCCAGGTTGCCTACCGCGAAACCATCAAGCGTGCTGTAGAGCGTCACGACTACACGCACAAGAAGCAGACCGGTGGTTCCGGCCAGTTCGCAAAGATCCAGATCGCGATCGAGCCGCTGGACACGTCCGAGGGCGAGCTGTACGAGTTCTCGAACAAGGTCACCGGTGGACGTATTCCGCGCGAATACATCCCCTCGGTCGACGCCGGTATCCAGGATGCGCTGAACGACGGCGTCCTCGCCGGCTACCCGGTTGTCGGCATCAAGGCCACGCTGATTGACGGCGCGTACCACGATGTTGACTCCTCGGAAATGGCGTTCAAGATCGCCGGACGTATGGCTTTCAAGGAAGCCGCACGCAAGGCGAACCCCATCCTGCTCGAACCGCTGATGGATGTCGAGGTCCGCACCCCTGAGGAATACATGGGTGAAGTAATCGGTGACCTCAACTCCCGCCGTGGCCAGATGCAGTCCATGGAAGATGCCCAGGGCGTCAAGGTCATCCGGGCACACGTCCCGCTGTCCGGCATGTTCGGCTACATCGGTGACCTGCGCTCGAAGACCCAGGGTCGCGCTGTGTACTCCATGACGTTCCACAGCTACGCCGAGGTCCCGAAGGCATTTGCCGACGAGATCATCCAGAAGAACCGCGGCGAGTAGTCCCTAGGGCTCTCGCAGCAACAAACTCGGGTGCGTTTCCGTCAACGGAGAAACACCTGGTGCAGATGGCCGGTTCCGGTCAGCCGCTTTCCGGTCAAGCCGGGACCGGCCATCTGCACCGGCAGACTCGAGGGACTAGTATTAGTTCCTGAATCTGCAATTTCATCAATCCAAAGCCCCCCAAGTAGACTTACTGAAGTTTCGCCGCGACAAGCGCGGTCGAAGAGTAAGTCATTTGAAAACGTTCTAGGAGGAACCTGTGGCAAAGGCAAAGTTCGAGCGGACTAAGCCGCACGTCAACATCGGCACCATTGGTCACGTTGACCACGGTAAGACGACGCTGACGGCCGCGATTTCCAAGGTGCTGTACGACAAGTACCCGACACTCAACGAGCAGCGCGACTTCGCGTCTATTGACTCTGCTCCCGAAGAGCGTCAGCGCGGCATTACCATCAACATCTCCCACGTTGAGTACCAGACCGAGAAGCGCCACTACGCACACGTAGACGCTCCGGGTCACGCTGACTACATCAAGAACATGATCACCGGCGCTGCACAGATGGACGGTGCAATCCTCGTGGTTGCCGCCACTGACGGCCCGATGGCTCAGACCCGCGAGCACGTCCTGCTCGCCCGCCAGGTTGGCGTTCCCTACCTGCTGGTTGCACTGAACAAGTCGGACATGGTCGATGACGAAGAGCTCCTCGACCTCGTCGAAATGGAAGTTCGCGAGCTGCTTTCGGCTCAGGGCTTCGATGGCGATGAGGCTCCGGTCGTTCGCGTTTCAGGCCTGAAGGCTCTCGAAGGCGACCCGGTTTGGGTCAAGTCCGTCGAGGACCTCATGGAAGCTGTCGACAACTCCGTGCCGGACCCGGTACGCGACCGCGACAAGCCCTTCCTGATGCCGATCGAAGATGTCTTCACGATCACCGGCCGTGGCACCGTTGTTACGGGCCGCGCCGAGCGTGGAACCCTCGCCATCAACTCCGAGGTCGAGATCGTCGGCATCCGCCCGGTCCAGAAGACCACGGTTACCGGTATCGAGATGTTCCACAAGCAGCTCGACGAAGCATGGGCCGGCGAGAACTGTGGCCTCCTGCTCCGCGGTCTGAAGCGCGACGATGTTGAGCGTGGCCAGGTTGTCGTCAAGCCGGGTTCCATTACCCCGCACACCGACTTCGAGGCCAACGTCTACATCCTCTCCAAGGACGAAGGCGGACGTCACAACCCGTTCTACTCCAACTACCGCCCGCAGTTCTACTTCCGCACCACGGACGTAACCGGCGTTATCACCCTGCCGGAAGGCACGGAAATGGTTATGCCTGGCGACAACACTGAGATGACCGTTGCGCTCATCCAGCCCATCGCCATGGAAGAGGGCCTCGGCTTCGCTATCCGCGAAGGCGGCCGCACCGTTGGTTCGGGACGCGTTACCAAGATCCTCAAGTAATACTTGCTGATCTGAGTTAGACCCCTGATCGGGTTGGCCGTCTGACGGCCCCCGTGAAGCAAAGAACAGCCCCGCTGCAGTCGCAGCGGGGCTGTTCTTTTTGCTGCGCCCCTGCTGCGCTGCACCTGCGGCACCTGCGGCACCTGCTGCACCTGCGGCACCTGCGGCACCTGCGGCACCGACGCCGCCTCCGCCACCTCCGCCTCCGACGCCCCCTAGGCCACCTCCGCCACTGACGCCCACC
>NZ_MQTS01000108.1:26986-31723 GCF_020532825.1 Arthrobacter sp. SO3
TGCGCGCGCAGGGCCGACGATGGTGTGATGAACGAACTGGTCACGACGGTTCATGGGGTGCTGCGCGGGAGTTTTGCCAGCGGCGTTCACGCCTTTCTCGGCGTGCCGTATGCCGCACCGCCCTTCGGCGCGGGCCGCTGCGGCCGCCCCGGCCGGTTACGCCGTGGCCCGGCGTGCGTGATGCCACAGCCCTGGGGCCGGAGCCCCCTCAGGTAGCGCCGCCGACCCCCAGCGGCTCTGCCGCCGGGGCATCCGAGGACTGGGAAGCCGTTGGGGCCGCGTTCGCGGCGGTGGACCGGGCTGCGCCGGCCGAGGACTGCCTGAACCTCAACGTCTGGACGCCGGATACCGGCCCGGCAAGGTTGCCCGTTATGGTCTGGATCCAGGGCGGCATGTTCGAGCTCAGCTCGACGGCGGCCTACGACGGGAGCCACTTCGCCCGGGATGGCGTTGTCTGTGTCGTCATCAACTGGCGTCCCGGCGCGGAAGGCTTCCTCTACCTCGGCGACGGCATCGCCAACCTCGGACTACTCGACCAGGTCGCTGCGCTCCAGTGGGTACGGGACAACATCGCTGCCTTCGGCGGGGACCCCGGCAACGTCACGGTCTTCGGCGAGTCCGCCGGTGCGATGAGCATCGGCATGCTCCTCGCCATGCCCCGCGCGGACGGGCTCTTTCGTCGGGCGATCCTGCAAAGCGGCGCAGCCCACCAGGTCACTCCCGCCGGGGATGCGCTGCGCATCGCCGGATACCTGGCCGGCAGGCTCGGGGTGCCCGCGACACGTGAGGCGATCGCGGGCGCCGGGGTCGCGCGCCTGTTGGCGGCCCAGGCCGGAGTAAAGGACGAACTGCTCACCGACCCCGACCCGGATCGCTGGGGCGGTGCGGTGGTGGCCAGCACGATGCCGTGGCAGCCCGTCATCGACGGCGACATCCTGCCGGGGCCGCCGATCGATCGGATCGCTGCCGGATCTGGCAGCCAAGTGGACGTGATCGTCGGCACCAACGCCGACGACTGGCGGCTCTGGCTGGTCGCCAGCGGCGTGATCGCCGGGATCACCGACGAGATCCTGGGCGGACCGGTCCGCTCCTTCGGACACCAGGCTTTGGCAACGTACGGGCTGCCGGCCGGGCAGGCGCTGGCCGCCTACCGGACGCACTACCCGACGGCAAATCCCGGTGATCTGCTGGCTGCGGTCCAGACTGACTGGTGGATGCGGATCCCCGCGATCCGTCTGGCCGACGCGCACGCCCGCGCCAGCTCGGCGGCGGGGACCTACATGTACGAATTCCACTGGGCTGCACCTGCTCTCGGCGCAGTCCATGCCCTTGAGGTTGCTTTTGTCTTCGACACGGCGACGCCGGATGCGCCGCTGTTCGGTCCGCTGCTGGGCAGCGACCCGCCGCAGGAGCTCGCGCGCACCATGCACGCCGCGTGGGTGGCGTTTGCGGGCACGGGCGACCCGGGCTGGCCGCAGTATGACCAGGGGCGGAGGGCTTCACGCCAGTGCTATATTTCATCTAGTCATTGGATTTAATGGGCTGGGCGGATTCGGACAGCCAAAGTCACGAAGGGCATCTATGTCGACCGCTGTCCAGCCCCTGCTGGTAATGGTTCTGATGGCGGGCGCCCTCCTGGTGGGTGTTTGCTGGGGGAGGGCGCGGGAACGCCGGCGCAGCACTGCGGAGAGCAGTGGGGCCTTCGCAGCGGGTTTCCGCGCCGGGCACCTCCAGGGCTGGAGGGATGCCGAAGCCGCCCACGGGCCGGCGGCGTCGACCATCCCGTCGTCCGCACTGACTGTGCCGCCAGCCCCAACCCAGCAGTTCCAGCCGGTCCGGCAGGAACTGTATCGACCCCTGCCACTGCAGCCGCCCGCTCCGCCGCCGCGGCCCCCGCGTCCGGCCGTCCCGCAAGAATCCGCCGCGGACCGGGCTGCCCGCAAGGAGAAGCGGGACCGCCAGAACATCAACATCACCCTCTACGTCGCCAGCCTCCTGCTGGTTGCTGCCGGCGCCCTGTTCGTCGGCACGGCCCTGCCGGAAGTCCTCCGCTTCGCCGGCGTCGTCGCCATCACTGCACTGTTCTATACCGGGGGGCTGATCCTGCACGCCAAGGCCCCGCGGCTCCGGCCCGCCGCCGTCGCATTCACCGGTACCGGCCTGGCCCTGATCCCGGTGGCCGGTCTGGCCCTGTACAACTTCACCCTGCCCGACGGGCCCGCCGCCTGGCTGGTCACCTCCTCCATCGGTACCGTCGCCTATGTGGCCGCCGCCATCCGGATGGACAGCAAGGTCCTCGCCTACCTGTCCCTGACGTTCGCCGTATCGACGGCCTGGTCCGGAATTTCGGTCCTGGGGGGAGCCCTCGTCTGGTACTTCGCGGCGCTGATCGCCATGGCGGTCGTCCTGACGCTGCTGGCCCTGACCCGGCCCCGCTGGATGCCCTCGGTCTTCCTCAAGCCGCTCATGGACCTGCACCCTTTTGTGGTTCCCGCCGTCGCGGTCGCGGTGACCTTCATTCCGCTGCTGCTCGGCAGGGGCGAGTACGCGCTCATCATGTTCCTGTGTGGCGCCTACTTCGCCCTGATGGCAGCGGTTCCGCAGAGCCGTTTCCGGATAGCCCAGTACTACGGGGCACGGTTCAGCCTCACCGTGGCGCCGGCGGCCGCGGTCTGGGCGGCGAGCGACAGCCTGCCGTGGATGCTGCTGACCGCGCTCGTGCTGGCAGCCCTCCAGGCCGTGCTGCTGGCCTCGGGGCGGGACGTCGTTCCTGCCGCGCTGCTGGGGTCGGCCGGCCGCAGGCGGGCGGACGCCCTCGGCACTTTCGGGCTGCAACTGCTCCTGACCTTGTCCTGGCGTGCAGTGACCTTGCTCGATGTTCCGGTCGACCCAAATGCCGACGTGCCGGTATGGGCGCCGCTGCTGCTGGCGTTGCTCACCGCCATGGCCCTCGCGGTGGGCCTGGGCGGACTGGCGGAATGGGCGCCGCTGGCTGCCCTCGTGCTGTCCGCGGCCATCGGTGACCCTGCCGGCGGCTGGACCCCGGCGGGCTTCCTGCTGCTGGCAGCGCTGTTCTGGGCCGGCCGCTCGCGGCCCCCGGCGGAGCCCTTGCGGCTGCACTTCGTTCTCGCCGCCCGCACCGCAGCGACGCTGGCCGTTCCCGCGGCCACCGCGGCAGTGACCGGCGACCTCCCCGATGCGCTTCCGGTGGTGTCCGCTTTCCTGCTGGCCCTCGTGGCGCAGCAGCTCGCCACCGCAATCCTCGTCCGGGCGGGCGTGCCCTCGCTGGCCCCCAACCAGACCCTGGCCGCCTTCACCCTCGCGGCGCTTCCCGCCCTCGCCGCCATGGCGTTCGTGGACAACACGCAGGGGAGAGCGCTCACCGGCACCGCCATCGTGCTCCAACTCCTCGTCTGCCTGGGTATCGGCCGGGCACTCACCGCTCAAGCGGCGGCAGGGTCCCCGTGGCGTGCCGGGATCCCTGAGCTCCTGCCCGTGGGCATGGCGGCGGCGCTGTGCGGCATGGCGTTTGCCGGCGTCTCGCTCCGGGCCGGCAACATCAGCCTGGTCCTGACCGTGCTTTATCTGGCGGCAACTGCCCTGCGACGCGTCGGGATCCAACAGCGGTGGAGCTACTGGTGGCTGGCCCGCGGGACCGGCACCGTCCTGGTCCTGACGGGCTACCAGCAGCTCCGCCAGGACGCCGGCCCGCTGCTGCTGGTCGGCGGCGGGGAACTCGCGGGAGCCTGCCTTGCAGTGCTGGCGTTGGGGCTGCAGCTGGCATTCCCCCTGTTGGCCGAGGCCAGGGGACGGGCTCCCCGGGGTGTGCTCACCGACGCCGCCGTCGTGCTCGGACTGCAGGCTGCCGCGCTGTCCCTGCTCCGGTCCTCCGGCCTCCAAGACCAAACAGCCGGAGGCTGGCAGCTGACCGCCGCCGTCGTCGTAATGTCCCTCAGCGCAGCGGCGGCGGGGTTCGTGCTGCGCGCCCGTCCTTGGGCGGCCTTGTTCGCCCCCGCGGCGCTGGCGGTGCTGCTGCTGGCCCGGGCGGGGACGGCGCTCGACGTCGAGCTGGTCCTGGGCATCTTTGCGGCCTTCAGTGCCGTGATGGTGGTGGCCGCCAGTTCGCGCACGGCCAAAGGCAGCTACTTCGCTGCGGCCCGGGTGCTGACCCTGGCACTGGCGGTCGTGCTCAGCTATGACGCGACGGTCTCGGTCACCGCCGTCTCGGTGACCTTCGGGCTGGTCCTCGCAGCCCAGCACGTGGTCCGCTGGCTCATGCGGCACCGCCTGCTGGAAGTCCCGTTCCAGCAGGCCGCCGTGTGGATCACGCTCGCCGCCCAGACAGCGCTGCCGCTCGGCTACCTTGCGGCAGCGCCGGACGACGGCGGCCGTTGGGTCGTCCTGCTGCACGTGAGCCTGCTGCTGGTTTCGGCCGCCGTGGCCAGCCGGGTGTTCGCGGCCCGCGGGGCCGCCTATCTGACGGTCTATGCCGGCCTGCTCGGCACCGTGGCGCTGGGGCCGCTGGCGCAGTTCGACGGCGTTGCGTCTACCCACGTTTTCCTTGGCCGGCCGTTCCTGAGCTCCGATGGGGTCGTGGTGGTGCTGCTGGTGCTGGCGCTGGCCGCCACCGGCGCGGGCCTGCTCTTGCGCCGGAACGCGCGGGCCGACGTCGAACGCTGGCTCTGGCTGGCCGGCTCCGGTGCCTTCGTCGGGTCGGCCCTGCTGCTGGCGCCCGCC
>NZ_MQTS01000108.1:31733-52793 GCF_020532825.1 Arthrobacter sp. SO3
CGGCGCTGGCCGGGGCCACGCTGGCAGCTGCCGAGTTGCTGGACGCCGTTCCGGGCGCCTGGGGCAGCTACCTGCCGTGGCTGGCCGGCTGCGCCCCGGCCGCTGCGGCGCTGTACGCCGTCCGGTGGCGGCGCCGCGGCCCGTTGGCCGCCGATCCGGTGCGGCGCTGGTCGCTCGCGGCCGCCGGGGTCGTGGGTCTGGGCCTCGCCGCGGCCGTCGGGCTGCGGTGGGACGCGACGTCGTGGGCCGGGGCTGCGCTCGTGGCAGCCACCGCCGCAGTCTGCTGCGCCGAAGTGCCGGCTCCTGTCCGCCGGGTGGCCGCGGAACTGGGAGTCTTTGCCACGACGGCGGCCGTACAGCGCACGGTGCTGTTCACCGGACTCGATGCGGGGTCCGACTGGCCCGACTGGTTCTGGACCCTGCAGTGGTACGTGGTTCTCGCAGCGGTGCTGGGCGCACTTCGCCTGCTGTCCGGTAACCGGGCAGCAGTCCGGGTGCTGTGGTCCGGCGGCGCAGGACTCCTGACGCTGTCCGGGCTGGGAATCATCCTCGGCGGTGATCCGGGGCAGCAGCTCTGGGTCCTGGCGCTGATGGCCGTGCTGCTCATGGCCGGGCTGGCCGTGGGGGAACGGTTGTTTGTCTGGTGGGGCGCCGCGGGGGTGGCGCTGTGCATCCTGTGGGCAATGCGCCAGTACACCTTCGTCTTGCTGGCCCTCATTGCCTTGGCCCTGATCGCAATCGCGGTCTGGCGGCTGAACCGCAGCAAGCCCGCCCCGACCGAGCCGGCGGCGCACCGCGAGCCGGTGGACCATGGTTGACGGGGGCCGGGCGCTGATATCGTTGCTCCCAACGAAGGGAGCTCACAATGGGCTGGTTTATTTTCCTGTTGGTGGCCGTTGCCGTCGTCGCCGGTGTCTTTTGGGCCAAGAAGCACTTCCGCCACGAGATTGAGCGGGCCAAGCGCATCAGCCGGGCAAACCGGGAGAAATAGGTGCAGGGACGGGCAGTCGGCCGCACCATCACGGTCCGGCAACGCCCCGTCCGTCCGGCAACGTCCAGTCCGTCCGGAAACGCCCAGTCCGGCGACGCCTTGTCCGGTCAGCCTTTGCGGGCCCGGCTGAGTGCCTGGTACCAGTAATAGGAATCCTTGGGCGTGCGTTCCTGGGTGTCGAAGTCCACATGGACCAGGCCGAAGCGTTGCGAGTAGCCGGCCGCCCACTCGAAGTTGTCCATCAGGGTCCAGACGTAGTAGCCCAGCAGTTCGACGTCCTCGGCGATACCGCCGGGCGCGGTGGCGGCCAGGGCGTGACCGAGGTGGGAAGCGATGTAGCTGATCCGTTCCGTGTCCGCGATGGGGCCGGACACATGGTCGGGCTCGGGGAAGCTGGCCCCGCTCTCGGTGATGTACAGCGGCGGGAGCGCCCCGGCATACCGGTCCTTCAGCTCGCGCAGCAGCGGCCCCAGGTGGTCCGGTGCCACAGGCCAGCCGAAACCCGTGGTGGCATACTCCGGGAACGCCGCCATGTGGAACGGCATCTTCAGCATCGCGTCCGTGGTGCCCACGGGGCTTTCGCCCGGGCCGGCGCCCGTCGCGACCTTCACGGGGTAGTAGTAGTTCAGCCCGTAGAAGTCCAGGGGCTGGTGGATGGTCCGCAGATCGGCGTCGGAGCTCTTCCCCAGCGAACGGAACCAGGGCTTCGCGACCACCGGCACCTTCGGGTACCGGCCCAGGAGGATGGGGTCCGCATAGACGCGGTTCAGCACGAGGTCGAAGATGTTGGCCAGGAACCGGTCCGTCACCGAGCGGGACGCGGGCCGCACCGGGGAATGCAGGTTGGTGACTCCCACGGCGCCGGTGACCCCCTCCGCGCGCAGCGCCTGCACGGCGAGGCCGTGCCCGAGGAGCTGGTGGTGCACCGCGGGCAGGGCATCGAAGAGCAGGTCGCGGCCCGGGGCGTGGACGCCCAGGGCGTAACCGTTGAGCGTCACTGACACCGGTTCGTTCAGCGTCACCCACTGGGCCACGCGGTCGCCGAACCGCCGGCCGGCCGCCGCGCTGTACTCGGCGAAGCGTTCCGCGGTGGACCGGTTCAGCCAGCCGCCGCGGTGTTCCAGCGGCAGCGGGGTATCCCAGTGGTACAGGGTGGCCATCGGGGAAATGCCGGCCTCGAGCAGCTGGTCGATCAGCCGGTCGTAAAAATCGAGCCCTTCGCTGTTGAACGGTCCGGTCCCCTCTGGCTGGATCCGCGGCCAGGAAAGGGAGAAACGATACGAGTCGATGCCGAGCGTGCGCATCAGCTCGATGTCTTCGGGGGTGCGGTTGTAGTGGTCGCAGGCGACGGCGGGGGAGTGGCCGTCCAGGATGCTGCCGGGTTTCTCGGCGAAGGCGTCCCAGCCGGAGGGGCCACGGCCACCGGCGGCAAGGGAGCCCTCGATCTGGAAGGCGGCGGAGGCAACGCCCAGCTGGAAATCGGGGCGCAGGCGCGCGGCGAGGGCCTGAACTGCTACCGAGTCCTGCACAGTCATGTGCCTATCATCCCCACGAGGCCCGTTGAAGGCAATGACCTGTCGGCACGCCTCCACGTTGCCCCTGATTCGCTTCTGCCCATTAATTCCGGCATACTAGATGAGTTGTTCAAGCGCTCCTTCGCGTCCCGATCCGGATAATGCCGGGTGTCAGGGTCCAGGTAGGAGACCAAACATAACCCACTCCCCATGGAACTGCGGGCGGGTACGCGTGAAAAGCGCGACACGCCCGACCGCGGGGGTCGGTTACGCCGGCAGGTTGAGGAACCCGGATTTATCCGGATTCAGCTTGTGCGGCGGGTGGTAGTTACGACTTCAATTGCTTCGGCAGCCACATGCAACATGCAAGTAAACAGAGCAGCCCTCACTGGAGCAGCACCAACGAAAGAGAGTCAGGCGACATGGCGGGACAAAAAATCCGCATCCGGCTGAAGTCATACGACCACGAGGTCATTGACTCTTCAGCACGGAAGATCGTTGAGACGGTCACGCGCGCAGGCGCCACGGTAGTAGGCCCTGTGCCGCTGCCGACGGAGAAGAACATCTACTGCGTCATCCGCTCTCCGCACAAGTACAAGGACAGCCGTGAGCACTTCGAAATGCGTACTCACAAGCGTCTGATCGACATCATCGACCCCACGCCGAAGGCTGTTGATTCGCTTATGCGTCTCGACCTGCCGGCCGACGTGAACATCGAAATCAAGCTTTAGGGAGGTGCTGAGAAACTATGACCGCAACCCGTAACGTAAAGGGCCTGCTGGGCACGAAGCTCGGCATGACCCAGGTCTGGGACGAGAACAACAAGCTCATCCCCGTCACTGTGGTCCAGGCTGACTCGAACGTCATCACGCAGCTGCGCAACGCAGACACTGATGGCTATGTCGCCGTTCAGATCGGCTACGGCCAGATCGATCCCCGCAAGGTCACCAAGCCGCTGGCTGGTCACTTTGAAAAGGCAGGCGTCACGCCTCGCCGCCACGTCGTAGAACTGCGCACTGCAGATGCTGACTCTTACGAGCTGGGTCAGGAGCTCTCTGTAGAGCTCTTCGAAGCCGGCCAGAAGATCGACGTCGTTGGCACCACCAAGGGTAAGGGCTTCGCCGGTGTTATGAAGCGTCACGGCTTCCACGGCGTTGGAGCTTCCCACGGTGCCCACAAGAACCACCGCAAGCCCGGTTCCATCGGTGGCGCATCCACCCCGAGCCGCGTCTTCAAGGGCATGAAAATGGCCGGCCGCATGGGCGCCGTTCGTCACACCACGCTGAACCTCACGGTCCACGCGGTTGACGTCGAGAAGTCGCTGCTCCTGATCAAGGGCGCCGTCCCCGGCGCCCGCGGCCAGGTCGTACTCGTACGCACCGCCGTGAAGGGAGCCTAGTTCAATGACTAGCACTGTCAAGGTTGACCTGCCTGCAGAGATCTTCGACGTACAGACCAACGTGCCGCTGCTGCACCAGGTCGTCGTTGCCCAGCTCGCTGCTGCTCGCCAGGGTACCCACAAGACCAAGACCCGCGCCGAAGTTTCCGGTGCAGGTCGCAAGCCGTTCAAGCAGAAGGGCACCGGCCGCGCCCGTCAGGGTTCAATCCGTGCTCCTCACATGACCGGTGGTGGCGTTGTCCACGGCCCCACGCCGCGTGACTACAGCCAGCGCACCCCCAAGAAGATGATTGCTGCTGCACTGCGCGGCGCTCTCTCTGACCGCGCCCGTAACGGCCGCATCCACGTTGTTGCTGAACTGGTTGCCGGCACCAAGCCGTCCTCCAGCGCGGCACTGGCAACTCTGCGAGGTGTCTCCGAGCGCAAGAACCTGCTCGTCGTCATCGAGCGCGCCAACGATGTTGCTGCACTCTCCGTGCGCAACCTCACTGATGTTCACGTTCTGTACGCAGACCAGCTGAACACCTACGACGTTCTCGTCTCCGATGACGTTGTCTTCACCAAGGCTGCCTACGAAGCATTCGTTGCTGACCGGGCAGTGGCAAAGAACCAGGAGGATGCCAAGTGAGTGCAGCCACCCTCAAGGACCCGCGCGACGTCGTGCTTGCACCCGTCGTCTCGGAAAAGAGCTACGGCCTGATCGATGAGGGCAAGTACACCTTCCTGGTGGACCCCCGCTCGAACAAGACCGAGATCAAGCTGGCCGTGGAGAAAATCTTCTCCGTCAAGGTCGACTCGATCAACACCATCAACCGTGCCGGTAAGCGCAAGCGCACCAAATTCGGATGGGGTACCCGCAAGAACACCAAGCGTGCAATTGTGAGCCTCAAAGAAGGCACTATCGACATCTTCGGCGGTCCGCTCTCGTAGCGGAGACCACTTTAACGAGGAAATAAATTATGGGAATCCGTAAATATAAGCCGACTACCCCGGGCCGTCGCGGCTCGAGCGTAGCGGACTTCACTGAAATCACGCGGTCGACGCCGGAAAAGTCGTTGGTTCGTCCCCTCCCGAAAAAGGGTGGACGTAACAACACCGGCAAGATCACGACCCGTCACAAGGGTGGTGGACACAAGCGCCAGTACCGTCTGATCGACTTCCGTCGCCACGACAAAGACGGCGTCAACGCCCGCGTTGCCGAAATCGAGTACGATCCGAACCGCACGGCTCGCATCGCACTCCTGCACTACATTGATGGCACCAAGCGGTACATCATTGCCCCGAACAAGCTGGCCCAGGGTGACACGGTAGAGGCAGGTGCCGACGCTGACATCAAGCCCGGCAACAACCTTCCGCTGCGCAACATCCCGGTCGGTACCGTTATCCACGCAGTTGAACTGCGTCCGGGTGGCGGCGCCAAGATGGGCCGCTCCGCCGGCGCATCGATCCAGCTCGTTGCTAAGGAAGGCCGTTTCGCCCAGCTGCGTCTGCCTTCCGGCGAAATCCGCAACGTTGACGTGCGCTGCCGCGCAACCGTCGGCGAGGTCGGCAACGCCGAGCAGTCGAACATCAACTGGGGTAAGGCCGGCCGTATGCGGTGGAAGGGCGTTCGCCCGACCGTCCGTGGTGTCGCCATGAACCCGGTCGACCACCCCCACGGTGGTGGCGAGGGTAAGACGTCCGGTGGACGTCACCCCGTCAACCCGAACGGTAAGCGCGAAGGCCGCACCCGCCGTCCCAACAAAGAGAGCGACAAGCTTATTGTTCGTCGCCGTCGTACTGGCAAGAACAAGCGATAGGAGCCTGGACACATGCCACGCAGCCTGAAAAAAGGTCCTTTCGTTGACCAGCACCTCTTTGTAAAGGTAGCCAGGGAAAACGAAAAGGGCACCAAGAACGTCATCAAGACCTGGTCCCGCCGCTCGATGATCGTCCCCGACATGCTCGGCCACACGATCGCCGTACACGACGGACGCAAGCACATCCCCGTGTTTGTCACTGAGTCGATGGTCGGGCACAAGCTCGGCGAATTCGCTCCCACGCGGACATTCCGCGGCCATGTCAAGGACGACCGTAAGGGCAAGCGCCGCTAGGCGCCTGCACTTACGTCAAAGACGAGAGAAGGAAAGCAATGGAAGCCAAGGCAATTGCGCGTCACATCCGCGTAACGCCTATGAAGGCCCGGCGCGTCGTCAACCTTGTTCGTGGTAAGCAAGCGAATGAGGCTCTGGCAATTCTGAAGTTTGCCCCCCAGGCAGCTTCGGAGCCGGTATTCAAGGTAGTTCAGTCGGCAATCTCCAACGCCCGGGTCCTCGCGGACCGCGACGGCGTGGCGTTTGACGAAGGTGACCTCATCATCAGCGAAGCGTTTGTTGATGAAGGCCCGACCATGAAGCGGTTCCAGCCGCGAGCCCAGGGTCGTGCATTTCAGATCAAGAAGCGCACGAGCCACATCACCGTGGTAGTCGCTACCCCGGAGAAAGAGGAGGCTCGCTAAGTGGGACAGAAAGTTAACCCGCACGGGTTCCGACTCGGCATCACCACCGATCACGTATCGCACTGGTTTGCTGACAGCACCAAGCCCGGCCAGCGGTACAAGGACTTCGTTCGCGAAGACATCCGTATCCGCCAGCTCATGTCCACGGGCATGGAGCGCGCCGGCATCGCCAAGGTTGAAATCGAGCGCACCCGCGACCGTGTCCGCGTGGATATCCACACGGCACGTCCGGGCATCGTTATCGGCCGCCGCGGCGCAGAAGCGGAC
Source organism: Arthrobacter sp. SO3 (assembly GCF_020532825.1). Lineage (GTDB taxonomy): Bacteria > Actinomycetota > Actinomycetes > Actinomycetales > Micrococcaceae > Arthrobacter. Next base: position 38,402 of record NZ_MQTS01000108.1, read on the forward strand.
CGCATCCGCGGCGAGCTCGAAAAGCTCACCGGCAAGCAGGTCCAGCTGAACATCCTCGAGGTCAAGAACCCCGAGATGGAAGCACAGCTTGTTGCCCAGGGCGTTGCTGAGCAGCTGACTTCCCGCGTGGCTTTCCGCCGCGCGATGAAGAAGGCCATGCAGTCCGCGCAGCGTGCAGGTGCCAAGGGCATCCGTATCGCTTGCTCGGGTCGACTGGGCGGCGCAGAAATGTCCCGCTCGGAGTTCTACCGCGAAGGCCGTGTGCCCCTGCACACCCTCCGCGCGAACATCGACTACGGCTTCTACGAGGCCAAGACCACCTTCGGCCGCATCGGCGTGAAGGTCTGGATCTACAAGGGTGACGTCACCGCCAAGGAACTGGCTCAGCAGGCAGCTGCTGCTCCGTCCCGCGGCCGTGGTGCCAGCGACCGCCCGGGCCGCCCGGGTGGCGCTGACCGTGGTGACCGCCGTCGTCGCACTGACCGCCCGGCCGAGGCTGCACCCGCTGCTGCCGAAGCTCCGGTGGTTGAAGCAGCTGCACCGGCAGTAGAAGGAGGACAGGCTTAAATGCTTATCCCACGTCGAGTCAAGCACCGTAAGCAGCACCACCCGGGTCGTTCCGGCGCTGCTACGGGCGGCACCAAGGTCTCCTTCGGTGAATGGGGTATCCAGGCTCTGAGCCCTGCATACGTCACCAACCGTCAGATCGAGTCTGCCCGTATCGCGATGACCCGCCACATCAAGCGTGGCGGCAAGGTCTGGATCAACATCTATCCTGACCGTCCGCTGACGAAGAAGCCGGCCGAAACCCGCATGGGTTCCGGTAAGGGTTCTCCGGAATGGTGGGTCTCAAACGTCAAGCCGGGCCGGGTTCTCTTTGAGATCTCCGGTGTTGAGGAATCTGTTGCTCGCGAGGCACTGCGCCTGGCGATCCACAAGCTCCCGTTGAAAGCACGCATTCTGCGTCGCGAAGGTGGTGAATAGAAATGTCAGTAGGATCCAAGGAACTTGCATCCGCACAGCTGGACGGTTTCGACAACGAGCGACTCGTTGAGGAACTCCGTAAGGCCAAGGAAGAGCTGTTCAATCTGCGTTTCCAGTCCGCCACCGGCCAGCTGGAGAACCACGGTCGGCTGCGCGCGGTAAAGAAGGACATCGCACGCATCTACACCGTTCTCCGTGAGCGCGAGCTGGGCATTCGTGCCGAGGTTGCCGCACCGGTTGTGGAAGCCAAGGAAGAAAAGAAGTCCAAGAAGGCTGCAACCAAGAAGGCCGACAAGGCTGAAAAGGTTGAGACCGAGGAGGACTCCAAGTGAGTGAAAAGGACGAGAACGTGACGGAAACTGTTTCCGGCGCAGCTACGGCTGACGAGCGCGGTTACCGTAAGACGAAGCGCGGTTTTGTGGTCTCGGACAAGATGGAAAAGACCATCGTTGTCCAGGTCGAGGACCGTGTGAAGCACGCCCTCTACGGCAAGGTTCTTCGCCGCAACACGAAGATCAAGGCTCACGACGAAGAGAACAGCGCCGGCATCGGCGACCTCGTTCTCCTCGCCGAGACCCGCCCGCTCTCCGCTACCAAGCGGTGGCGCCTGGTGGAGATCCTCGAGAAGGCCAAGTAATACCTGCAGCCATGCTGTAAGTCGAGATACCCCCGTTCCCTTCTGGGAGCGGGGGTTTTCCCGTTTCCGGGCGCCGGCCGCGGGACGCGAGCCGCCCGCCGCCGGCCGGGAGTCACGCGTCACGCAGGGCAGGGTTTCGGCAGGTGGGCGACGCCGGCGGGCCGGGATTCCGGGGGAGTGCAGCGCAAGCGGGGCCAAAAGGCTGCCGGGCGTGACGCCGTCGGGGGCTGCTGTGCCGTGCTGGCCGGTAGAACCCCGCTCGGCCTTGCTGCCGCGTTGCCTGTGTTGCCTCGGACTGCCCCGGACTGCCCTGGACTTTGCGGCGTTGGCCTCTGCTGCGGCGGCGAAGCACGGGCGCCGGGATCCGGGTGTTCCGCGGGACGCGAGTCACGCGTCACGCAGGGCACGGTTTCGGCAGGTGGGCGACGCCGGCGGGCCGGGATTCCGGGGGAGTGCAGCGCAAGCGGGGCCAAAAGGCTGCCGGGCGTGACGCCGTCGGGGGCTGTTGTGCCGTGCTGGCCGGTAGAACCCCGCTCGGCCTTGCTGCCGCGTTGCCTCGGGCTGCCCCGGACTGCCCCGTACTGCCCCGGACTGCCCCGTACTGCCCCGGGCTGCCCCGGACTGCCCTGGACTGCCCTGGACTTTGCGGCGTTGGCCTCTGCTGCGGCGGCGAAGCACGGGCGCCGGGACCCCGGTGTGCCGCGGGACGCGAGTCACGCGTCACGCAGGGCACGGTTTCGGCAGGTGGGCGACGCCGACGGCCCGGGATTCCGGGGGAGTGCAGCACAAGCAGGGCCAAAAGGCTGCCGGGCGTGACGCTGTCGGGGGCTGCTGTGCCGTGCTGGCCTGTAGGACCCCGTTCGGCCTTGCTGCCGCGTTGCCTGTGTTGCCTCGGACTGACTCGTACTGCCCTGGACTTTGCGGCGTTGGCCTGTGCTGCGGCGGCGAAGCTGTGATATGGGGATACGGCTTAAACGTGCTAAGATTTTGAGTTTGTATGGCGCCCTCTGTGCGCCGTCATCAACCTCGTAAACAAGCGTGCCACGGCATAGTGCCCCCTTGCGCCCCGATTCGTCGGAATCCGCCTGGGAAGCAAATGTTTTTGGCACGGGAGTTTAGGCCTGGTCTGGCAAAATCCAGGCAGGTCAAGAGACACCCCGATCAACCGTTCCGCAAGGCTCATTCCGTAGGAAGACTTTCGGTCTGAGAACCAGCGCGACGCAAGGAGTAAATAGTGATTCAGCAGGAGTCGCGACTCAAGGTCGCCGACAACACGGGTGCTAAGGAAATCCTTACCATTCGCGTTCTCGGTGGATCTGGCCGTCGCTACGCAGGCATTGGCGACGTTATCGTCGCTACCGTCAAGGACGCAATTCCGGGCGGCAACGTAAAGAAGGGCGACGTCGTCAAGGCTGTCATCGTCCGTACCAAGAAGGAACGCCGCCGTGCGGATGGTTCCTATATCAAGTTTGACGAGAACGCAGCTGTGATCCTGAAGAACGACGGTGACCCCCGCGGTACCCGTATCTTCGGACCGGTTGGTCGTGAACTTCGCGATAAGAAGTTCATGAAGATCGTTTCTCTGGCTCCGGAGGTGCTTTAGTCCATGGCTAAGATCAAAAAGGGTGACCTCGTTCAGGTCATCACTGGCGCCAAGGCTGAGCGCGGCGGCGACAAAGGCAAGCAGGGCAAGGTTCTGCGCGTGTTCCCCGAGTCCAACCGTGTGTTGGTCGAGGGAATTAACCGCGTAACCAAGCACACCAAGGTCGGTCAGTCGCAGCGCGGCACCAAGACCGGTGGCATCGAAGTCGTCGAGGCTACGATCCACATCTCCAACGTGGCTCTGGTTGACCCGTCCACCAAGAAGCCCACCCGCGTCGGTTTCCGCACCGAGACCGTTGAGCGCGATGGCGTGAAGCGCGACGTGCGTGTCCGCGTGGCCAAGAGCTCAGGGAAGGACATCTAATGACTGAGACTCTCGAGACTCCGGCAAGCAAGATCGTTCCTCGTCTGAAGACCAAGTACGCGGATTCCATCAAGAGCACGCTCGTTGAGGAATTCAAGTACGAGAACGTCAACCAGGTTCCCCGTCTGGTCAAGGTCGTTGTGAACATGGGTGTTGGAGATGCCGCCAAGGACTCCAAGCTGATCGACGGCGCTGTCCGCGATCTCACCCTGATCACCGGCCAGAAGCCGCAGGTAACCAAAGCCCGCAAGTCGATCGCACAGTTCAAGCTGCGCGAAGGCATGCCGATCGGTGCACACGCAACTCTGCGTGGGGACCGCATGTGGGAATTCCTGGACCGTCTGGTCACGCTGGCTCTGCCGCGTATCCGTGACTTCCGGGGCCTCAGCGGCAAGCAGTTCGACGGCAACGGCAACTACACCTTCGGTCTGACCGAGCAGGTTATGTTCCACGAGATCGACCAGGATTCCATCGACCGCGTTCGCGGCATGGACATCACCGTCGTGACCACTGCCAAGACCGACGACGAAGGCCGCGCGCTGCTCAAGGCGCTTGGCTTCCCGTTCAAGACCGAAGATTAATCTAGCTACGTAAAAGGTCCGTCCGCGCAGGTTCCTCCGGGAAAGACTGCACGGCGGAAACCGTTATGAGGAAGGGCAAGAGCCCACCATGACAATGACAGATCCCGTCGCAGACATGCTTACTCGTCTGCGCAACGCAAACTCGGCATACCACGATTCCGTGTCCATGCCGTACAGCAAGCTCAAGGCACGCGTTGCCGACATCCTGAAGGCCGAAGGTTACATCGCCTCCTGGAAAGAAGAAGACGCTGAGGTTGGCAAGAAGCTGACCCTCGAGCTCAAGTTCGGTCCGAACCGCGAGCGTTCAATCGCTGGCGTTCGTCGTATTTCCAAGCCGGGACTGCGCGTTTACGCAAAGTCCACCAACCTGCCGCACGTGCTCGGTGGCCTGGGTGTCGCAATCCTGTCCACCTCTTCCGGCCTCTTGACTGACAAGCAGGCCGGCAAGAAGGGCGTGGGCGGCGAAGTCCTCGCTTACGTCTGGTAACGGGAAAGGAAGAGAATAATGTCACGTATTGGACGTCTCCCCATCACCGTTCCTGCCGGCGTTGAGGTCAAGGTTGACGGCTCTGTCGTCAATGTCAAGGGTTCCAAAGGCGAGCTGAGCCACACTGTGCCCAGCCCGATCGAGGTTTCCCTGGAAGATGGCACCCTGACTGTCGCCCGCCCGAACGACGAGCGCGCCTCACGTTCGCTGCACGGCCTGACCCGCACCCTGATCGCCAACATGATCCAGGGTGTCACCGCAGGCTACGAGAAGAAGCTTGAAATCGTCGGTACCGGTTACCGCGTTCAGGCAAAGGGTTCTGACCTGGAGTTCGCTCTGGGCTACAGCCACCCGGTCAACATCTCGGCACCGAACGGCATCACCTTTGCAGTAGAGACCCCGACCAAGCTCTCTGTTTCAGGCATCTCCAAGCAGCAGGTCGGCGAGGTTGCTGCCAACATTCGCAAGCTGCGGAAGCCGGACCCCTACAAGGGCAAGGGCATCCGTTACGCAGGCGAAGTCATCCGCCGCAAGGTCGGAAAGGCTGGTAAGTAACCATGGCGATCGCAATTAACAAGAAGCGTACGAACAAGAGCAAGTCTGCCCAGCGCAGCCGCCGCCAGCTTCGTATCCGCAAGCGCATTTCCGGAACGGCTGTACGTCCTCGTCTGGTCGTCAACCGTTCCGCACGCCACGTATTCGTCCAGGTTGTCGATGACACCCAGGGCCTGACCGTAGCGAGCGCCTCCACTTTGGAAGCCGACCTTCGTGCATTCGAAGGTGACAAGACTGCCAAGGCCAAGCGCGTTGGCGAGCTCGTCGCCGAGCGTGCCAAGGCTGCCGGTATCGAAGCCGTTGTCTTCGACCGCGGTGGTAACAAGTACCACGGCCGGATCGCCGCCGTCGCTGACGGCGCACGTGAAGGTGGGCTGTCACTGTGACCGAAAATAACGAAAAGGACATTCAGGTGACTGAAGCTGTAGCTGCTCCGGCAGCTGAGACCGCTGCGCCTGCTACCACCGACGGCGCCCGTGGTGGCGCTGCTCGACGTGGCGAGCGTGGCGACCGCGGCCAGGGCCGTGGCGACCGTGGTGGCCGTGGTGGCCGCGATGGTGGCCGCGAAGCCGAAAAGAGCCAGTTCGTAGAGCGCGTCGTAACCATCAACCGTGTTTCCAAGGTCGTCAAGGGTGGTCGTCGCTTCAGCTTCACCGCCCTCGTCGTCGTCGGTGACGGCAACGGTATGGTCGGCGTTGGCTACGGCAAGGCTAAGGAAGTTCCTGCCGCAATCGCAAAGGGCGTCGAAGAAGCCAAGAAGTCCTTCTTCCGCGTTCCCCGCATCGGCAGCACCATCCCGCACCGCGTACAGGGTGAGGCCGCTGCAGGCGTCGTCATGCTGCGTCCGGCTTCCGCCGGTACCGGTGTTATCGCCGGCGGTCCGGTCCGCGCAGTACTGGAGTGCGTGGGCATCCACGACATCCTCTCCAAGTCGCTCGGATCTTCCAACGCCATCAACATCGTGCACGCGACTGTTGACGCGCTGAAGCGCCTCGAAGAGCCGGCAGCAGTGGCAGCACGCCGCGGCCTCCCGCTCGACGAGATCGCTCCGCCGGCAATGGTGAAGGCGCTTTTGAACCAGAAGGCAGGTGTCTGAGTTGGCTAAGAACGTGCTTGTCTCCGACGCAAAGTTGGAGATCACTCAGATCAGGTCCGCCATTGGCGGCAAGCAGAACCAGCGCGACACCCTGCGGTCCCTCGGCCTGAAGCGGATCGGACACACCGTTGTCCGCACCGCCGACGCCGTGACCGTCGGGATGCTCAACACGGTTCCGCACCTGGTAAAGGTAGAGGAGGCGAAGTAAATGGCAGAGAATAACACCGCCGAGAAGGCACAGGGCGCCGCTGCTGAGAAGCAGAACGCACTGAAGGTGCACCACCTGCGTCCCGCCCCGGGTGCCAAGACCGCCAAGACCCGTGTTGGTCGTGGTGAAGGTTCCAAGGGTAAGACCGCTGGTCGCGGTACCAAGGGTACGAAGGCCCGCTACCAGATCAAGGCTGGCTTTGCCGGCGGCCAGCTGCCGCTGCACATGCGCCTGCCGAAGCTGCGCGGCTTCAAGAACCCGTTCCGGGTTGAGTACCAGGTTGTAAACCTGGACAAGCTCAACGAGCTGTTCCCGGAAGGTGGCGCAGTCACCGTGGAGAACCTGGTCGAAAAGGGTGCCGTTCGCAAGAACCAGCCCGTCAAGGTGCTTGGCACCGGCGACATCACCGTCAAGGTTGACGTCACCGTCCACGCATTCTCGGCCAGCGCCGCAGAAAAGATTGCTGCAGCAGGCGGAAGCACCACCGCCCTCTAACGAGGCGGCGGGGCAGTTGCCCGTTGTGGAAACTCCCGGCACCCGGGGCTCAGGCCCTTAGGTGCCGGGAGTTTTTTTATTTTCAAGGCCCGGCGATTGTTCGCGGGGCGCGTCCACCCGCTAGACTCGGTTGTTGGGTTTATTTGACCTATCTCACACGACTTTACTTATTACTCAGGAGGACGCTTGCTTAGCGCATTTGGCCGGGCCTTTCGCACGCCTGATCTGCGACGCAAGTTGTTGTTCACGCTGGCAATTATCACAATCTTCCGCTTGGGTGCCTTCATCCCCTCGCCCGGTGTGAGCTACCAGAATGTCCAGCAATGCTTGCAGAACGGTCAGACCTCGGGCGGCATTTACCAGCTCGTCAACCTGTTCAGCGGCGGTGCACTGCTGCAGGTGTCCGTCTTCGCCCTGGGCATCATGCCGTACATCACGGCGAGCATCATCGTCCAGCTGCTCCGGGTGGTCATTCCCCGGTTCCAGGAGCTGTACGAGGAAGGCGCCTCGGGCCAGTCGAAGCTGACGCAGTACACGCGGTACCTGACGATCGCCCTGGGCCTGCTGAACGCCACGACCCTCGTGTCCCTGGCCCGTTCCGGCCAGCTGCTGCCGAACTGCCAGCTTCCGGTCATCCCCGATGACAGCATCATCACCACGATCCTCATCGTCATCACGCTGACGGCCGGTACCGGCCTGATCATGTGGATGGGTGAGCTGGTGACGGAAAAGGGTGTCGGCAACGGCATGTCGCTGCTGATCTTCACCTCCATTGTCTCGAGCTTCCCCACCTCGCTGGGTGCCATCTGGACCTCGCAGGGTCCGGGGACGTTCTTTATGGTCCTGGTCATCGGCCTGCTGACCGTGGCCGCGGTGGTCTTCGTGGAGCAGTCCCAGCGCCGCATCCCGGTGCAGTACGCCAAGCGGATGATCGGCCGCCGCACCGTGGGCGGCACCAGCACGTATATCCCCATCAAGGTGAACATGGCCGGCGTCGTGCCCGTCATCTTCGCATCCTCGATGCTGTACCTGCCGGGCCTGATCTCCCAGTTCAACCAGCCCAAGCCGGGCGAGCCGATTGCACCGTGGGTTGAGTGGATCAACAACAACCTGACCCGCGGCGACCACCCGATCTACATGGTGCTCTACTTCGCCATGATTGTGTTCTTCACTTACTTCTATGTTGCGATCACTTTCAACCCTGAAGAAGTTTCTGACAACATGAAGAAGTACGGCGGCTTCATTCCGGGTATCCGTGCCGGCAAGCCGACCGCGGATTACCTGCAGTATGTGCTTTCCAGGATCACCCTCCCGGGGGCCATGTACCTGGGCTTTGTAGCACTGATCCCGCTGGTCGCACTGGTCCTGATCAATGCCAACCAGAACTTCCCGTTCGGTGGCACCTCGATCCTGATCATGGTCGGCGTCGGTTTGGAGACCGTCAAGCAGATAGATGCGCAGCTACAGCAGCGTCACTACGAAGGGCTTTTGCGATGACGAGAATGTTGATTATCGGACCTCCCGGATCCGGCAAGGGAACGCAGGCGGAGCGCATTTCAGAGCGCCTCGGCGTCATTGCGATTTCCACGGGAGACATCTTCCGCGCCAACGTTAAGGGTGAGACCCCGCTTGGCATTGAAGCCAAGAAGTACATGGACGCGGGCGACTTCGTCCCGGACAGCGTGACCAACAAGATGGTCCGCGACCGTCTCAGCGAGGACGACGTCGAGAACGGCTTCCTCCTGGACGGCTACCCGCGCACCACCGCGCAGGTGGATTACCTCGACGGGATCCTGGCCGACGGCGACCAGAAGCTCGACGTCGTCCTGCAGCTCACGGCCGACGACGAGGAACTCGTCACCCGCCTGCTGGGCCGCGCCCAGGAAACCGGACGCACCGACGACAACGAGGCCGTCATCCGGCACCGCCTGGACCTGTACCACGGCCAGACGGAGGCTGTGGTCGCCAAGTATGCCGACCGCGGCATCCTGACCCGCGTCGACGGCATCGGCGGCATCGACGAGGTCACCGACCGCGTCATGGAAGCCATCAAAGAGGCCCAGTCGGCCTGATTCAGGCCGCGAACTTTGAGGCCCCTCCCGGGACACCGGGAGGGGCCTCAGCCATTTGGCAGTCCGCCTCCCGGGGCGGCACAGCCCCAACGAAAGGAAGTCGCGGATGGCATTCGGCCAGCCACGCATCGAATACAAGACCAACGCCCAGATGCGCTCCATGCACGCGGCCGGACTCGTGCTCAGCCGCGCCCTCGACGACGCCGTGGCCGCTGCCTCCCCGGGGAAGACCACCAAGGACCTCGACGCCGTGTTCGCCGCGGTCCTCAAGGACGCCGGCGCCACCTCCAATTTCCTCGGCTACCACGGCTTCCCCGCCACGATCTGCACCTCGGTCAACGAGGAAGTCGTGCACGGCATCCCCGGCGGCCGCGTCCTGCAGGACGGGGACATCCTCTCGATCGACGGCGGCGCGATCCTGGACGGCTGGCACTCCGACTCGGCCCGCACCGTGATCGTGGGCACCGCCGACCCCGAGGACCAGCGGCTCTCCGACGTCACCGAGGCCGCGATGTGGCACGGGATTTCTGCCTTGGCGACCGGCAAGTTCGTCGGCGACATCGGCAACGCCGTGGACGACTATGTGTCCTCGGTGCCCGGGAAGCCGCTGGGTATCCTCGAGGACTACGTGGGCCACGGGATTGGCTCCGAGATGCACATGTCCCCTGACGTGCCGAACTACCGCACCAACCACCGCGGGGCCAAGATCCGCCCGGGGCTGTGCCTGGCCATCGAGCCCATGCTGGTGCGGGGGAGTATCGAAACCGCTGTGCTCGAGGATGACTGGACGGTCGTGACCACCGACGGCAAGCGGTCCTGCCAGTGGGAGCACTCCGTGGCCGTCCACGAGAAGGGCATCTGGGTCCTCTCCGCGCCCGACGGCGGTGCCGCGAAACTGGCCCCGCTCGGCGTCGTGCCCGTCCCGATTCCCTGACCTCCGGCGCGCGGCGACGCGTCGTGGCGCTGGCGCCTCGCGCCAGCGCCTGAGATCCGCTCCGGTGCCCGGCCGTGATGCGCCAGCGCGCTGGCGATGCGCAGGTTTGCCGATGACTCAGAACGGCCCTGGCGATGCGCTGGTTTGCCGATGACACAGAACGTCCCTGGCGATGCTGGAATACGGCAGCGTCAGGGATTCGTCGTGTCGTAGGGAAATTGGAGCCGCGCAACTGGCCCTGCTCGGCTGAGCTCCGGCGGATAGCGATGCGGGCAATGGCGGGCGATCCGCTCCAGCTCCGAGGACTCGCATTGGCGCTGGTGATGCGCTGTTTTGCCCATGACGCAAAGAATCCCTGGCGATGCTGGAATACCAGCATCGCCAGGGATTCGTTGTAGCGAAAGGGGCCTTGCGCCGCGTCAGCTCTTGAGCTTGGGCTTGACGTCCTTGGTGTAAATGCCTTCCAGGGTGGCCTTGAGGGCCGTCATGGTGGCCTGGACGTCGCCCTGCTGGGTGAGAATCGCCGCGGCGGACTTCGCCATCTCCTGGTCCGCGCCCGGCAGGAACACGCGGGCGTTGTCCTGCACGCGGGTCACGGTGAGCTGGTCCATGGCGGTTTTGATCTGCGGGGTGGCGGCCAGCACTGCGGTCATGTCCGCCGAGGTGCGGGTGGGCATGTAGCCGGTCGCGGCGGAGAACTGCACGGTATTTTCCGGCTCAGTCATGAACTTCAGGAAGGTGGCGGCCGCGAGCTGGACCTCCTTGCTGACCCCGCTGGGGATGCCCAGCCCTGCGCCGCCGGTGGGGCAGACCGGGCTTTCGTTCTTCGGACCGCCCGGCAGGTAGCCAACGCCCACGTTGAACGAAGCGGACTTCAGCACGCCCAGCAGCGAACCCGTGGAGGAGATCGTGGAGGAGGTGATGCCGGCGGCAAAGTCATCGGCGGCTTCCTTGGACGAGACGCCTGCCCACTTGTCCTTGAAGATGGAGTCCTGTGCCCACTGCAGTGCGGCGACCGACTCGGCGGAGTCGCAGTTGACGTTCCACTCGTTGGACCAGCTGCCGCCCCAGCCCCACAGGTTGTTCTGCAGCGTCCAGCCGGCGTAACCGGCCAGTGCCGGGTAGATGTAGGCGTACTGGGCGCCGGAGCTGGCCTTCAACTTCGGCGCCCACTCGGCAAACTCCTGCCAGGTCTTCGGGGCGCGGTCCGGCAGCCCGGCAGCCTTGAAGTGGTCCCTGTTGTAGTAGAACAGCGGGGTTGAGCGGCCGTAGGGGAGCGCCCACTGCTTGTCCGCGTACTTGTAATCGGCGATCAGGGACTTCTGGAAGTCATCCACCTTGATGTCCAGCTGCTTGATCGCGCTGTCGAGGGCGATGATGTTGCCGTTGGAGTAGTACCGGAACCACCAGACGTCAGAGAGGACCACGAGGCCCGGGAGGCCGGACTTAGCGGCCTGCGAGGTCTGGAACTTCTGGGCGATTTCCTCGTAGTTGGCCCCGGCGGTGACCAGGTTGACCTTGATGTCCGGGAACTTGGCCTGGAACTGATCGATGATGGCCTTCTCCACGTCCTGGGACTTGCCCGGGTGGTTGGACCAGAAATCGAACGAGGCTGCGGGCTTGACCCCGCTGAAATCGATGTCGGAGGCCGCCGTTGCGGACGCCGGACCTGCGGTGGACGGGCCTCCGCAGGCAGACAGGGCGGCGGCGCCGGCGCCGGCACCTGCCAGTCCCAGGAAGTGCCTCCGGTCAAGGTTCAATGCCATGGTGGATCCTTTCGATGATGCTGACTCGTTGATTGGCTGTCTAAGGTCGAACGAACGCGGGTGAAGTGGGACAGGCGGCGGCGGGGTCACCCGGTGACGCTGCCCTGGGTAAGCCCGGCCACGATGTAACGCTGCAGGGCCGCGAAGACCAGCAGGATGGGAAAGATCACGAGCACGGCACCGGCCATCAGGATGCCCCAGCCGGAGCCGTTGCCTTCAGAGTTCTGCAGCAGGGTCAGGCCCACCGGCAGCGTCATCGTCTCGGGGCGGTCGGTGATGATGAGTGGCCAGATGTAGTCGTTCCATTCGCTTACGACGACGACGAGGGCCACCGTGGCGATCGAGGGGCCGGAGACCGGTACCACGATCCGCCAGAGACGGCGCCAGTGGCCGGCGCCGTCGATCTCGGCCGATTCGAGGATGGAGGCGGGCAGCGTCATGAAGTGCTGGCGCAGCAGGAAGGTGCCGAACGCCGTGCCCAGGCCCGGGAGGATGATGCCCCATAGGGTGTTCTTGCCGCCCATGCCCGCGATCAGGATGTAGTTGGGCAGGATGGACACCTGCGGCGGGACCATCAGGGCCACGAGGATCAGCACGAAGATGGCGTTCTTGTAGGGGAACCGGACGAACACCAGGGCGTAGGCGGTCAGGATGGCCAGGAGGACCTTGATGGTGGCGCCCACGCTGGTGACGATCAGGCTGTTCACGAAGAACTGGGTGAACGGCACCGTCGTCATGGCGATGTTGTAGTTTTCGAGGTTCAGGCTTTCCGGCAGGATCTTCAGGTCCATCGTGATGATCTCGCCGGGCTGTTTGAGGGAACTCAGCACCATCCACAGCAGGGGCAGGAAAACCACCAGGGTGGCCAGGACCAGCGGAAGGTAGCCGCCGGCAATCGTCTGGGCCAGGTTTGCCCGGGAGAACGGCCGGTGACGCTGCAGCGGAATCTCCGGGCCGGCGTCGGGAACGGACTCTGACTCGGCGGCAGGGTCAGGGCTGACCGGGGACAGTGTGCTCATGAGTAGTGCACCTTCCGTTCGACGAACCGCAACTGCAGCAGGGTGATGATGAGCAGGATGGCGAACAGGACCACAGAGATCGCGGCCGAGTAGCCCGCCCGGTTGAACGCCCCGAAGGCCTGGAGGTAGGCCTCGTAGATCAGCGTGCTGGTGCCGTTGCCCAGCGGGGTCATGATCCGGATCAGGTCGAAGGCCTGCAGCGAGCTCAGCATGGTGGTGATGAGCAGGAAGAACGTGGTGGGGGAGAGCAGCGGCAGGGACATGCTCAGGAAGCGCCGGAGGCCGTTGGCACCATCGAGCGACGCGGCCTCCATGACATCCTGCGGCAGCGACTGCAGCCCGGCCAGGTAGACGACCGCGCAGTAGCCCAGGTTCTTCCAGACGTAGACGATGATGACCATGACCAGGGACAACTGCGGATCATTGATCCACTGCGGGCTCTGTTGTCCGATGCCGCGCAGCAGCCAGGCCAGCACGCCGTAGCCGGGATCGAAAATGAACAACCAGACGAGGCCGACGCCGACACCGCTGAGCACGTACGGGGCGAAGACGGCTGAGCGCGCGAAGGTTGTGCCGCGGATTTTGGAGTTCAGGGCGATGGCGACCAGCAGGCCGAGCAGCATGGAACCGCCGACCGTGATGAGGGTGAAAACGGCGGTGGTGCCCAGGACTTTGGTGGCGTCCGTGCTTGTGAAGAACGTGACGTAGTTGTCCAGGCCCACCACCGTGGCCGAGGCTGAGCCCAGGGTCCAGTCGAGGGTGGAGTAGTAGATGTTGTTGAAGAGCGGAAGGTAGGTGAAAACCGCAATCAGCAGAAGGTTCGGCAGGGCCAGGGCCAGGAAGACAAAGAAGTCCCGGCGGGCTCTGGGGGACCAGCGGCGTCGCGGGGTCGCGGTCGGTTTGGTCTCGACGGCGGCGCGGGGCCGGTCGGTTAATTGTCTCGTCATTCAGGTCTCTAACGGGTCCTTGCCTGCCGGTGGCAGACGGGTGGGCGGGGATACCTTGCTATCACTTCACCACATGGTTGGTGGGCAGAACCCCGCACAAGACCCCGAGGGGGCTTTGTTGTCCAAGGCTTCGTCGCCTGTTAACGCTGTATTGCCTGCAGTATTACATACCGCTTGTCCGGGATTCGGATATCATCGCGCGATTCGTCAAGTCGGTGGAGAGTTGCGTGGAGACAGCGGTTCCGCGCCGGAGCGCACAATAGAGCCATGACTGCGATAACAGATGTGCCGGGACTGAAAGTCGGCCATGCCGGCCGGGCGGGCAGCGGCTGGCTGAGCGGAGTGACGGTCGTGCTGCCTCCGCCCGGGACGGTGGGCTCCGTCGACGTCCGGGGCGGGGGCCCCGGGACGCACGAGACTGACGCCCTGGACCCCACGACGCTGAGCCGTACCGTGGACGCCGTCGTGCTCACCGGGGGAAGCGCCTTCGGCCTCGCCGCGGCGCACGGAGCCCAGCAATGGTGCGAGGAGAACGGCAGGGGCTTCCCGGTCACGGGCGGCGTGGTCCCGATCGTTCCGGCGGCGGCCATCTTCGACCTCGGCCGGGGCGGGGACTTCTCCGCCCGGCCCGACGCCGCCATGGGC